>NZ_JAXOVV010000036.1:0-25997 GCF_036663415.1 Salinicola sp. 4072 | reverse complement strand
TAGCTGGTTGATAGGCACGGTGTGGAAGCGCTGCAAGGCGTTGAGCTAACGTGTACTAATGCCCCGTGAGGCTTGACCATATAACCCCAAGGGGTTTACGACACCGGTACGAGACGTACCGCGTGCGGTCGGTGATGATCACCGACAGACTGGATACGCCCTGCCTCGTAGAGCGGGCAGGCGAGACGTGTCTCGGTCAGCATGATCCGAATCGGTTGGGATGATGGCAAATTGCAGTCACGCCACGCATCCCGACGTCAGTTTTGCCTGACGACCATAGCAAGCGGGAACCACCTGATCCATGCCGAACTCAGTAGTGAAACCGCTTAGCGCCGATGGTAGTGTGGGGTCTCCCCATGTGAGAGTAGGTCATCGTCAGGCACTTATTTCGAACCCCGGCCATTGGTCGGGGTTCATTCGTTTAGGGGTCTCCCATGGAGAGCGCCGGACGACGGGTGGCCGCCCCCGTCATCGTCAGGCATCTATCCCGAAACCCCAGCCCACAAGGCTGGGGTTTTTTTATGTCCGCAAGAAACGTCACGGGCCTCTCAGTCAGTCGTGACGGCTTTCTGTCGTGACGGCATCGATCAGGCCGTACTGAACCGTCTATTCGTGCTGAACTGTGTATGAAGAGCGAGCGGGTCTGGACGCGCCATTGCCGATCACGCCAACGAAAATAGCATCCCGCTTTTGATCAGCTCGATATCCTTGTTGTGCATATACTCCTGTGGTTAGCCATCCAGATCACAGGAGGTTCATCATGCCGACTCCCAGCCGCGAGGAGCTTCTGGGCGAGCATCAGCCCGATGCGGTGCGTGCCCGGCTAGCAAGGCCAATGAGAGCATCAACGTTACCTGATGCTGTACTCGGAGGTATCGATGGCTGTGTCACTACCTTTGCTGTGGTATCCGGTGCTTTCGGTGCGGGTTTCTCGCCACAAGTAGCATTGGTACTGGGTTTCGCCAACTTGGCTGCTGATGGCTTCAGCATGGCAGTGAGCAACTATGAGGCTGGCCAAGCACAATTGGCCCAGATTGCTAACGCTGAACAGGTCGAACAACAACATATCGCCTTGGTGCCAGAAGGCGAGCGAGAAGAGATTCGTCAGCTGTTTCAAGCGAAGGGATTTGAGGGGGAGTTGCTTGAACAGGTGGTCGAAGCGCTATGTCACGATCCAGAAGTATGGGTCTCGACCATGTTGCGAGAAGAATATGGGCTTTCCGCTGCTGGAATTAGTCCCTTGCGATCGGCTCTGACTACCTTCGCTGCATTCCTTTTGGTCGGCGCTTTGCCCCTATTGCCCTATGCCCTGCCAGGGCTCGGTATTACCACTCAATTCCTGGTCAGTCTTGGCCTCGCAGGGCTGGTGTTTTTAGGTATCGGCATGCTTAAGAGCGCGGTGTATGGCGTGCCAGTGTGCCGGCCGGGACTACGTACATTGTTAATGGGTACCGCAGCAGCCGGATTGGCTTTTGCTACCGGCTATTTCGCACAAGGGGTACTAGGTAACTGATCATTTAAGTGCCTTTTAGCTGCGACAGGCTTTCAGTCAACCGTACAACTGCTGTTTAGCGCGATTGGCCTGCTTCATGATGAGCGCCAGGGGGCTCGCCGGAGAAGCGATTCGAAGACCTGGGCGCCGAGTCGCTGGTGACACGACCGACACCTCTCTTTTCCGGCCGTCTCAGCGTCGTGTTCCGGAAGAAAAACCGTTCATGCCGGATTTCGTGGTGGAGCGCTGGCTGGCCGTCATGCATGACCGCCGCCCTGAAGAGAGCGGCGGCTGCTGGGGTTGGGCAGGAAAGGGATACCGTTGTGACGATATCGCGCTGCCACTAAGCCTGATGCGTGGCCTGGAGTGCTTCGATCAGGCTGCGCATCTCGTCATCGGTACCGATCGAGATACGCAGGAAGTCGCGCAGCCCATCCTTGTCGAAATGACGCACCAGAATGCCGCGTTCACGCAGTTCGCTGAAAATCATCGCGCCACTGCGTTCCGTATGACGCACGAACAGGAAATTGGTCTGTGACGGCAGGACTTCGAAACCCAGGGCTTCGAGCTGCTGACGCGTCCACTCCCGCGTCGTAACGACCCGCTCGCAGCAGGCCCGGAAGTGTTCGCCATCCTCCAGTGAAGCGATGGCGACTTCGCTGGCCAGCATGTCGATCGGATAGGAGTTGAACGAGTTCTTGACCCGTTCCAGCCCGTCGATGAGTTCGCGCGAGCCGATGGCGTAACCCACGCG
This sequence comes from Salinicola sp. 4072, assembly GCF_036663415.1. Lineage (NCBI taxonomy): Bacteria > Pseudomonadati > Pseudomonadota > Gammaproteobacteria > Oceanospirillales > Halomonadaceae > Salinicola > Salinicola sp. 4072. The sequence goes on along the minus strand of NZ_JAXOVV010000036.1, from coordinate 23,751 downwards.
CAGCCCCGCCAGGCTGCGCGATTTGGACAACGTCCCGGTAACCAGCAGATTGGGGTGATCGTCGATCAGCGGGATGGCGCTTTCGCCGCCAAAATCCACATAGGCCTCGTCGATCAGCACGACGCTCTCGGTGATACGCTCGAGCAAGCGGGCGATGGCCTGGCGCGGGTGACCGTGGCCGGTCGGCGCGTTGGGGTTGGCGAACACGACACCGCCGTTATCGGCATCGAAAGCTTCCAGGGCGATCTGCCAGTGATCGTTCAGCGCCACGGTGCGATAGGCAATGTCGTACAGCTTGCAGTAGACCGGGTAGAAACTGTAGCTGATCGCCGGCATCAGCAGCGGCTTCGGCTGGCAGAAGAAGGTCTGGAACGCCAGCGCCAATACCTCGTCGGAGCCGTTGCCGACGAAGACCTGTTCCGGCTCGACGCCGTAGGTCTTCGCCAGCGTCTGACGCAGTGCCGAAGATTCCGGGTCCGGGTAGAGACGCAGATGGTCCACCGCGAACCGTTGCAATACCGCCTCGACGGCCGAAGAGGGCGGATAGGGATTTTCGTTGGTATTGAGCTTGATCAGTTTCTCGCGTGGCTGCTCACCCGGTACGTAGGGGGTCAGGGCGCGAACGGCGGGGCTCCAGAATCGACTCATGATCTCTCGCGGACACGTGATGGATACGATGCAGACAAGTGCGGCAGGGCAGCGCTCATAGTGACGTCAGGCTCGGATCGGTGCAAGCCAGCCGGGAAATATGAACGTCCGGGTTGATTAGTGCTCTAACGGCCTCATCTAAGGAATATCCGACTCACGGTTTACCCCCTATCTTCGAAGGAATTCCATGGCTTACGACAAGTTGCTTTCGCCCATTACCGTCGGTGACGTCGAGCTCGACAATCGCGTCATGATGGCGCCACTGACTCGTGCCCGCACGCCGGACAGCATTCCCGGCGCACTGCAGGCCGAATATTACGCCCAACGAGCCGGCGCGGGCCTGATCATCAGCGAAGCGACCAACATTTCGTCCACGGCACGGGGCTATGTTTACACGCCGGGCATCTGGACCGACGCTCAGGAAGCGGGTTGGCGTCAGGTCGTCAACGCCGTGCACGGTGCCGGTGGACGCATCGCCCTGCAGCTCTGGCACGTGGGCCGCATCTCCCATGAGATGGTGCAGCCGGAAGGTCAGGCGCCCGTCGCGCCCAGCGCCTTGCGTGCCGAGGGTGCCAACTGTTTCGTCGAGTTCGAGGACGGCAGTTCCGGCCAGCACCCGACCAGCACGCCACGGGCGCTGACGCTGGACGAGATCCCCGGCCTGATCGACGACTACCGCCAGGCTGCCAAGCGCGCCAAGCGTGCGGGCTTCGATCTGGTCGAGGTGCACGCCGCCAATGCTTATCTGCTGCAGCAGTTCCTTGCGACCGGCAGCAACCGGCGCAACGACCGCTACGGTGGCAACGTGGTCAACCGAGCCCGTCTGCTGCTGGAAGTCGTCGACGCCGTGAGCGAGGTCATGGGAGCCGGGCGCATCGGTGTGCGGCTGTCGCCCTTCATCGAAATCTTCGGTCTGTCGGATGATGAACCCGAAGCAATGATGCGTTATCTGGCCAGCGAATTGAGCCGTCGCCAGATCGCCTACCTGCACATCAACGAGCCCGACTGGACCGGCGAAGGCCCGCAGTTGAGCGACGATTTCCGCCGTGACCTGCGCGAGCGTTTCATCGGCACGCTGATCTACTGCGGGCACTACACCGCCCAACGTGCACAAGCGCTGATCGAAAACGGACTGGGAGATGCCGCTGCCTTCGGGCGTCCCTACATCGCCAACCCGGATCTGGTCGAGCGCTTCCGTCGGGATGCCGCGCTCAACGAGCCGAATCCGGAAACCTTCTATGGTGGCGGGGCCGAGGGTTACACCGACTATCCGACGCTGGATTGAGCCGTTTGCGCGTGGCAGCCTGAGCCGTGGTGGCTGAATGGGGTGTCACGCGGGAAACTTACCGCTATCCTGTCATCATGTGGCCGCCAAGGCGGCCTATATGGCCCAGAAGTGAAGGAGAACCGATATGCAGATCAGGACGTTGCTGGCCAGCGCCGCCACGGTTGCCGTATTGGCCGGTTGTGCCAGCGGTGGCACCCAAACGCAGACCGGCACCGCCGATTCCTCTGCCGGAATGTCGTCGACCACGACCACCTACGAAGGCACGCTGCCTTGCCGCAGCTGTGATGGTATCGACCTGACCGTCGACCTCAGCGGCACCGAGTCGTCGCCTGCCGCCGAGCGCACCTTCACCCTCGAGGCCGACTACCGGAATCATCCGCAGAATCCAGGGCCTGAGCAATACAGAGGAAACTGGGAGGTGATTAGTGGTACGCCTTATAATGCACAAGCTAAGGTATACGAGTTAACGCCTGATGGTGAAGGTCAGGTTTATTATTTTGATAAATTGAATAGTACTACTCTTGAACTTATCGACCCACAGCTGCGACGTTTCGAGAATGGCAAGTCGCTGCGGCTGTATCTCGCGGGAGGTCAGGGTTTTAAAGGTGCTATTGAAAGCGCGATGAATGAAGCTTACAATTCATATTCTCAAGAAGCTGATGCAACTCTAATTTCTCAAGCTCAGGCTTCTTTAAAGTATAATTTGAAAGATCCAGAGTCTGCACAATTTCGCGACATGGAAATAAATCGTGGGCAATCCGATGGGAAAAAACAGTTGTACACATGTGGCGAGATGAACGCTAAAAACTCCTATGGCGGATATAATGGATTCAAGCCATTTATCGCAATTCCAGGTGGGCAGGTTCTTATATCTGATGAAGACCTTCCTGAGCTCAATGAAATAATTTCTGATTTTTGTAATTGAGGATTTGATATTAAGGGCCTAGACAATTGTCTAGGCCCTTTTTGATTTTTACTTATGGCAAAAGCGAAAAGCGCCTTCGTCTGTACCGAATGCGGTGCGGACTACAGCAAATGGCAGGGCCAGTGCAGCAACTGCCGCGAGTGGAACACGCTGAGCGAGGTCAGAGTCGGCGGCGCCCGGCCCGGCGCACCAGCGAGCGGCAGTGGTGCTCGGGGCGGTTATGCCGGCGCGCTGTCGCGGGAGGTCGTCGATCTTTCCGGCGTCGATCTTACCGAGGTGCCGCGTTTCAGCTCGACGTTCGAAGAGTTCGACCGCGTCCTCGGCGGCGGCCTGGTGCCCGGTTCGGCCGTGCTGCTGGGCGGCCATCCCGGCGCCGGCAAGTCGACGCTGCTGCTGCAGACCGCCTGCCGCCTGGCCCAGAGCAAACGCGTGCTCTATGTCACCGGCGAGGAGTCGCTATCCCAGGTGGCGATGCGCGCCCACCGCCTGCAACTGCCGACCCAGGGGCTCAAGATGCTCGCCGAGACCAGCATCGAGACGCTGCTGGCCGTGGCCGAGCGGGAACGCCCCGAAGTGCTGATCATCGACTCCATCCAGACCATGCACCTGGAAGATATCGGCTCCGCGCCCGGTGGCGTCGCCCAGGTACGGGAGTCGGCGGCGGCACTCACGCGCTTCGCCAAGCAGAGCAACACCGTGCTGATGCTGGTCGGTCACGTCACCAAGGACGGCACGCTGGCCGGCCCCAAGGTGCTCGAACACATGATCGACGCCTCGCTGCTGCTCGAAGGCGGCAGCGACTCCCGCTTCCGCACCCTGCGCGGGCAGAAGAATCGCTTCGGCGCGATCAACGAACTCGGCGTGTTCGCGATGGTCGAGCTCGGCCTCAAGGAGGTCAAGAATCCCAGCGCGATCTTCCTGTCGCGAAGCGAGGAGCTGGCCTCCGGCAGTCTGGTGATGGTGGTGTGGGAAGGCACGCGGCCGATTCTGGTCGAAGTGCAGGCACTGCTCGACGAGTCCGCGCTGGGCAATCCGCGCCGCGTCGCGGTAGGGCTCGATCACAACCGCCTGGCGATGCTGCTGGCCGTGCTGCACAAGCACGGCGGGCTGTTTACCGGCGACCAGGATGTCTTCCTCAACGTCGTCGGCGGAGTCAAGGTGCTCGAGACCAGCGCCGACCTGGCGGTCCTGCTCGCCGTGGTTTCCAGTCTTCAGAACCGGCCGCTGCCGCGAGAACTGGTGGTATTCGGCGAGGTGGGGCTGTCCGGCGAGATCCGCCCGGTACCCAGCGGCCAGGAGCGTATCATCGAAGCCGCCAAGCACGGTTTCACGCGGGCCATCGTGCCGCGCGGCAATGCGCCCAAGAAGGCACCTGCCGGCATGCAGGTGGTGGCGGTCGACAAGCTGGCCGAGGCGCTGGAAGCGCTGTGAACGTGGCGGCCCACGGGGCCGCTTGCCCTGTCGCCGGCGGGGATCGCATCGTTCGGCGCTGAGTCTCGTCGCCGCGTCGGGTAAACTGCCAGCCAGGATCGATATCTCCAGGAAAGAGACGAGGAACAGACCATGAGTGCCATTCGCCTGACGCAGTACAGCCACGGGGCCGGCTGCGGCTGCAAGATCGCCCCCGACGTGCTCGACCGCATCATCGCCAAGGCCGGGCCGGGCGCCAACAGCAAGCATCTGATCGTCGGCAACCAGGGGCGTGAAGATGCCGCCGTCTATGATCTGGGCGACGGCCGCGGCCTGATCTCGACTACCGATTTCTTCATGCCGATCGTCGACGATCCGTTCGACTTCGGCCGCATCGCCGCGACCAACGCCATCAGCGATGTCTATGCCATGGGCGGCGAGCCGATCATGGCGCTGGGCATTCTCGGCTGGCCGCTGGACAAGCTGCCGGCGGAGATCGCCGGGGATGTCATGGCCGGCGCCCAGGCCGTCTGTCGCGAACTGGGCGTCGCCCTGGCGGGCGGCCACTCCATCGACGCGCCGGAGCCGATCTTCGGGCTCTCGGTCAACGGCCTGGTCGATCTCGACAACCTCAAGCTCAATAGCGGCGCCAAGCCTGGCGACCTGCTCTATCTGACCAAGCCGCTGGGCGTCGGCCTGCTGACGACGGCCGAAAAGCAGGGCTTGCTGGAAGCCGGTCACCACGGCCTGGCCCGCGAGACGATGCTGATCGCCAACGATATCGGCAAGGAACTGGCCAAGGTCGAAGGCGTGCATGCCATGACCGATGTCACCGGCTTCGGCCTGGCCGGGCATCTGAGTGAAGTCTGTGCCGCCAGTGGCGTCGAGGCGCGGATCGACTTCGCCAAGCTGCCGCGGCTCGCCGAAGCCGAGGCCTATCGTCGCAAGGGCGCCGTGCCGGGTGGCACCGCGCGCAATCGCGAGGCGATCGGCAAGGCGATGCCGGACATGGACGCCGCCCACTGGCAGTGGCTGTGCGATCCGCAGACGTCCGGCGGCCTGCTGCTGGCGGTGGATCCGGCCTGGGCCGACGATGTCGAGCGAATCGGGCGTCAGCATCAACTCAAACTGGAAGCGTTCGGCGAATGCGTCAGCAAGCGCGGCGGTGCCAGCCTGATCGAGGTGCGCGGTTGAAGGACGACGACAAGAGCCGTGCAACGAGCCATGAGTTGATCGATGCCGATCTGGCGCTGCTCCAACGACCGTTGATTGATGTCCGGGCGCCGATCGAATTTGCCGCTGGCGCCTTGCCGGGGGCGATCAATCTGCCGTTGATGGACGACGACGAGCGCCGCGAGGTCGGCATTCGCTACAAGCACGCCGGCCAGGACTCCGCGGTCGAGCTGGGTAACCGCCTGGTCTCCGGCGAGAGTCGCGAAGCGCGTTTGGCCGCCTGGGAACAGGCCATAAAGGCAGCGCCGGATAGCGTCATCTACTGCTTCCGCGGGGGCATGCGCTCGAAGATCTCGCAGCAGTGGCTCGCCGAGCGCGGCTATCCCTTGCCACGGATTCGCGGTGGCTGGAAGGCGATGCGCACCCGGTTCATCGAAACGCTGGAAGCCCACAGTCAGGCACCCTTGCTGCTGGTCGCCGGTCTGACCGGCTGCGCCAAGACGGCGCTGGTCAATTCGCTCGATTCTGGCGTCGACCTGGAAGGCCACGCGCGTCACAAGGGGTCGGCCTTCGGCCAGCATCCGTTGGCCGGGCCGTCGCAGATCGACTTCGAACATGGCCTGACGCTGGACCTGATGCGTCTGCCCCATGCGCGGGTGGTCGAGGACGAGTCCCAGCGTATCGGGCGGCTGGCGATTCCGGCTACCTTCTGGCAGATAATGAAAGCCGCGCCCTGTATCCGGGTGGAGATGCCGCTGGAGTGGCGCCTGGAGCAGATCCGCAAGGATTACATCGAGGACCTGAGCGCGATCTATCATCGCGACTACGGCCCGCATCTGGGCGAAGTGCTGTTTCGCAAGCAGCTCTCCGGCGCTCTGAAACGCCTCGGCAAGCGCCTGGGGGGCGAGCGTCTGGCGCGATTGACCGAGGCGCAGCAGCGGGCCTTCGTGGCCCAGCGCCACGGCAACGTGCAGGCCCACGATGCCTGGCTGGCACCGCTGCTGCGGGAGTACTACGACCCGATGTATCGCCACCAGATCGAGCATCAGCCCCGGCCGACACTGCACGTCGGGGATTGGGACAGCTGCCTGGCGGTCGCCCGGCAGTGGGAGCGCGAGCAGGCCGGTTAGATAGAGAGAATATCTAGCTCAGCGCGCTCAGCCACTGGGTCATGATCCGGTCCAGTAGCGCCGCCTGCCGATCGAAGCGTCGCGGGTCGTCAAGGATATCGTCGCGAGTCTGCACGTAGGGCGCGGCGTTGGTGGCCGGCAGATCGTGATCGCACAGCGCCGCCGTACCCTGGGCCGTCAGCTCCAGGTGACACTGAAGCGCGACGACGCGACCCAGATCCCAGGCGAACCCCTGGACCGGACCGGCCGGCGTACTACCCAGCGGCAGGCAGCCATCCGGCAGGCCGAAGATGTCGCGGTGCCAGAGCAGGGCGTCGAAGGTTTCCGGCAGGTCGAAGGGGCTTTCGTCCGCCAGGGCCAGCGGCTGCCAGCCGATTTCCGGCTGCACGGCGGGCGACACGATGGCGCCGAGCGCCTCGGCGATCAGGCCGGCGCCGAAGCCGATGCCCAGCACGGGCTTGTTGCTCTTCAAGGCGCGATCCACCAGCTTGCGCTCGCGCTTGAGCAGCGTGGCATCGGGCGATTGCAGCGCATCGAGCAGCACCAGCGCGTCGCAGTTGGCCAGTGGCGGTGGCAGTTCGCCCTCGTCCAGTCGGCAGTGGTTGTAGCTGTGGCCCATGCCGGTGAGCCAATCCGCCATGCGGGCGGGGCCGAACAGCGGGCTATGCTGAAGAAAGTAGATATGCATGATAGGTCCAATGATGGGGACGACCGGACCACTCCACAAGCGAGGAATAGGGTTTTAGCGATGGCCATTCGTGCCCAGCTCCTGGAACAGATCTACACCATCGTGGCGCAGATACCCGCGGGGCGCGTCACCACCTACGGGCGGATCGCCCAAATGACCGAAGGCGCCACGGCGCGCCTGGTCGGGACGGCGATGCGGCAGCTGCCCGCGGGGCACGACCTGCCCTGGCACCGGGTCATTGGCGCCAGCCGACGAATCGCGGAGCATGGCGGCGCCCAGCGCCAGCACGAGAAATTGCGCGCCGAAGGGATCGTTTTCGATGCCGGTGGTCGCGTGCCGATGCATTTGATGTGGCCAGAATGACGAGGAATTCATGACAAAGCCCATGGGTAGCTTCAACGCCAGACTCCGCCAGCTCGACGCGCGCCAGCAGATCGCTTTCATGGCGGCGCTGAGCGAACGCCTGGTGCCCAACTACGCGCTCTATGCCGGCATGAGCGGCCACGGCAATCCGAGCGTGATGAACAATGTGCTGGATCTGGTATGGGAACGGCTCAAGGTCGCCTCGGCCCGGATCGACTTCGACAAGCAGGCCGAGAAGCTGGCCGAAATCGAGCCGCCGGAAGACGACGACAGCTTCGGTGCGCGACGGGCGACGGAGAGCGTCATGGCATTGACCACGCTGCTGGATGCCCTGCGCGGCGAAGCCCCGGAGGCCGCGCTGGAGGTGAGCCGGGTTTCCCGCAATGGCGTACGCGCCTATATCGAGATGACCGAGGGCAGCGAGGACGCCGAGCGGCTCGATGCGCTGTTCCGCGAGCACGAGCTGATGGAGGACGAACGTGATTTTCAGGACGCGGTGCTCGAAGCGCTCGAGGCCGCCCCCAAACTCGATGATCTCTCGGCGCTGCGCGCATTGGGACGCAACCAAGGCGTCAGCAATCTGGGCCTGAGCCTCGATTGATCGGCGTCGACCGGTTGTGGATAAGCTGGTCGTGCCAGAGTCTGTTGATAACGGCTTGTCGATGGAAAGACAGGAGCAAGGCGATTGGAGGCCAATAACCGCGGTAGCGGCCGACGCGCAAAAATAACGTTCAAGGAGGAACATCATGCAGAAACGTTGGTTGGTCGGTGGCCTGGCATTGGCGACAGTGATGCTGGCGGGTTGCCAGAGTCTGGGATGGAGCGGCGATGCGCTGCGCACCGAGCCGGTAGTGAAAAGCGTACACGAGCCCGGCTGCGAGGGTGACGGCTGCGCCACCGTCAACGCCGCCTACCTGCGCTTCCCTGAATCGCCACGGCTCTCCGACGAACTCGAACGGCGGCTGTTCGGGCTGGCGAGCGGACTCAGCGAGAGCCCCGACGGCAACGCCATGGGGCAGGCCCGTTCTTTCGATGACTTCGCCGATCAGGTATTCGCGGCCGCCCGCAGCGCCCGCCAGGACGTACCGGAACTGCCCGGCTTCGAGGCCGATCTCAGGGCGGACATCGTGGCGGATCACGACGACCTGCTGGTGATCGAGCTCGACGGTTATCTGTATAGCGGCGGTGCCCACGGCCTGCCGCTAACCTCTTACCTGGTGATCGATCGCGACACGCAGCAGGTGGTGGCTCTCGACGACATGCTGCTTCCGGGGCAGCGGCCGGCTTACGAGGCGGCGTTGAAGCGGGCCCATCAGCGCTGGCTGAAGACCGACCAGGCCAGCGGATTATCGGAGATGCAGTGGCCGTTTGCGCTATCCGACAACGTGGCGCCGTTGGCGGACGGGCTGGCGGTGAAGTACCAGGTCTACGATCTGGCGCCGTACGCGGCGGGGCAGCCGCAGTTGATGATTCCCTCCGCCGAGCTCGACGGCGTTCTCGAGGCGCGCTATCTGCCTTGATAATGACGATCATCGGGCCAATCGCTGGCTACGGTAATCTGTGTTGGGAGTAGAAAACGCAAGCGCCGCGCCTGGAATGCAGGCGCGGCGCTTTGGGATCGCCAGGTTCGCTCGGCAATGGCCTCAGAGGCGCATCTCGATGCCATGCTCGGCCATATAGCGCTTGGCGTCGGGAATCGTGTACTCGCCGAAATGGAAGATGCTGGCGGCGAGCACCGCATCGGCACCACCTTCCTTGACCCCGGCCACCAGATGGTCGAGATTGCCGACGCCGCCGGAAGCGATCACCGGCACCTCGACCGCATCGCTGATCGCGCGAGTCACGCCGAGATCGAAGCCCACCTTGGTGCCGTCGCGATCCATGCTGGTCAGCAGCAGCTCGCCGGCGCCGTATTCGACCATCTTGCGCGCCCAGTCCACGGCGTCCAGCCCGGTCGGGCGGCGCCCGCCGTGGGTGAAGATCTCCCAGCGCGGCGGTTCGCCTTCGGCGCTGATCTTCTTGGCGTCGATCGCCACCACGATGCACTGGCTGCCGAAGCGCTCGGCGGCCTCGCGCACGAAATCCGGATTGGTGACGGCGGCGGTATTGATCGAGACCTTGTCCGCGCCGGCATTGAGCATGGTGCGAATATCCTCGCAGCGACGAATGCCGCCGCCCACGGTCAGCGGAATGAACACCTCGCCGGCGATGCGCTCGACCATCTCGACGGTGGTGCCGCGATCTTCATGGCTGGCGGTGATGTCGAGAAAGGTGATCTCGTCGGCGCCCTGCTGGTTGTAGCGCTTGGCGATCTCGACCGGATCGCCGGCGTCGCGAATCCCCACGAAATTGACGCCCTTGACCACGCGGCCGGCGTCGACGTCGAGACAGGGAATAATGCGTTTGGCCAGTGTCATGAGCGGACTCCCGCGGTGTCGATCCGGTCGCCACGCATCGAATCGCCCTGAATCGAATCGCTCAGCGCCTGTGCCTCGGCGACGTCGAGCGAGCCTTCGTAGATGGCGCGTCCGGTGATGGCGCCGATGATGCCGCTGTCGGCGACCTTGGCCAGCGCACGAATGTCTTCCAGATCGGTCACGCCGCCCGAGGCGATCACCGGCAGGCCGCCGTCGCGGGCGAGTTGCGCGGTGGCTTCGACGTTGACGCCCTGCATCATGCCGTCGCGGGCAATGTCGGTATAGACGATCGAGGAAACGCCGTCGTCGGCGAATCGCCTGGCCAGATCCACCGCCTTGACCGTGGACACCTCGGCCCAGCCATCGGTGGCGACGAAGCCGTCGCGGGCGTCCAGGCCGACGATCACGTGGCCCGGGAAGCGGCGGCACATCTCACCGACGAAGTCGGGTTCCTTGACCGCCTTGGTGCCGATGATCACGTAGCTCACCCCGGCAGCGAGATAGTGCTCGATGGTCTCGGCACTGCGGATGCCGCCGCCGATCTGGATCGGCAGATCCGGATAGGCGCGGGCAATGGCCGTGACGGCGTCGCCGTTGACCGGCTTGCCCTCGAAGGCGCCGTTGAGATCGACCAGGTGCAGCCGCCGCGCGCCGGCCTCGACCCAGCGTGCGGCCATCGCGACCGGATCGTCCCCGTAGGAGGTCGCATCATCCATGCGGCCCTGCTTGAGGCGCACGCACTGGCCGTCCTTGAGATCGATGGCGGGAATCACCAGCATGGCTTCGAATCCTTTGACTGTGAGTCGGTTAGGTGCTGTCCGAGAAGTCGGCGCGATGACCAGATAAGACAAAAATCGGCGAAAGAACGGAGTTTACAGAGGGTAAATGAGTATCTTGAGCCAATTTCTAACGCCATATGGGTGAGCGCAGCCACTTTTCGGATGGTGCCTAGGGCGCCCAGTTGACGAAATTTTCCAGCAGTTGCAGGCCGTCCCCGGCGCTCTTCTCCGGGTGGAACTGGACCGCGAAGACGGTACCGCGACCGGTGACCACATGGGCGTCGACGTCGGCATAATTGGTAGTACCGAAGATATCGGCATCGCTGGCGGCCTCGACGTAATAGCTGTGCACGAAGTAGAACCTCGCGCCGTCCTCGATGCCGTTCCACAGCGGATGCTGGTGATGCTGCGCTACACGGTTCCAGCCCATGTGCGGCACTTTCAGGCGCTCGCCTTCGGGCGTGGTCAGCTTGTGGCCGAAGTGACGCACGCGACCGGGGAGGAAGCCCAGGCAGTCGACGCCGCCGTTCTCCTCGCTGCGGTCGAACAGCATCTGCTGGCCGACGCAGATACCCAGCAGCGGCTTGGCCTGCTCCTCGAGCAGATCCTTGACCAGGCCTTCGAGCTCGGTGCGCTGCAGTTCGCCCATGCAGTCGCGGATCGCGCCCTGGCCGGGCAGCACCAGGCGCGAGGCACCGCGAATCGAGCGCGGATCGCGGGTCACCATGACGTTTTCATGGGTGACGTGCTCGAGCGCCTTGGCCACGGAGTGCAGGTTACCCATTCCGTAATCGATCACGGCGATCGTCATTGCGGTTTCCTCGCTGATTCGGTGGTGGCGATGGGCGGTATCACAGGCTGCCTTTGGTCGATGGCATCTGGCCTGCCATGCGGGGGTCTTCCTCGACCGCGGCACGCAATGCCCGGCCGAACGCCTTGAAGATGGTTTCCGCCTGATGGTGGGCGTTGAAGCCCTTGAGATTGTCGATGTGCAGCGTGACCTGGGCGTGATTGACAAAGCCCTGGAAGAACTCCCAGAACAGCTGCGTGTCCAGCCGGCCGATGGTCGCGCGGGTGAATTCGACATCCATGAACAGGCCCGAACGGCCGGAGAAATCGATCACCACGCGAGACAGCGCCTCGTCGAGCGGCACGTAGGCGTGGCCGTAGCGACGAATGCCCCGCTTGTCGCCGATCGCCTGGGCGAAGGCCTGCCCCAGAGTAATGCCGAGATCCTCGACGGTGTGGTGCTCGTCGATCTCGAGATCGCCCTTGGCATCGATTGTCAGGTCGATCATGCCGTGGCGAGCCACCTGATCCAGCATGTGGTCGAGGAAAGGAACCCCGGTCTGGCAATCCAGGCGGCCGCTGCCGTCCAGGTTGACCGTGACCGTGATCTGCGTCTCGTTGGTGTCGCGCGACACCGTGGCGATGCGCTCGGACATGCGTGGGGAATCTCCCGGTACGGTTGGCGAGAATCGGCCATTATAGTGAATCGAGCCCTGCATCCGCTACAATGGCGGTGTTTATCGGGCGGCGATCTTCGCCGCCCACCGATCAGTCAGGCCGTTCTGCCGACAAGGAGACACAGGGGGCATGCCGGAAGCCACACAGCACGTCGAGTCGCATCATCCAGTCGTTCCCGGTAGAGCGATTCCTGGTCGCGCGACGTGGCGACGATGTACCGTCCATCGACCGCTGACGTCTGCCGATCGCGCACAGGGAGGATGGGAATGAAGGGGCTGTTCAGAACGCTGCTGGCGGCAGTCGGTGTCCTGGGGATTCTGGTCGTGGTGGCGGTGGTCTATATCACCACGTTCTTCGATCCGAACGATCTCAAGCCGCGTCTGATCGAGGCGGTTCGCAACCAGAGCGGCCTCGAGCTGCGTCTCGACGGCCCGCTGTCGTGGTCCTTCTATCCGCGCATCGGCGTCAGCGTCAAGGATGCCGAAGCCTGGCTTCCCGAGCAGTCCCGGGAGGATGCGCCCTTCGTCGGCTTCGACAACGCCGAGGTCAGCGTGGCGTTCACGCCGCTGCTGACCGGAGACGTCTCGGTCGACGGGCTGATCCTCGACGGCATGCGCCTCAATCTCGCCCGCGATGCGCAAGGGCAAGGCAATTGGCAGGTGCTGCTGGATCGTCTGGCCGACAACGGCAGCGGTGACGACGCCAGCCAGCCGTCGCAGAACGCGGCGGACTCGTCGACGGCAGCGCAGTCGGAGAAAGCGCAGTCGGAGAAGAAAGGCCCCGGCCTGAAGCCGGGCGCCGATCAGGCGGTGGCGTTCGACATCGCCAGCATCAAGGTCTCCAACAGTCAGGTGAATTACGTCGATCGGCAGAAGCCGCTGGACATCACGCTGGCCAACCTCAGTTTGCAAAGCAGCAACGTCAGCCCGCAATCCTCGTTCCCGATTCAGCTCTCCTTCGATGTCGAGGGTCGCCAGCCGGATGTGAATGGCAATCTGCAGTTGAAGAGTCAGATGCGGATGGATCTCGGTGCCGGGCGCTACACCTTCGAGGGCGTGACGCTCAACGGCAAGGCGCAACTGCCGACACTGGCCGAGCAGGCCCAGACGCTCAACCTGAAGGTTGCCACGCTGGTCGCCGATACCCGGGCGAAACATTACCGTGCCGACGACATCCAGCTTGCTGCCTCGCTCTACCATTCCGTCATGCAGGAAGCGCCGCTGTCGCTGGATCTTCAGGGCGATGCGGCGGCCGACCTCCAGGCCCAGACCGCCACGCTCGGCGACCTCGTTTTGACCGGCGACGATGGCCTGGACCTGAAAGGCAGCATGAACGTCACGCAACTGAACGACGCGCCCCGCTATCAGGGCCGGATGGAACTGGCGCCGCTGTCGGTGCGGGACTGGCTGACGCGCTTCGGTATCGAGGTAAACAGCGCCGACGACGAGGCGCTCACCGCGCTGTCGCTGAGTGGCCCGTTCTCCGGTGATGCGCAACGGATCGACTTCGACGACCTGCAGATGACGCTGGATGACACCCAGCTGCGTGGCTCGCTGGGTGCCGCGTTCGACGGTCAGGCGCTGAATTTCGATCTTGCCGGCGATCGGCTCGATCTGGACCGCTACCTGGCACCGCGATCGCAGGGTGCCGGTGGCGACGCGGCGGGCGACGATGCCAAGGACACCGCCTGGCTCTCGGCGCTCGGTGTCGCGCCGGCGTTGGCCGCGGCCGAAGGCGCCGAGCTGCTTCCCGTCGACTGGCTCGCCGGGCTCGAGCAGGAAGGGCATCTGACGCTGGATTCTCTCAAGGTCCAGGGCATCGATCTGAGCGATGTCGAACTGGCCACCAGTGGCAGTGGCGGGCGCCAGCGCCTCGACTCCCTCAGCGCCAATCTCTACGACGGCTCGCTGCAGGCCTCCAGCGCGTTGGACCTGCGTCAGTCGCCGATCCAGCTCTCCTTTACCGAGCGCATGAACGGGGTCGATATCGCGCCGCTGTATCAGGGTTTCAGCGGCAAGACGTCACCGCTACGCGGCAAGCTCGACCTGCAGGGCGATTTCGACTCGCGGACCAACACGGTCGAAGGGCTCAAGCAGAATCTCGACGGTCAGGCTGCGCTGCGTGTCGACGACGGCGCCATGCTCGACGTCAACGTCTCGCGTCAGCTGTGCACGGCGGTCGCGACGCTGGAAGGGCGCGAATCGACCCGCGAATGGAGCGAGGACACTGCCTTCGATCGCCTGCAGGCCAGCGTGACGGTCGACAACGGCGTGGCGCACAACGACGATCTCGTCATCGCCATCCCGGGCATCGAGGTGACCGGCAAGGGTGACGTCAACCTGGTGACCAACCGTCTCGATTATCGCGCCGCGGCGCGCTTCACCGATACTGCCGACGAAGCGGCCTGTGGCGTCAATCCGAGACTGGCCCGGATCGACTTCCCGATCCGCTGCCAGGGCAGCCTCGACGAGGCGCCGGGGCAATGGTGCGGATTCGACCGCGAGGCGTTCCAGAGCTCGCTTGCCGAACTGGCCAAAGACGAGGCCAAGCGCAAGGCCGGCGAACGGATCGACGAAGAACTGGACAAGCAGCTCGACGACGAGACCCGCCAGAAGATCGACGAAAAGCTCGGAGATGGCGCGGCGGAAAAGCTGGGCAACAAGATTCGGGATCTCTTCCAGTAAGCCTGGTCAGCACTCAGCCTGGGCGCCGGCGTCATGTCGGCGCCTTGTCATCCGGCTGGCGGATTTGTCGCTTCGCTTCCGTCTTCCCATTCTGCTCATCATCTCGACCCGTTCCCGTCGCATGGCGGGCCGGATCGTTCCATCCTTCCGAAGAGGTGCCGTTTGGCAGAAATAGCCCTGTCGGCCGAAGCCTTCCGCGAGCGCGTGTTCGACTGGTTCGACGCGCACGGCCGCAAGTCGTTGCCGTGGCAGTACGACAAGACGTCCTACCGGGTCTGGGTCTCGGAGATCATGCTCCAGCAGACCCAGGTCGCCACCGTCATTCCCTACTTCGAGCGCTTCATGGCGCACTTCCCGGATGTCCACGCACTGGCGCAAGCGCCCCAGGATGAGGTGCTGCATCTGTGGACCGGGCTGGGCTACTACGCCCGTGCCCGTAACCTGCATAAGGCCGCCAAGGTCGTTGTCGACGAGTACGATGGCGAATTCCCGACCCATGATCTCGAGGCAATGACCGCCTTGCCGGGGATCGGTCGCTCCACTGCCGGGGCGATCGTCAGCATCAGTACCGGCCGGCGTGCCGCGATTCTCGATGGCAACGTCAAGCGCGTGCTGGCCCGGCTGCATGCGGTGGAAGGCTGGCCCGGCAAGAACGATGTCCTCGCCCGGCTATGGGAGCTGGCGGAGCGCTACACGCCCTCGGAGCGGCTGCCGGACTACACGCAGGCGATGATGGATCTGGGGGCCATGATCTGCACGCGCGGCAAGCCGAGCTGCCTGCTGTGCCCGTTCGAGGATGTCTGCGTGGCGCACGCCCGCGGCGAAGAGCGCCGGCACCCCGGTTCCAAACCCAAGCGCGAATTGCCGACGCGACAGACACAGATGTTACTGTTGCAGGACGAGGCTGGCCGGGTGCTGCTGGAGCAACGCCCGCCCAGCGGCCTGTGGGGCGGCCTGTGGGGCTTCCCCCAGTTCGATGGCGACAGCGAGCTGCACGAGTGGCTGGAGCGGCACTGTCGAGGCGTTCATCTGGAAAGCGCCTGGCAGCCGTTCACCCACACCTTTACTCACTTCCGGCTGGAAATCACGCCGCGACCGGCGCGGCTTCCGGATCGGAACGCCGCCACGGCCGTGGCCGAATCGAATCGGCAGTGGGTCGATCCCGCCGAGCCCGCCAGCATTGGTCTGGCGGCACCGGTCAAGGCGCTGCTGGCGACACTGGCCCAGACGCACGCACTCAACGCATGACAGGAGGTTTTCATGGCGCAGACCGTATTCTGCCGCAAGTACCAGCAGGAACTCGAAGCTCTGGCTTTCCCGCCGCTGCCCGGCGCCAAGGGGCAAGAGATCCAGCAGACAGTCTCCAAATGCGCCTGGGAGGAGTGGCAGGCGCTGCAGACCCGGCTGATCAACGAGAAGCATCTCAACATGCTGGACCCGCAAGCGCGGGAGTATCTGATGACGCAGATGAACCGGTTTTTCGACAACCAGGAAACCGATCACGCCGAAGGATACGTGCCGCCCAGCCAGTGAATTTCGGGCGGTGTGAAAAGAACTCATCTTTTTGAAATAAAAGGGTTGACCCCAAAACGGCTTGCTGGTTAAATGCGTCCCCGTTGGCGAGGGCCAGATAGCTCAGTTGGTAGAGCAGGGGATTGAAAATCCCCGTGTCGGCGGTTCGATTCCGTCTCTGGCCACCATCAATGCTGGGGTATCGCCAAGTGGTAAGGCACCGGTTTTTGGTATCGGCATGCGCAGGTTCGAATCCTGCTACCCCAGCCATCGCTAACGTCTCTATGCTCGCCGACATAGCTCAGTTGGTAGAGCAACTGACTTGTAATCAGTAGGTCCCGGGTTCGACTCCTGGTGTCGGCACCAGAGCTTAGAGATGGTGGAATAGCTGAATTGCGATGAGCAGGTCCGGGGTAAACACCTTGGCACCTGCATCAGCGAAAGCCTCAGCATCATGTAGCCTCGAAAATTGTCCCGCCCAGCATCTATTGCACTCATTCCGCTTACCACTGGATGAGGTGCAGTTATGCGTGTTTCAGCAACGGTTTGCTCCAAGGGCGGCGTCGGCAAGACGACCACGACGGCCAACCTCGGCGGTCTCCTGGCAGATGCCGGTCTCCGGGTTCTCCTCATAGATCTGGATTCCCAGCCAACCCTCTCTTCCTACTACGAGCTGTCACAGCCGGCCCCCGGCGGCGTGTACGAGCTACTCGCGACAGAGCTGGTCGACCTCGACCAGATCATCTCTCATACCGCTGTCTCCAATCTCGACATCATCGTCTCCAACGACTATCGGAATCAGTTGCAGCAGCTGTTGCTCAACGCCCCGAATGGACGCTTCCGCCTGATCGACCTCCTCGATCGCTTCGCCGATCGCTATGACGCCATCCTCATCGATACCCAGGGCGCGCGCTCAGTGATTCTCGAGATGGCCGTCATGGCCGCCGATCGGCTGATCTCTCCCATCGTTCCCGAACTGCTCACCGCCCGCGAATTCGTGCGCGGCACTCAGGGCATGCTCAACGAGCTACGCGAGCTGGCACGTTATACCCGTTTCGAGGTGCCGCCGGTCTCCATCCTGCTCAACAAGATGACCGACCAGCTCCGTGATGCCCGTGACATCGCCGACAGCATTCGCACCATGTATGCCGAGGTAGAAGATCACGGCATCAGCGTGCTCGAGACGCCGCTGGTCAATCTCTCCGCTTACCGTTCGGCCGCGCTCCAGGGCTTGCCCGTCCATCGGGTCGAGCCGCGAAAGCCCTACAGTCGCAAGGCGCCGGCCTGCGCCGATCAGCTCAAGGCAGTGGCCATTGATCTCTATCCCGAGTGGGCCGACGCCATCCACGCGGTAGGCGCTGTCATCTCCAACGGTAAATCCGGCACCGGGAAATCGGGGGTGGGCCATGTCCATTGAGACCCAATCCCCTGCACCCGTCGGGGCAGAAGCCATGGGGCTTCTGCCGCCGCACAGTATCGAGGGTGAGCAGTCCACGCTTGGCGCGTTGATGCTCGACAACACGAAGTGGGAGGACATCTGCGAGATCGTCGACGCGTCAGCGTTCTATCACTATCCGCATCGGCTGATCTTCAAGGCGATGGAAGAGCTTTCCCATGATGAGAAGCCGCTCGATGTCGTGACACTCTCCGAGCTGCTCGAGCGCGATGGTCATATCGAGACCTGTGGGGGTCTGCCCTATCTGGCCGAGCTGGCTCGCAACACGCCTTCAGCGACGAATGTTGTCGCCTATGCGGGCATCGTACGAGAGCATCAGCGCCGTCGTCAGTTGGCCAACATGGGCCGCGACCTCTGCCAGCGGGCGCTGGATGGACAGCAACTCAGCCAGGCATTGATCGAGGCCACTGAACACCAGCTGTTCGCGTTGGCCGAGAACCGGCAAGGCAAGGAGACCGGCATACGTCACGCCTTGACGGCGGCGATCGATACTATCGACCGCGCTTTCAATGCCAAGGACGGCATCACCGGCACGCCGACTGGCTACAAGGATCTCGACGAACTCACTTGCGGCTGGCAGGACTCCGACTTGATCGTCATCGCCGGTCGCCCCTCGATGGGCAAGACCACGCTGGGCATGAACCTCGTCGAGAATGCGCTGGTCGCCACGGCCGGTCGCACCGAGCTGGCCACCGCGCCGATCTTCGTCTTCTCGCTCGAGATGCCCGAGGAGCAGTTGATGCTGCGTCTCATGGCCAGCATGGGGCGTCTGGATTTGAGCAAGCTGCGCTCAGGCCAGCTCGATGACGGTGGCTGGGAAAAGCTGACCTCGGCCACGAACCGCATACTCGGCTTCGAGGAACGTCTGTTCGTCGATGACTCCAGCGGCATCTCCGCGACCTCTCTCAAGTCACGCGCCCGCCGGCTGGTGCGCCGCCACGGCAAGCCCGCCCTGATCCTGATCGACTATCTGCAGCTGCTTGAGGAGCCAGGCTCCGAGAACCGCAACAACGAAATCTCTGCGATTTCTCGCATCCTCAAGGCTACTGCCAAGGATCTCAACTGCCCGGTGGTGGCGCTTTCGCAACTCAACCGCACGCTGGAGAACCGTCCCAACAAACGCCCCTGCATGGCCGATCTGCGCGACTCCGGCGCAATCGAGCAGGATGCCGATGTCATCGGGTTCGTCTATCGCGACGAGGTCTATAACCCCGACAACCCTGACAACAAGGGACTCGCCGAGCTGATCATCGGCAAGCAGCGCAACGGGCCTACCGGCGCGGTGCATTTGACGTTCGTAGGCTCGAGCACGCGGTTCGAGTCGTTGGCGTGGAAGCAGGTACAGGAGGGACGGTCATGAGCTTCATTACCACCCACTCAGGCCACTCTGTTCACATGGCCAGCCCAACGCCACGGATGATCGACCCCGTGGACATCGGACGCTCACTGAGCCGCATTTGCCGATTCGGCGGGCATACCCGTCAGCATTACAGCGTCGCGCAGCACTGTGTGCTCGCGAGCCAGTTCGTGCCTGCCGAACATCAGCTTACGGCCTTGATGCACGACGCCACCGAAGCCTATATCGGGGACATGGTGTCGCCGCTGAAAGCGCTGATGCCGGAGTTCAAACGTATCGAAGGTCGGTTTTGGGCAGCGATTGCAGAGCGTTTCGGGCTCCCCGGTGCCATGGATCCCTGCATTAAGAATATCGACCTGATCCTGCTCGCAACGGAACGCCGGGACTTGCTGTGCGAAGGGGATTCCTGGGATTGCCTAGAAGGGGTGGTACCACTGCCAATGCGCACCCAGCCCTGGTCGATGGATCATGCCTTTGGGCAATGGATGGCGCGTTATGAATATCTAGCTTCTCAGCGAGAGGCAGAGGTGGAGTTCAGGAGGGTCGCGTCATGACAGTGAGGATTCCTCTGATGCGCTACCACGGCGGCAAGTTCCGTCTGGCCCCGTGGATCATGGCGCACTTTCCTCCAATCTCCGCCTTCGATGTCTACGTCGAGTCCTTTGGTGGCGCTGCAGGTGTCCTCCTGCAGAAGCCGCGCAACTACGCCGAGGTCTACAACGATCTGGATGGCGATGTCGTCAATCTGTTCGAGGTGCTGCGCAGTTCCGAGCAGCGCCAGTGCCTCATTGAACAGATCGCGCTCACCCCCTATGCGCGTGTCGAGTTCGAGCGTGCCTGGGACGACACCCCGGATCCGGTAGAGCGCGCTCGACGGCTGCTGATCCGTGCCCACATGGGTTTCGGTTCCGCCGGCGCGACCCGAGGCAATTCCGGCTTCCGCACCGATACCCGACGTGCCCACGGCACGACACAGCATCACTGGCAGCGGTTGCCGACCGTGATCGGTCTGGTGGCCGAGCGGCTGTCGGGTGTGCTGATCGAGAACCGCGACGCCCTGACCGTCATCGCCCAGCATGACTCCCCGCGCACGCTTCACTACGTCGATCCCCCTTATCTCGAGGAGACCCGAGAGAAGGGGCATCGGCGCGTTTACAGCCATGAGCTGAGCGACCTGCGTCACATTGAATTGCTAGAGCGCCTTCGGCTCGCTCAGGGCTACGTGATTCTCTCCGGCTACGACGCCGACCTCTATCGTGACGTGCTCAGGGGTTGGCGCATGGCTCGACGGCATGTGCAGGCATCGGCCCAGCGTGGTTCTGGGCAGCGTACCGAGTGTCTGTGGCTCAATCCGCGGGCGGCGGAATGGGCCGGTCAGATGGAACTCAATCTTCCCTACCAGGAGGTGGCCCATGCCTGACGCACTGCCGATTCGCTGCTCGACGCGCGCCCTGAAGCGCGTGGTGCGTTATGCCGTGACTCATGGCTGGATTGTCGAACGCACCCGTGGCGGCCACGTTCGCTTCATCAAGCCGGGCTGCCCGCCCGTGTTCACCGGATTTTCACCCAGCGACGCACGAGCCGAGAAGAACGTGCTGGCACGGCTGCGCCGGATGGAGCGACAAGAGGAGGACGAAGCATGATTCCCGATCGCATTCTTCGCAAGATCGAGCGCTGCCTGGCGCTGTCACGCTCGGCCAATGAGCACGAAGCTGGTACGGCGCTGCGCCAGGCGCAGCACCTCATGGACGAGTACGGCGTCAGCGAGATCGACGTAGCGGCGTCAACCATCGACCGGGTGGTCGTCAAGTCGCCGACCGGACGCAAGCCACCGCGCTGGCTCGACCATCTGGCCACCTTGGTCAACGCCGCCTTCGGCACCGCCACCATCTACGAGCCCCGGCCGGCGTTCGAAGGCTGGCATGGCTACTTCGCCTTCCTGGGCGAGGCGAGTCAGGTGCGCATCGCGGCCTATGCCTTCGAGGTGCTCCAGCGTCAGCTGATCGCCGATCGCAAGGCCTTCCTGAACGGCATGAACAAGCGCGCGAAACGCATCACCAAGATTCGCCGGGCCGATGCCTATGCCCTGGCATGGGTTGCGGGCGCGTTCGAACACATCGTGCCGGTGGAGAAGACAGAGGAGGCCATCGTGGGGATCGAGCACTTCCAACAGCGCTTCTATCCCCAGCTCGAGGCGATGAACGCCATCGATCGCGGTCAACGCCGTGACGATCGGCGAGCGATGGCCAGAGGTTATGCCGCCGGCCGCAATGCGCGCCTGCACAGCGGCGTCGATCGTGATCAATATAAGGAGCTGCCCCATGGCCGAGATCTATTCCTTTCCGGCGCGTGAGGCCACTGGCCAGGGCATGGAGCGGTATCTGCAGGGGCGAGAGTGTCTGGCCCTGGGTCTGCTCGATCCGTTCGCCGGGTGGTTAGAAACGCTGGACACCTGGTTCGACGCTCATCTCCAGGCGCACAACAAGCGCAACGACGCGCTGCGCGCGTTGCTCGCCGATACCTGGCTGGTGTTCCACATGGCGTGCGACCAGACCAGCCGACTCGAGATGCAGCCGCATCACAGCCTGCGTTGGTCGCAGCTCCAGTATTTCAACCTCAGCGATTTCGAGCTGCTGGTGATCGTCAACGACAACCTGCTTGATCTACGTCGCGGTCTGCTGGCGCTGTGCCAGCAGTATCCGCCGCAGACGCGCAGCGATCTAAGCCTCCAAGGGCTCACGCAAAGCATCGGTCGTTTAAACGAGCAGTTGAACCATTTCTTCGATTCTGAAGGCTGCGACTCGCGGCAGCCGGAGTGAACCTCATGAGTAAACCATCCGTTACCCCTGATCAGATCACGGCCAAACTGAACCAGCCGGGGCCGACGCTCAGGAGTCAGCCCACCGACCGGCTGCCGGCGCCGACCCGCGAGCAGGCTATGTCGTTGACGTTGGATCAGCTGCGTCCCTATGACCGCAACCCGCGTACTCACCACAATCCGAAGTACGAGGAGATCAAGGATTCGATCCGTGCCGTTGGGCTCAAGCAGAAACTGACCGTCACTCAACGACCGGGCGATGATCGCTATATGATCTCCGACGGCGGCAATACCCGCCTGATGATCCTCAACGAGCTGTACCAGGAGACTGACGACAAACAGTTCTACCACCAGGATTGCCACTTCATCCCGTGGCAGGGCGAGATCAACGTGCTAGCCGGGCACTTGGCCGAGAACGATAACCGGGGCCAGCTCAGTTGGATCGAGCGGGCACGTGGCATCTACGAGGCCAAGCGCATGATCGAGGAGGACGCTGGCGAGACCATCTCCCAGCGTGAGTTGACCAAGCGGCTGCGCGCACTGGGTTACACAATCAGCCAAAGCAATATCTCGAAGATGCTCTATAGCATTGAGCACTTTCTGCCGACCCTGCCGCTGACGCTCGATGCCGGCATGGGCCGGCCTCAGATCGAGAAGCTGATCTCCTATCGCCAGTTCTGTGACGAGTGCTGGACCCGCTGTGCCGACTACTGGATCGAGCACGCCGATGACCTGGGCGAGGGCGAGCACTGGGCCAACAATGTTGTCGACGGCGATTTCGCGCTGGCCTGGCATGAGGAGATGGCCCAGCTCGATCACGAGGGGCAGACCGAGTTTCGCTGGAACATCGTCGAGGATCGCTTGAAGGGCATGCTCAACGAGCACACGGGGCTGCACTTCAACCCCATCGACATGGCGTGGAAGAACTGGTTCACCGTTCGCAAGTATGCCCGGGCGGCAACGGACGAGGAGCGCGCGGATATCTGGACCACTGTCGATAGTGAACTGGAACGCCTGCGTCATCCCCAGGAGCGCCACCTCTATCCACCCAGGCCGGAGGCCTCCAACGGCGCTTCCTCCCCGGGAAAGTCGTCGGGTTCGCCCTCGCTGCCATCGACGTCAAAAGCGTCGGGCGATGCCAATCAGTCAGGCGACAGTAGTGGCACTGACGACCCCGGCGATCTGACGTTCGGCGATGGTCGGAGCGATCTCGACACCTCGCCGGCACCGTCGCTCACCGAACGCGGCGTGCCGGAATCCGGCGGCGCGGGTGAATCCGTCGCCATGAAGCAGATGCGCGCCCAGCTCGAGCAGCTCGAACAACGCAATGCCGAACTCGAGGCCCGGACTCTTCGGACGCCGGTGGCACCGCAAGGGTTTGGGTCCACCGAGGAAGACGACGAGGGAGAATTCGGGGGGCTGCTGGATACCGACGGTCTCCTGCGGGAACACAGCCCGGAGCCCACTCGCTCTCCCGAGGAGCAGGCCACGATCGCTGCCGACCTGACCCTCTCGCCTCACCATGAAACCGAGGGGCATCGCCAGTTGCGTCACTGGCAGGCGAAGGAGCACGGCGAGGAAGCGATCGACTTCGAAGCGGCGGCGCTCAAGAGCGTGCCGCTCCAGGACGGCGGCC
>NZ_JAXOVV010000035.1:0-26967 GCF_036663415.1 Salinicola sp. 4072 | reverse complement strand
CGCGGCGTGCGGGCGATGGGGCTCGAAACCTGCATGACACTGGGCATGCTGAGTCGGGAGCAGGCCGAGCAACTGAAGGAAGCCGGGCTCGATTACTACAACCACAACCTGGATACCTCGCCGGAGTACTACGGCGAGATCATCACCACCCGCACCTACGCCGATCGTCTGGAGACCCTGGACCACGTCCGTCAGTCCGGCATGAAGATCTGCAGTGGCGGCATCCTCGGCATGGGCGAGAGCGTCAACGACCGGGCGGGGCTGCTGCAGCAACTGGCCAACCTGCCTGAACACCCCGAGAGCGTGCCGATCAACATGCTGATCCGAATCCAGGGCACGCCGCTCGAGCATGTCGAGGATCTCGACCCCATCGAGTTCATTCGCACCATTGCCGTCGCGCGCATCCTGATGCCGCGCTCACACGTGCGTCTGGCCGCCGGACGCGAGCTAATGAGCGACGAGACCCAGGCGCTGGCATTCTTTGCCGGGGCCAACTCGATCTTCTACGGCGAGCGCCTGCTGACCGCGCAGAACCCCCAGGCGACCCGTGATCAACGGCTTTTCGAGCGCCTCGGCCTGCACCCCGAGCAGCGCGAAGACGTCGATGACGCCGCCCACGAAGCGGCCATTCAGGAGCGCATGACAAGGGCTCGGCTGGATGCGATGGTCACGGATGCTACCGCCTCGTCCACGGCCCGGGTCCGCGCATGACGGCAGCGTCACAGTACGTTGAGCCGGGCGATTCGCTGGAGCGCGTGCTGGCGGCGCGCCTGGCACGTCAGCATGCGCTCCAGCGTTATCGCCGCAGAAGCACGACGGCCGGGAAGGGGCCGCACTTCCTGCGCCAAGGACAGCGCTACCTGACGTTCTGCAGCAACGACTATCTGGGGCTGGCCGGCGATCCCCGGCTGGCGGAGGCGCTGGCCGAAGGCGCCCGGCGTTTCGGCACCGGCGGCGGGGCATCGCACCTGGTCTGCGGCCACAGCGAGGCTCATGAATCTCTGGAAGCGAGACTGGCCGCGCTGACAGGGCAGCCTCGGGCGCTGCTGTTCTCCAGCGGCTACCAGGCCAACCTGGGCGTCATCTCGACGCTGCTCGGGCGGGGCGATGTGGCACTCCACGACCGGCTCAATCACGCCTCGTTGCTGGACGCGACCCGGCTGGCGGGCGCCAGCCTGGTGCGATTCGCCCATCGGGATGCCGTCGATTGCGGCGAGCGGCTGTCCTCTCTCGATACTGCGCGGCGAACTCTGGTCGTCACCGATGGCGTCTTCAGCATGGATGGCGATGTCGCCGATCTGCCCGCTCTGGCGGCACGATGCGAGCGCCACCGCGTCTGGTTGATGGTCGACGATGCCCACGGCCTCGGCGTGCTGGGCGCGGATGGCGGCGGCACGTGGCAGGCACAGAGCCTCGAGCCGGGCAGGATTGCCGCCAGCGTCGGGACGCTGGGCAAGGCGCTCGGCACCCAGGGCGCGTTCGTCGCCGGCAGCGAGACCTTGATCGAGGCGCTGATCCAGTTCGCCCGCCCCTACATCTACACCACCAGTCTCTCCCCGGCTCTGGCGTGGGCCACGCTGACCAGTCTGGACATCGTCCGCGACGAGCCGGAGCGGCGGGCCCATCTTTCCGCGTTGATCGAGCGCTTCCGCCACGAGGCGGCCGGCCTCGCCGAGCTGGATCTGCATCTGGCGCCTTCCACCACGCCCATTCAGCCACTGATCGTCGGGCCGAGCTGGAGTGTGCCGGGCAGCGGCGGGCAGGGCGGCAACGAAGCCGCGGCGCTGGCGCTGGCGGCGGCACTCGACAGCGCCGGCATCTGGTGCAGCGCCATCCGCCCGCCCACCGTACCGGCCGGCACGTCGCGACTGCGCTTCACGCTCTCGGCGGCCCATACGCTCGAGGAAGTCGACCGGCTGATCGGGGTGCTGTTCGATGCCGCCCGTCGGCTGTGGTCGGCAAGGGAAACATTGACGGGGGAAACGTCGACCAGGGAGGCGTCGACATGAACGAGCAGACACTGCTGTTGCTGCCGGGATGGGCGCTCGGGCCCGCACCGCTGGCGCCGTTGGCCGACGCCCTGCGTCGGCGGCTGCCCCCGTGCTACCGGGTCGAGTGCATCAACTATCCCGCATTGACCAGTCACCGGCCCGAAAGCTGGGTCGCGGCGCTCGATCATGAGCTGCCCCAGGATGCCTGGCTGGCCGGTTGGTCACTCGGCGGCATGTTCGCCACGTCGCTGGCGCAGTGGCGCGGGCGTCGCGCACGAGGATTGATCACGCTGGGGGCTAACGCCAGTTTCGTTGCCCGTCCGGGCTGGCCGACGGCGCTGAGCGGGGGAGCCCTGAAGGACTTTCAGCGCGGGTTGCAGGCTTCTCCCACGCATACGCTTCGGCGATTCGCGCAGTTGAGCGCGCAGGGCGGACAGGATACCCGCCGGCTGGGGCGCGAGCTGGTGGCGGCGCTGGCGTCGACGCCGCTGGATCACGCCCTGGCCGGGCTGGAAGTGTTATCCGCGCTGGACCTGCGCGACGTGCCGGGCACGCTGAAGATCCCGCAACTGCATCTCTTCGGCGACAACGACGCCCTGGTGCCGGCGGCGGCACGCCAGGCCATCGCCGAACGGCTGCCCGAGGGCGGGCGTACGGCGTCGATCGTGAATGCCGGCCACGCCTTTCCGCTGGAGCAGACCGAGCGGACCGCTGCGCTCATGGCGGACCCCCTGCTCTCGTCCGATGACTCGTCACACGAGGTGGTGCCATGAATGGCCTGGATCGCGTCGAACGACACGCCGCGTCAGCCGGCGTGGTCGCGGAGACACCAGCGTCGCGGTGCCGGCTGCGAAGGATCGCCGACGGCTTTTCCCGTGCCGCGCACGGCTACGACGACGGCGCCGAGTTGCAGCGCGAGGTGGCCGACCGTCTGTTGGCGCGGCTGCCGGCGCTCGGGCGCTTGCGGACCGTCGTCGATATTGGTTGCGGTACGGGGTATTTGATCTCTCGCCTGGCCGGATGCCACGCCGGTCTCTCGATCGGGCTGGATATCGCGCCCGGTATGTTGGAGGCAGCGCGCCGTCGCCACGCCGCGCGGCCAATCCAGTGGGTCGTCGGCAGCGCGGAGTGGCTGCCGTTGGCCGATGACAGCGCCGACCTGCTGGTTTCCAGTCTGGCGGTGCAGTGGTGCGAGTCGCTGGAAGCATTCCTGGCCGAGGCCGGCCGCGTGCTGCGCCCCGGCGGCTGGCTCGCCTTCACCACGCTGTGCGAGGGAACGCTGGCGGAACTGCGTGCGGCGGGGCAGCGACTCGATGGCACCCCCCTCGGCAACGCCTTCCTGCCCGAAGCGCGCCTGGCGAAGATCCTCGAAGCGCCTGGCTGGCAGCTGCACGAGCTGGATCTGACGACGCGCAAGATACATCACACCACGCCGATCGACGCGCTGCGGGCGTTGAAGCGGATCGGCGCCAGTACGCTGACCGACCCGGCTGCCGGACATGGCGGGCTGGCGGGGCGACGCCGGATCGTCGAGCTGGGCCGAGGGCTGGAAACCTGGCGGGAAGCCGAGGGCATTCCGACCCGCTATCGCGTCGCCACGGTATTGCTGCAGTGCAGTGAGAGGGAGGAGAGATGACGGCCTGTTTCGTGACTGGCACCGATACCGATGCCGGCAAGACCGTGATTACCGCAGGGCTGCTGCTCGCGGCCAGGCGCCGCGGACTGACCGTGGCGGGCGGCAAGCCGGTGGCCTCCGGCTGCGAGCGAACCCCGCTCGGGTTGCGCAACGCCGATGCGCTCGCCATTCAGGCCCAGTGCCATCCCGTGCTGCCCTACGATGCAATCAACCCGTTCGCCTTCGAGCCGGCCATCGCCCCGCACATCGCCGCTGGCGAAGCGGGCATCCCGCTGACGCTGGCATCACTCGAGCGCTCCATGCAGAGGCTGCTGGCGCGAGATGCCGATCTTACCCTGATCGAGGGGGCCGGCGGCTGGCGTGTGCCGCTCAACGAGCGGGAGTCGCTGTCGGACCTCGCGATCGCGCTCGCCCTGCCCGTGGTGCTGGTGGTCGGCGTGCAGCTCGGCGCCATCAATCATGCCCGACTGACGCTGGAGGCGATTCGTGGCGACGGCCTGACAGTGGCGGGGTGGGTCGCCAACGGCATCGACCCCGACCTGCCACGCCGCCGGCAGAACCTGGATGCCCTCGCCGGATGGCTGGGCGAGCAGGGCGGCGTTCCATGCCTCGGCGTCGTGCCCTGGCTGCCGTCGCCATCCGCCGAACGCGTGGCGGACTTTCTGGATATCGATCCTCTTTTGTAAACACCAAAAGCCGTTGTAAACGCCTTTGCAAAAGCCGTTATAAACACCCTCTAAGGGAACCCGTCGAATGACCCGCAATAGTCAATGGATGCAGCGTGACCTGGCCAGCCTGTGGCACCCGTGTACCCAGATGAAGGACCACGAAACGCTTCCCGTCGTACCGATCCGCCGCGGCAAGGGCGTGTGGCTGGAGGATTTCGAAGGCCAGCGCTATCTCGATATCGTCAGTTCCTGGTGGGTCAACGTGTTCGGGCACGCCAACGAGCGCATCAACGCGCGCATCAAGCAGCAGCTCGACGAACTCGAGCACGTGATCCTGTCGGGATTCACCCACCAGCCGGTGATCGAGCTCTCCGAACGGCTGGGACAGCTGGCGCCCGCCGGGCTGGGGCACTGCTTCTACGCCGACAACGGCTCCTCAGCCGTCGAGATCGCGCTCAAGATGAGC
Source organism: Salinicola sp. 4072 (assembly GCF_036663415.1). Lineage (NCBI taxonomy): Bacteria > Pseudomonadati > Pseudomonadota > Gammaproteobacteria > Oceanospirillales > Halomonadaceae > Salinicola > Salinicola sp. 4072. Next base: position 22,206 of record NZ_JAXOVV010000035.1, on the reverse strand, counting down.
TACCACTACTGGCGCAACGTCGGTCGTCCCGAAAAGCGGCGATTCCTGACCATCACCAACGGCTACCACGGCGAGACGCTGGGCGCGCTATCGGTCGGCGACGTGGCGCTTTATACCGACACCTACCGCTCGTTGCTGCTGGACGTGATCAAGGTGCCGGCACCGGACGGCTTCGGCCTGCCGCGAGAGCAGTGGGTCGAGCAGGCGAGGGGGGCCTTCGCGCACATGGAAGCGGCGCTGGCGCGTCATGCCCACGAGCTGGCAGCGGTCATCGTCGAACCCCTGATCCAGTGCGCCGGCGGCATGCGCATGTACCCGCCGGAATACCTGACCTGGCTGCGCGAGGCCTGCGACCGCCACGGCGTCCAGTTGATCTTCGACGAGATCGCCGTCGGCTTCGGCCGCACAGGGACGCTGTTCGCCAGCGAGCAGGCCGGCGTGCGCCCGGATTTCCTGTGTCTCTCCAAGGCGCTGACCGGCGGCTACCTGCCGCTGTCGGTCGTGATGACGACCGACGAAGTCTACGACGCGTTCTACGACGACTACTCGACGCTGAGAGCCTTTCTGCACTCCCACAGCTACACCGGCAATCCGCTGGCCTGCGCCGCCGCCCTGGCGACGCTGGATATCTTCGAGCAGGACGACGTGATCGCCGCCAACCGCGACAAGGCGGTGCTGATGGGGCGTCTCGCCGAGCCGCTGCGAGAGCACCCTCACGTCGGTGACGTGCGCCAGACAGGCATGGTGCTCGCGATCGAGATGGTGGCGGACAAGGCCAGCCTGACGCCTTACGATTTTCGCGAGCGTCGCGGGTTGCGCGTCTATCGGCACGCGCTGTCACGCGGCGTGATGCTGCGGCCGCTGGGCAACGTGATCTACTGGATGCCACCTTACGTGATCACCCCGGAAGAGCTGGAACGGGTCGCGACGGTGACGCGGGAAGGGCTGGAGCAGGCAACGGCCGATTAAAAATGTGAAATTCCGCTATCTTCCTGTCGACGAAAGTCGAATAGAGGAAGGGCTGCCAGTCGGTGTCCGGCCAGCCTCGCATCGATGCCAGTACCAGACTCCGTCATTCTCAAGATGATGAATTGGTAAGTGTTTTCTTAATCCGGTCGATTGCGCTGCAGGATGACTGATTTTCCGGCGAACGATTAACGCGCGCTGGAACCGTTACCGTCATACGTCATACATGACTACAGGACGCGTCGAAAAGCACGATTCCGGGTAGAAGCCTTACCGTGCTGGCGGCTAAGTGCTGATTGTTGCCATGCCTCGATTTCTCACATAGTAGATTCGCCAAGGAGGTCATATCTTCTCGTCGATGGCGTTAAAACGCTCGTTTTGACCCGTGAAATCGAAACACGAGACACCGTGGCTTCCGGACATTTTTCAATCCCGACCTGTGGAGATCGTCATGTCTCTTTATCAGCGCGATATCGAATCGATAAACCGATTGTGCCTGGAGCAGAACGGCAGATGGGGCAATATCAATCCGGAGAACGTGGCCCGGATGCGAGCGCAGAATCGCTTCCGGACCGGACTCGATATCGCCCGTTACACGGCCTCCATCATGCGTCGCGACATGCAGGCTTACGATGAAGACCCGTCACGCTACACCCAGTCGCTCGGCTGCTGGCATGGCTTCATCGGCCAGCAGAAGCTGATCTCGATCAAGAAGCACCACGGCACGACCCAAGGGCGGTATCTGTACCTTTCCGGCTGGATGATCGCTGCCATGCGCTCCGAGTTCGGCCCGCTTCCCGATCAGTCGATGCATGAAAAGACCTCCGTTCCGGCCCTGATCGAAGAGCTCTACACCTTTCTGCGCCAGGCAGATGCCAGGGAGCTGACGACCCTGTTTCGGGAACTGGATAGCGCCAGAAAACAGGGCAACGAAGTGATGGCACGCAGCGTGATCGACAGAATCGACAACTTCGAAACGCACATCGTGCCGATCATTGCCGACATCGATGCCGGATTCGGCAACGAAGAAGCCACCTACCTGCTGGCGAAGAAGATGATCGAGGCGGGCGCCTGCTGTATCCAGTTGGAGAACCAGGTATCGGACGCCAAGCAGTGCGGTCACCAGGATGGCAAGGTCACCGTTCCCCACGAGGATTTCGTGGCGAAGATCAACGCCGTTCGTCACGCATTCCTGGAACTCGGGGTGGACGAGGGGGTGATCGTCGCGCGTACCGATTCGCTGGGCGCCGGTCTGACGCAGAAGCTGCCGGTCAGCAAGGAGCCGGGCGATCTCGCCTCCCGGTACAACAGTTTCCTCTGTACCGTGCCCATCTGCGCGGTTAAGGACATCAACGAGGGCGACACCCTCATCAAGCTCGATGGCGACCTGCGCAAGCCGCTACGGCTCGCCAACGGTCTCTACCGCTTCCGCCCGGATACCGGCGAGGACCGGGTCGTGCTGGACTGCATCAATGCCCTGCAGAATGGCGCGGATCTGCTGTGGATCGAGACCGAGAAGCCCCACATCGGCCAGATTGCTGACATGGTCGAGCGTATTCGCGAAGTCGTGCCGAACGCCAAGCTGGTCTACAACAACTCGCCCTCGTTCAACTGGACGCTCAACTTCCGTCAGCAGGTCTACGATCGCTGGATAGAGGAAGGGCGGGATCTCTCCGGTATCGAACGCAGCCAGTTGATGAGCGCGGCGTACGACGACTCCGAGCTGGCGCAGGAGGCAGACCGCCGGATCCAGACATTCCAGCGCGACGCCGCCCGCGAAGCCGGGGTATTCCACCACCTGATCACGCTGCCGACCTACCACACGGCGGCGCTCTCCACCGACGAGCTCGCCGAGGGCTACTTCGGTGACGCCGGCATGCTGGCCTACGTTGCCGGCGTGCAGCGCCGCGAAATTCGGCGCGGGCTGGCCACGGTCAAGCACCAGGACATGGCCGGCTCCAACATCGGTGACGACCACAAGGAGTACTTCTCCGGCGCGGCCGCGCTCAAGGCCGGCGGCGGGCTCAACACCATGAACCAGTTTGGTTGAGCGCTATCGGCGATCGAGCGGAACTCGAGAACCAGGGCGGGCCATTCCTCGGTAGAGGCGTGGCCCGCTTCTCGTTCAAGGCATGACCCGCTCATGAGAGGCTTCCTCACCTTCGAAATGTTGCCGAGTCGTTTCCCTCCCGCAGTAACACGTTACGAAGCCAGCGGGGCGGTTGTCGTACCATCGTTTTGACCAGCGTATTGCCTTCGAACGGTCGCTCGTGAATAGCGGCGTTCGAACGACGGCAGGATCCAGAAGCGTCAGGATCGGCGCTGAACGACAACAATGCTTTCGCATCGCCACGCGGCCAAGGAGCGCGCATGCCAGGTTTCGTGGATGAAGTCAGCCAGGGCGTCGTCAGGGGATGGTATGTTGCCGATGGCCAGCAGCCGCGCGCTTGCCAGAGCGTCGTCATTTCCGTCAATGGCGAAGAACGGTTCTGCGCGTTGTGTCAGGACGCGCGACCCGATGTGGTCGAGGCGGGCATCACGCGTGAAGGCGGCGTTGGCTTTCTGGCGCCGCTCGCGTTGCAGATCGGCGATCTCGTTCGCGTCAGGGCGCTGGAAAGCGGCCAGCTGTTGGGAGGTGGCCTGGCCGTCGTGATGCCGCCCGGCGCCGAGGATGGCTTTCTGACTGCCCGGACCAGCGCCGAACTCCCCGCCTTTCGATCCCTACTGCAGCCGCTTCGGCCCCATCTGACCATCAACGCGTTTCGCCCCTTGTTCGGCCACCGGGGCAAGCTTTCGGCACTCTGTATCGATACGCCGGCGGGGCGTCGCGTGGTTCATGCCCAGCGCCCGCTTCGAAATGCGCTCTGGCTCGAACGCCTTCACCGTCGGGTGCTGGAACCCAACGGCATTGCCACGCCGTCGCTGGAAACCGTGCTTGTCCACGGAGAGACCGCCAGCCTGGTCGTCGAGCATATCGAAGGCCAGGCACTGGATGGCTTCACCGGTGACAACGAGCAAACGTTTCGCGACACGCTTGCTGCGGCCCTGCGGTTGCCGTCCGCTCGCTGGGTCACCGGCATGGGAGGCGACCGACGCGGGAGAAGGGCGTTCGGAAAGCTGATCAGCGGCGTCTGCCTGGCCGCGCTGAAGCAGCATCGCTGGCGGGAGCTTCGGCTACTGCTGGGCATGGCCCGTGTCGTCCACCGGCTGCCGCGGGTATTCTCCCACGGCGACCTTCATCCCCAGAACGTGCTGATCGAATCGCGGACAGGTCGGCCAGTATTCATCGACTGGGATCACGCTGACAGGTTGCCGGTCGGATTCGATCTTTCCCGCCTGCTGATGAGCGTCCCCCCGGCCCTGGCGGAGCGCTGGATTGGTGACTCGCCGGGAGCCGGCGCAGGACGAGGAGTTCGAGCTTCCCGAGCGTGCCGACTGGGGTGGCTGATCATGACCTACTTCGCTCATTCCCAACGCAACCCTGATTTTCATGCCACCGAAGAAGCCGCCTATCTGCGCCAGCGCTTTATCGAGTTGTCCGAGCGTTCGAATCACAGACCCGAAATGATGTCGCAAAGCCGATAAAGGGCGTTGCCTATAACCGAGCATGACGCGCATGAAAATGACTTTTAAGTCAGTCTTTTTGATTTGGTATTTCACTGCAATCGAGTTAACGATTAACGCCATCCTTACGTTTCGTAGAGAAAGGGCGCTGGTTCGCCTTACATACCCCCCATACAATGCAATGCTGGCAGGATGTCGGTGCTCGATACTGACGAATTGACTCACTATCGGTATCGAGTCATCGAATCTTCACGCAGACCCATCAAGGCAAGGGTAAGAATCAATATGGGCATTGATGCCTGGTTGAGCATCGCGACTGTCGTGGCCGTATTGGGCACGCTTGTTTTTACACGGATCGCGCCGGACGCCATTCTGGTCGGCGCGATGGCGTTCCTGATTTTCTCGGACGTGCTCTCACCGCAAGAGGCTCTCGCCGGCTTCGCCAACACCGGTGTGATGACCATTGCGGCGTTGTATGTGGTTGCTGCCGCGCTGAAGGAAACCGGCGCGATCAAGTGGATCGCCGGGCTGCTTCTCGGCCAGCCTTCCACCCTGCGCCGGGCGCAGTGGCGGGTGATGCTGCCCGCTTCGATCCTGAGCGCATTCATGAACAACACCACCGTCGTGGCGATGTTCATTCCCGCCATCCAGGACTGGTCGAACCGCCTGCGTCTGTCGCCTTCCAAGCTCCTGCTGCCGCTGAGCTATATCTCCATCCTCGGCGGCACCTGCACCCTGATCGGCACCAGCACCAACCTGGTCATCGATGGCCTGCTGCAGAGCCGCCAGGGGATCTCGTTGGGCATGTTCGAACTGACCTGGATCGGCCTGCCGATTCTTCTCGTGGGCGGCGGGTTCATCCTGATCTTCGGCAAATGGCTGCTGCCCCAGCGCGACGGCACCAGCGCCCAGCTGGACCAGATCCGCGAATACAGCGTCGAGGTGATCGTCGAGCCCAAGGGGCCGCTGGTGGGCAAGACTATCGCGGACGCCGGCCTGCGCAACCTGCAGTTTGGCTATCTGGCCGATATCGAACGAGACGATCAACTGCTGACGGCCGTGCCGCCGGATACCCGACTGCAGGGTGGCGATACGCTGGTCTTCATCGGCGCGCCGGAGTGCGCTCGGGAACTGCGTGAGGTGCGGGGGCTGAGCCCCGCCAACGGTAACGTGCAGAAGCTGCAGGTGGCACAGCATCGGCGCTGCCTGGTCGAGGCAGTCATCAGCCCCGATTTCACCGGCATCGGCCGGTCGGTGCGAGAGTCGCGGTTCCGCTCCCGGTTCCAGGCCGTCATTCTCTCGATCTCCCGCCATGGCCGGCGCCTGAACGGCAAGGTCGGGGATATCGAGCTCCAGGTTGGGGATACCCTGCTGCTGGAGACAGGGCAGGAGTTCGTCGAACAGTATCGCTACCGGAAGGATTTCCTGCTGGTCAGCCAGCTCAACGACTCGACACCGCCGAACTTTCAGAAAGCGCCGCTCTCGCTGGGCATTCTCGGCGTGATGGTCGTACTCAGCGCGACCAACCTGGTCTCGATTCTGGAAGCCGCCTTTCTCGCCGCCGGGGCACTGCTGATGACCGGCTGCCTGACCATGGGCAAGGCCCGGCGTTACATCGACCTTTCCGTTCTCGTCGTGATCGCCGCCTCGTTCTCCCTTGGCGAGGCGATGACACAATCCGGCGCCGCGCAGACCATCGCCGAACTGGTGGTCGGGCATATCGACTCGCCCTGGCTGGCGCTGGCGTTCGTCTATCTGATGACGGTGCTGTTCACCGAGATGATCACCAACAACGCCGCGGCGGTGCTGATGTTCCCCATCGGGCTGGCGGTGTCGCAGCAGCTGGGCGTGGACTTCATGCCGTTCGTGATCGCCATCACCATCGCGGCCTCCGCCAGCTTCATGACCGCGCTGGGCTACCAGACCAACCTGATGGTGATGGGGCCGGGCGGCTACCAGATGCATGACTATCTCAAGCTGGGTTTTCCCGTGAGCGCCCTGGTGGGGGCTACTTCGATTCTGCTCATACCATTCATCTGGCCTTTTTAGCCTTGGACTACTGACCGGCACAAGCATATCAACGGAGGCATCGCATGAAAGTAGACGAAGCTATCAGACAGAAATTGCTCTCCGGTGTGGTGACTGCCGGTGAACGTGTACTCGAGATCTACGCGCAGGATTTCAGCGTCGAAACCAAGGCTGACGACAGCCCGCTCACCCAGGCGGACATGGCCTCCCATCGGGCGCTGAGCGATCTGCTTCAGCGCCTGACGCCGGAGATCCCGGTGCTCTCCGAAGAGAGCGAAGAGACCACCTACGAGACGCGGCGGCAGTGGTCACTCTATTGGCTCATCGATCCGCTGGATGGCACCAAGGAGTTCATCAAGAAAAACGGCGAGTTCACGCTCAACGTGGCTCTGGTCGAGAACGGCGTACCCGTGTTGGGGATCGTCCATGCGCCGGTGCTGGAAACGACCTGGTGGGGCGACGCCGATCTGGGGGCATTCAAGATCACCGCCGAAGGGGAGCGGCAGATCGGCGTGCGGGAACTGCCCGCAGCGGGCGACCAGCCCTGGCTGATCGTCGGCAGCCGTTCCCATGGTGCCGAGTCGTTCGAAGCCTTCTGCGCCCAGTTGCCGGCTCACGAGCGCGTTTCCATGGGCAGCTCGCTCAAGCTGTGTCTCGTCGCCGAAGGCGCCGCCGACCTCTACCCGCGTCTGGCTCCCACCTGCGAATGGGACACCGCCGCCGCCCAGGCCGTCGTCACCGCCGCCGGCGGCGAAGTGCTGAACGCCGAAACGCTCGAGCCGCTTCGCTGCAACCAGCAGGAAAGCATCCTCAACCCGTTTTTTATCGTTTGTGGGCAGCGCGATTCTCGCTGGGAAGGGGCCCTTCGGGCCAGCTTCGAGCTACGGGCCGCGAGCCGCGAGCAGTAAGCCACGAGCCACGAGAAGGATTGCGAGCCGGAAGTATTGGGTGGGCATGCTAGCGAAGCCCGAAGCTCGAAGCTCGAAGCTCGAAGCTCGAAGCCCGAAGCCCGAAGCCCGAAGCCCGAAGCCCGAAGCCCGAAGCTCACCGCGACTTCCCCGACAAACGAATATTAGAGACATGCCATGACCGAACTGACCCCCGAACGCCAGACGCATCTCAAGCAACTCGAAGCCGAGTCCATCCACATCATCCGCGAGGTCGCCGCCGAGTTCGGCAACCCGGTGATGCTCTATTCGATCGGCAAGGACTCCTCGGTGATGCTGCATCTCGCCCGCAAGGCGTTCTACCCCGGGCCGCCGCCGTTCCCGTTGATGCACGTCAACACCACCTGGAAGTTCAAGGAAATGATCGAGTTCCGCGATCGGATGGCCGCGGACGTCGGGATGGAGCTGATCGAACACATCAACGAGGAAGGTCGCGCCGCCGGCATCAACCCGTTCGACCACGGCAGCGCCAAGTACACCGACATCATGAAGACCCAGTCGCTCAAGCAGGCGCTGGACAAGTACGGCTTCGATGCCGCCTTCGGTGGCGCCCGTCGCGACGAGGAAGCCTCCCGCGCCAAGGAGCGCGTCTACTCCTTCCGCGACAAGCACCACCGCTGGGACCCCAAGAACCAGCGCCCGGAGCTGTGGAACCTCTACAACGGCAAGGTCAACAAGGGCGAATCGATCCGCGTCTTCCCGCTCTCCAACTGGACCGAGCTGGATATCTGGCAGTACATCTATCTCGAATCGATTCCCATCGTTCCGCTGTACTACTCCGCACCGCGCCCCGTGGTCGAACGCGACGGCATGCTGGTGATGGTCGACGACGACCGTCTGCCGCTGGAGCCCGGTGAAGTCCCCGAAGAGAAGTGGGTCCGCTTCCGCACGCTCGGCTGCTACCCACTCACCGGTGCCGTGGAATCGAAAGCCGCCACGCTGCCCGAGATCATCCAGGAGATGCTGCTCACCCGCACCTCCGAGCGCTCCGGTCGCGCCATTGACCGCGACCAGGTCGGCTCGATGGAACGCAAGAAAAGAGAAGGATATTTTTGAGCTACGGGCTACGGGCTACGGGCTACGGGCTACGGGCTACGGGCTACGGGCTACGGGCTACGGGCCTCGAGCTGCGAGCTATAAGCCACGAGCGACGGGCTACGAGCTACGGGCCTCGAGCTGCGAGCTATAAGCCACGAGCGACGGGCTACGAGCTACGGGACTTGAGCTGCGAGCTATAAGCCACGAGCGACGGGCTACGAGCTACGGGCCTTGAGCTGCGGGCTACGGGCCTCGAGCTGCGAGCTATAAGCCACGAGCGACGGGCTATGAAAGTTGGGAACTGGATATGGTGAAGAGATGAGGCATGAGCAGATGGAGGTCTGGCAGCGTGGTAAGCGTTTGAGCGTAGAGGTCTATCGGGAGCTTCATGGTCTCCGTGATTTCGGGTTCAAAGATCAGATCACACGCTCTGCGCTCTCGATTCCCAGCAATATCGCGGAAGGTTTTGAAAGATATACCGAGCGAGAAAAATTCCGCTTCGTGTCTATTGCGAAAGGCTCCTGTGGCGAGTTTGCGACTCAAGCCTTGATCGGTATGGAAATAGGGTACATCGCTGAGCAGAAGGGTACTCAGTGGCGCAATGAAGCTATTCAGTTATCACGGATGCTTGGCGCTTTATTGAACGCTTTGGCGTCTGGCCAGGCAAAACACAAGTCTTGATGGAGTGCACAGCCTGCTCGTAGCCCGAAGCTCGTGGCTCGCAGTGCTCGTGTTCTCCACTCATGTGGGAGAAAGAACCGTGTCACACGCCTCACCGAAGATCTCAGAAAACATCGATGCCTATTTGAAAGAGCATGAGCAAAAAGACCTGCTGCGCTTCATCACCTGCGGCAGCGTCGATGACGGCAAGTCGACCCTGATCGGTCGGCTGCTGCACGACTCCAAGATGATCTACGAAGATCAGTTGGCGGCGATCACCCAGGCTTCCAAGACCAGCGGGACGACCGGCGACAAGGTCGACCTGGCGTTGCTGGTCGATGGCTTGCAGTCCGAGCGGGAGCAGGGCATCACCATCGATGTCGCCTACCGGTTCTTCTCCACCGACAAGCGCAAGTTCATCATCGCCGATACGCCGGGACACGAGCAGTACACGCGCAACATGGCGACCGGGGCATCGACTGCGAGCCTGGCGATCATTCTGATCGATGCGCGCTACGGCATTCAGACCCAGACCCGCCGTCACAGCTATATCTGCTCGCTGCTGGGCATCCGTCACCTGATCGTCGCCGTCAACAAGATGGATCTGGTCGACTATTCCCAGGATCGCTTCGACGAGATCGTCGCCGACTACAAGGAATTTTCGAAGAATCTCAACGACGACATCAACCTGCACTTCGTGCCGATATCGGCATTGGAAGGCGATAACGTCGTCAACGACAGCGAGAGCATGAGCTGGTACGCACAGGGCGGTGGCGAACCGCTGCTGCGTCTGCTGGAAGGCGTGGACGTCAAGCACGACAGCAACCTCATGGACCTGCGCTTCCCGGTGCAATACGTCAACCGGCCGAACCTCGACTTCCGGGGCTACTGCGGCACGCTGGCGGCCGGCATTCTGCGCCCGGGCGATGCCATTCGCGTGCTCGGTTCCGGCAGGACATCCAGCGTAGAGAGCCTCGTGACCTACGACGGCGAGCTCGAGGCCGCCTATCCCGGCCAGGCGATCACCGTCACGCTCGCCGACGAGATCGACATCTCCCGTGGCGACATGCTCGTCGCGGCGGACAGCAAGCTGGAGCCGACCACGGCGTTCACTGCGGATATCGTCTGGATGCACGATACGCCGCTGGAAGTCGGGCGCGAGTACGAGCTCAAGGCGGGCACCAGTGTCGTCAGCGGTCGCGTGGCGCGGATCATCCACCAGACGGACGTCAACACGCTCGAGCGCCATCCGGCCAGAGAAATCCCGCTCAACGGCATTGCCCGTTGCCAGCTCGAAGTGAAGCAACCGCTGGCGCTCGACCCCTACGTGCGCTCGCCGCACTCCGGCAACTTCATCATCATCGACCGCATGACCAACGTCACCGTGGGCGCCGGCATGGTGGTCGATACGCTCAGCGCCAGCAACATCGTCTGGCACGACATGGCCGTGACCAAGCAGCGCCGCGCCGAACGCAATCACCAGAAGCCGTGCATCATCTGGTTCACCGGGCTTTCCGGCGCGGGCAAGTCGACCTCCGCCAACGCGCTCGAGCGCCAGCTGTTCGGCATGGGCTACAGCACCTACCTGCTGGACGGCGACAACGTGCGTCACGGCCTGTGCGGCGATCTCGGCTTCAGCGACGAACACCGCCAGGAAAACATCCGCCGGGTGGGCGAAGTCGCCAAGCTGATGGTCGATGCCGGCATGATCACGCTGGTCTCGTTCATCTCGCCGTTCCAGCGCGACAGGGACCTGGTCCGCAATATGGTCGACAGTGACGAGTTCATCGAAGTGTTCGTGAATACGTCGTTGGCAGTCTGTGAAGAGCGTGACCCCAAAGGCCTCTACCAAAAGGCCCGTGCCGGGCAGATCGAAGACTTCACCGGAATCAGCTCGCCTTACGAAGCCCCCACGAATCCGGAAATCGAGATCAACACGGGCGAGTTGAGCGTGGAAGACACCGTCAAGGACTTGGTGCTAAAGCTGCGGCAATATAGCGTAATCGTATAAAGTTTCGGATGTTATTGTGTCGAATGTAATGATGCTGAGGAGTGTTGTATCTAATGTAATTGTGTTAAGTCGTGTGTTTCTGCTGAATTGTAGAGATTTGAGTAGATTTGGAGTGTTTATGTCTGCATGGATACATTGAATAACGTGGGGATACAATATCTTCTAAGGTAAATCGTCTTTGTTGTAGGCAAAGCCTGTGAAGACATCATACACTCGCGAGACAAAGGCTATGGATTGGCCAGCTTTTCGTTTGTACGCGTTGAATTTGGGACGGTGCTTCAAGCAAAGCGCCTGAGACTACTCTGATATTCAGCATGTCTTGCGATAGAGGGCCAATCTCAATAGTGGAGACTGAAATAGTGCCCACTTCGCCGATTGTCAGTGCTTTCTATTAGGTTGAACAGACAATATGCCAAACGTTTTCAATGGGATTTTCTCCGGCCGTAGCCGAATCGGAAGGTGGTTAGCGGCGGTAGCTCTGGCCGTAACCTTCTCGGGCTGCGCTTCGCAGGGCCATTACGGTGGTAACAATGTTGATACCATGCAGGGCGCAGCGGCGCTCGGCCCCGATATCTCGCGCTTTCTCGATAACGCCACGCCAGGCAGTATCTCGGCTTTTTCCAAGAGCCCTTGGGGCTCGAACGTCTCTGTCACTGTTCAGGAACGTTACTTCGCTGCGAGTGGTCGGCTTTGCGTACATTTAGGTATCGCGGGAAACAATACCAGAGAAAATACACGTCAAAATGACCAGCCTGCACAAGTGGCTTGTCTTATAAAAGACAACGGTTGGTATACCCAGCGTTTGGTTACTCGTACGTTGACCAAACCAAGCACTTCGTAACAAAAATCCCCTCCTTTTGAGTCGGCTTCCGCGTGTATCGTTTTCCGATCAGCCACCTCATTGTCTTAAATCGCTAACTGTTTTTCTAACTTTTAGAAGACAGACTGCGAGCCGCGTGATTACAACAGGAAGTATTGCATGAAATATGCAGCATCGTTTTTCCGGGCCGGGTGTCTGGTGGCGGTAGCGTGTCTAAACGCCAGTTTGGCCAATGCCCAATCCTTCGGTTCCAGCAGCATTATTCCGCAGGACCAGCAGGCCCAATCGATGACTTCTCAGGAGCAAAGTGCCGATGAGCAGCAGGCCCAGCCACAGGCGCAGCAAGCCGTGAACGACAAGCCTCGGGCCGACTGGAACAATTCGAACTACGGGCCTGTAGATCCCAGCCAGCCTCCGGTCGACCCCAATATGTTGCCGCCGTTCGGCGCCAACCTATTCACGGGGGGCTTCCGTGGGGTGATGGCCGATGGTCTCAACTCTGGCTACACCATCAAGCCCGGAGACCAGATCAATCTACGGGTCTGGGGTGGCACCGAGATGCAGAGCGTGCTGACGGTAGATTCCCAGGGCAATATCTTCCTGCCGGGCATCGGGCCGCTCAACGTGCAGGGCACGTCCAATAGTGAGCTCAATTCCCGCGTGACCAGCGCGATCAAGTCGGTCTACCCGGAAAACGTTCAGGTCTACACCAACCTGCAGGGCGTGCAGCCGGTCGGCGTGTTCGTGACAGGCTACGTCAAGAATCCCGGTCGCTACTCCGGTACTCCAAGCGATTCGATGCTCTATTTCCTCGATCAGGCTGGCGGTATCGACCAGGCCCTGGGCAGCTACCGTCAGATCATGATCAAGCGCGGTGGCCGGACGGTCGACACCATCGATCTCTATGACTTCCTGATCGACGGCAACATGCCGCATCCGCAGTTCCGCGATGGCGACACCATCGTCGTCGAAGAACGTGGCCCGGCGGTCGCCGTAGTGGGGGACGTCCAGCGCCCGTTCCGCTATGAGCTGGCGGGGGAAAGCCTGACCGGCGGCGATGTCACCAACCTGGCACGGCTGCGCTCCGGCGTGTCTCATGTGCTGCTGCGCGGTGATCGTCCGGAGGGGCCGGTCGCGCGTTACCTGACCCTGGACGAATTCCGCGCCGCCAACGTCGAGCGCGGCGACGAAGTTCTGTTCAGCGCCGATCAGCGTAGCGAGAGCATCGTGGTGCAGCTCGAAGGCAGCTACTACGGGCCTTCGCGTTACGTGCTGCCTCGGGATGCGCATCTGGGCGAGTTCCTGAATGCGATCAGCGTACCCAAGAGCATGACCAGCTATCAGGATGTCTCGATCCGCCGCGAAAGCGTTGCGGAGCAGCAGGAAGAATCGCTCAACGAGAGCCTGGACCGGCTCGAGCAGACCTACCTCGGCTATCCCGCACGTACCACCGGCGAAGGTGAGATCCAGGTCCGTCAGGCCGAGCTGATCGAGCGCTTCGTGCAGAAAGCTCGCCAGACCGAACCCACCGGCCGGCTGGTCGTCGCCCGTGGCGACAGCATCGCCGATATCCGCCTGCAGGATGGCGATGTGGTCACCATTCCGGAAAGCTCGGATTCCGTGCTGCTGAGCGGCGAAGTGACGATTCCCCAGGCCATGGTCTACACCCCCGGCATGAGCGCCGAGGACTACATCCGCCAGGCCGGCGGCTTCACGCCCCGCGCGGATGACGACCAGGTGCTGGTGGTGCATCGCAACGGTGCGGTCATCCGTGCCGGCGACACAGACGTTCGCGCCGGTGACGAGATCATGGTGCTGCCGGCCGCGCCGACCAGCAATATCGAGCTGGCGACCAGCATCACGCAGATTCTTTATCAGGTAGCCGTGGCGACCAAGGTCGCGCTGGATCTGTAATCACTGTCATTAAGCCGCATGAGTCGAAGGCGACTCATGCGGTTTTGTCGATTCTCCCGAGCGCACTGCGCTATCAGCGGTAACGCTTATGTCTCAATCGAAGTCTCTATTGACTGACCTCCGTGAATCCTGGGGTGTCACATGGAACGTGTGGCATGCCATGTTCATGCGAGAAATGACCGCCAGGACCATGGCAGATCGTATGTCTTGGTTCTGGATGATATTCGAGCCGATGGCTGTTGTCGGTATCATGGTAGCTATACGAGGACTGATTTCAGGCGGTCGCCATATTGCCGGCGCCGATTTTATCCCTTGGGTGCTTGTTGGGATGATGGGGTTCAGCCTGTTTAGAGAAAACTTGATACGTCTGCTAGGAGCCGTGGAAGCCAATTCCGGTCTTTTTACTTATCGACAAGTAAAGCCTATTGATACTGTAATTGTTAGAAGTTTTTTAGAGTTCATGTTGAAGTCCTTTATATTTTTCTTGTTTATAGGGCTAGGTAGTTTGATGAAATTTGATCTGATTCCAGGGAAGCCTCTTGAAGCGATGTTTGACTGGTTCTCGCTTTGGATGCTGGGGCTGGGAGCAGGTCTGTTGGGGTCGGCAGCTGCTTCACTCGTGACAGAAATTGGAAATGTGATTAAATTGATTAGCTTTCCGCTGCTTGTTGTGTCAGGCGTGATTTTTCCTCTCCATTATATACCTCACCAATATCAGCAGTATGTTTTGTTGAACCCAATCGTCCATGGGTTAGAGAATCTTAGGTTGAACTTCTTTGAGGGGTATCACAGTCTAAATGGGATCGATATGGTTTATTTGTGGTATTGGGCGCTTGTCATGATCACTTTAGGTCTCATGCTTCATATGCGTTTCCAGAGTAGAATTAAAGCACGATGAAGCGTATAAAACATACCTGAAATGCTATAAGGCTGCTGCCATGATTGAGATTAGTAATCTTTATAAGCGCTACCATAATTATCATGGGAGTGATTGGGTCTTAAAAAATATCAATCTTACAATTCCTACTAAAACAAGCGTTGGATTAATAGGGAGAAATGGAGCAGGTAAATCTACTTTGCTGAGACTTATTGGAGGGATGGACGCCCCAGATAAAGGTGAAATTAGACGTCGATGTCGAGTTTCATGGCCCATAGGTTTAGGAGGGGGCTTTCAAGGTTCTATGACCGGTCGTCAAAATGTCAAATTCGTAGCGCGCGTGCACAACCATGGAGCAGACGCAGTCGAAATAATTAAAAAGGTTGAAGAGTTTGCAGAGATAGGTGATGCGTTTGATGAACCAGTAAAGACGTACTCCTCAGGGATGCGTGCGCGTTTACAGTTTGGCCTTTCACTGGCATTTGATTTTGATGTCTATTTGTCTGACGAAGCTACCGCGGTTGGTGATAGAGCATTTAAAGCCAAAGCAAAAAAAGCTTTCTCTGACCGAATTTCCCAGTCTAGTTTGATTATGGTTTCTCATGGCGAAGGAATTCTAAAAGAGATGTGTCAGGCTGGTATCTTTCTGGATAAGGGGGAAGCTGTTTGGTTTGACGATATTCGTGAGGCTATAAGGGCGTATCATGATGCTTATAGCATAAAAAAAGTTGAGAAGTTACCCGTGAAAAAGGCTGAGAAGAAAGCTCGCAGAAGCAGTCCTTTAGAGTTGAATAGAAGAGAGCTTTTAAGAGCCAAAAAAGAAATTCTGAAAATAAAAGAAGAAACATCCGGTTTGTCGCAACGCCCCGCAGAAATTGAAGATTATCTCAACGAGCTACGACAGAAGGCTGATTTGTATCGAAATATTGTCCATCAGTTAGAAGCCGAAGATCGTCAAAGATAATACAATAAAGATAATCAATCTGTTGTTAATCACTGAGTCATGCCGCCCTGTACTGAGAGTTCTGTATGAAAAATTTTTGTGCGAAAAATCCACATTGGATACTGTGTTTGATATTGATCTTTTTAGTATCTGTCTATTGGTCGGTATGGGCTAGTGATCGATATGTATCGCACGCTAATGTTGTGCTGGAAAGCCCGCAGATATCTACTCCAGAAGTCAATTTCAGTGCGCTACTTTCCGGCAGTGGTTCTGCTAATACTGCTGATATGCTACTGCTTCGTGATTATTTGTTATCTGTTGATATGCTGCAAATCTTAGTTGAAAAGGCTGATTTTCGCGAGCAATACGCTAATAACGGTGACTTTATAAGCAGGCTAGGCAACTCTAATGCTCCGTTAGAAGAATTGCATGATTACTACCTGAAGCGAGTATCAGTAGAGTTGGATGACTATGCAGGAGTATTGAGAATCAACGTGGAAGCTTACACACCTTCGGAAGCACATAAAATAGCTCAGCTTCTATTAATTGAAGGTGAAAAGCATATGAATGAGATGGGGCGTAGACTGGCGGAAGAGCAGGTTGCGTTTCTAGAATCTCAAGTGGCAGAGCTAAAGAAAGAATTTGATAGTTCAAGACAAGACTTGCTCGACTATCAGAATGAAAACGGGTTGGTTTCTCCGACAAATACTGTAGAGAATATAAATTCAGTTGTTGCCACCCTAGAAGGGCAGTTAGCGATTGCCAAGGCTCGTAAAACTGCGCTGTCTTCTTATCAAAGCGCTCGATCAACTGAGATGATGCGTGTAGATAGCGAGATTAGCGCGCTCAATCAGCAAATACAGAAAGAGCGTGATCGTGTGGCTAAGCAAACTGGAAATGCTCTGAATGCCATTTCTTCTGAATACCAGACCCTTCAGTTACAGGCTCAATTTGCTCAAGAGAGCTATTCGGGCGCACTGTCTGCCCTACAGAATACTCGGATAGAAGCTGCAAGAAAATTAAAGCAGGTTTCAATATTGCAATCTCCGACAATGCCGCAATATCCCGAGCAGCCGGAGCGTTTATACAATATTGTTGTGTTCTTGGTAATATCTCTGTTTTTAACATTGATTGTAAATATGCTGATTTTGATTGTGCGGGATCATAGGGAATGATTGGCTTAACTGTGTTGACGAACATGGATGCTAAGTCAGTTTGTTAAGTTTAAATGTGATAGGTAATTGAGAATGTTTTGCTCAAACGATATTACGCTTGTTGTTTGTCTTAGGCTCCATGAGGAAAATCCTTGGGTAATTGAAAGGCTAAATCTTCTAGGGGATTATTACGACCCCAAGCCAAACGTACTAATTGTGGATTTTGGTAGCCAGGTCGGTTTTAAAGAAGAAGTCGAAGAAACTTGTAAAGCTCAAGGTTTTGATTATCACTATGTGGACGACCAAGACACTTACTCCGCCGCCATAGCGCATAATCGGGGTTTTGAGAAAGTCTCTACTCAATTCGTATTGTTCTCAGATATAGATTTCTTTTTTGAGAGAAATGTGTTTGAGAAGCTCAGTGACTTAGCTAGTTCACTTGAAATGGGTGTGACTGTTGATGTCGTGCTAAGTTTTGCTGCTTATCATGTCAGCGAAAAGTCTACCAATGAGTTTGTGCGGGCTGAAACCGCTTTAGAAAAAAGTAATTACTTGACTCGACTAGGGTATATCTCAAATTTCCAGGATCAAAATAAGGATGTTGAGTTTATAGCACCATATTCGAATGTTTATATGATGAACGTAGAATTGTATAAACAGATTGGGGGTTATCACGAAGAGTTCAGGGGGCATGGTTCTGAAGACTTTGAATTTTTCATTCGCTTAGCAATTGGGACTAGCCTCCAACCGCTGCCAATTGAAGTGGAGAAAGATAAGTACGGTCCATCTAAACGCGATTTTTTCTGGATTAAGCAATATCGCGGATTCCGCAGGTTGAACGAAGCTTTGGCTTTGCCATCCGAACTGCTTGGCTTAAAGGTATTTCATTTATGGCATCCCACTGGCCTAGCGAAAGACTGGAGAGCAGAAAACGACTGGCGTAGAGAACGAATGACGAATATCGTTGGCGGCTATTCGTCAGATCAACGAAAAATTTTAAGCGTGGACTATATAAATCGCGAAAAAACAGCCGTGTGCATTTGTAAACATAAAGAGCACTTTGGCTATTTCTTGCCGCTTAGAAATGCTGGCTACAAGTTGATTCCTATTTATGATGATAGTAGTGAGTCTGTAGAATATGTGAATCGTCTGGTTGACGAAAAAGAAGTTGAGGCTTTTGCTGTATTTAATCCATACATGAAGAGCCATAGTAATTTTTATCCTTCATTTTTGCTAGCCAAGGAAAAAGAAGTAAAAACAATAGTAGTTGAACGTGGTGCGCTGCCGAACACTATCTACTACGCTAGTGATGTTAGTTACGCGGCTCCTGAGTTTTCGACAGACTTCTTTGATCAATATTTCCCCGAAGATGAAGAGCTGAAACTTGCTGCCGACTATGTTGACAACTTAAAAGGCGGTGAACATTTACTCGAATCGAGTTCGGGGTATAGCGTTACACAGTCGCGTTATACAGCTTTAAGTAAGTTGAGCAAGGGGATTTACTTTATACCTTTGCAGATTGACGACGATATGGCTGTCACGAAGTATGTTAGACCCAGTCAGCCCTATCATAATTTTGTTGATAGCATAAATGAAGTGGCGTTTAAAAACCCCGACAAGATATTTGTTGTCAAGCGGCACCCGTTGTCAAAAAAGAATATTGAACTTAACGCGGAAAATATTATTGAGGCTAAGCAAAGTGATAATGTCCATGCGTTAATAGACTTGGCAGATTGCGTTATTTGCTATAACTCAGGAGTTGGGTTGCTCTCGATACTGCACTCCAAACCTACGGTTACTATTGGTAATGCATTTTACAACATGCCGGGTACGGGGCAATTTGCTGACAGCTTGGAAGAAGGTGTATCTCTTGCAAATAAGTCTGACAAACCTAACGCTGATATCGTCTTAAAACTTGCATCTTGGTTTTTGCATGAAAAATATAGCACTTTCGTTGCTAAAGACGATATTAAGGAATTTAAGGATCGAAAAGCTCACGCGTACAAAGATATTTTGGTGACTAATTTTTCTCTAGATGGTCGGTCATACCCAATGGAGCGGGTAGCAGCTCATAGAAGCAGTAATAATAAAAACTACATATTTTCCAAGTTGAATATGACTACAAGCCAAGAGAAAAAAGCAGCACCTAAAAAGGAGGAAAAGACTCAGCAGAAGGCCGCTAGCACTTTGCCTTTAAGTCAAAGGCAAAAGAGGAAACTAAAAAACAAGCCCGACCTGTATTTCAAGGATTCTAGTATTTTCTTTTTGAGGCCTTTGCAATATCTTTTTGCAGATAATTCCTTTGGTAACTTCAATAAGAAAATTATTATGAAGGTGGTTAAATAAATGATATATCTTGTTAGTGGTGCAGGCGGGCCAAACTTCGGCGACGATTTAATTCTAGCGCTTTGGATAAGGTATTACCGTGAAAGAGGCTACACAGGCCCAATTCTCGTTGATTTTCTCAACAACGCCAGTTCTATTAAGCTTCACTCTGAGGACAAGAATGTCTACTTTTCTGGATTTTTGAAAAGTATGACAAAGGGCAGGGAAGGAGACTTTTCACATTATATTAATGTTGGTAAGTCGAAAATATCTGAGAACCTAGATGGCTTTTCTGAGTCAATAAAGCAAGCGCTAGGGGTTCCACGGTTTAGCTTAGATCAGATCAATTTCATTCATGTTCTAGGTGGTGGCTATATCAATGGCGTATGGGAGAATTCTTTTTCTTTGCTAGGCGCAGTAAGCCAGCTTAAGAAAATTTCAGGGGTTAAAATCTTTGCCACGGGGTTAGGTCTCTCGCCGTTAAAACCTTCCTCAGACTCTGATTTTGCATCGATTAACAAAATAGTTCGTTCTTTCGACTTCTTTGAAATAAGAGATATTGATTCTTATAATCAGATATCCGGCTTTATGGGGTTTTCTGAAAATGTGATTTATGGCTTGGACGATAATTTTTTATATCCAATCAAATCTCTTGTTAGAAGGAAAAGATCAAAATCCCTTCATATATCAGGGTTTTCGAAAACATTTCAATTTGCAAGTGATGGTGAAATAATTTCATTCTTAAAAAATAGCAGCAAGGAGTATGACAGGATATTATTCTGGCTTTGTAATAAAAGTGATGTTGAAATTGCGAATAAAATGCAAAGTCTCTTTCCAGGCCTGAAAAAACTCACTAACAATATGTTGGTTAATGTTGGTATACCTTTTGGCCCTGAGGATGCCATGCTTACAGCTAGATTCCATCCTCACTTTATGGCCGCTCGAGCTGGTGTTGGTGGCCAATATATAGCCAACTCACAGTTTTATAAGTCGAAGCATATGTCTATTTTAGATTTGGGGTCTGGTTTCGAGAAGTTTAATAGTTTTGATTCGTTTTCAAAATCTAGAAGAGGCCACTTGGTAGATAGAGATGCTGCTTTAGTGCGGCGTAAACGGTTGATTGCTGATCATATCTTTACGCACATTAAATAAATTTGATCGGCCATTTTGCCTGGAGATCTATCTCCTATTTATTTCTGTATATTATTTTGGAGTTATGTTGAATGAAGGTTTGTCTGATCGGCACCTCAAATTCAATATTTAAAGATGGTTATGCCAGCGCGTTTAGAGATGATCCTAGGGTAACAAACTTTGAGAAATACAGCATAGGCGCTTCGCCATCGATAATTATACCTTATTTTATCGAGTCCATAGATTTTTCTAAGTTTGATTATGTCGTTTTTGATACGGCTATCAATGATAGAAACTACTACAAACACGGTTCGATATTGAAGTCTCAAATAAGAGAGTTTGTGGAATGGGGAGTGCACTCTGCTCATGAGGCTGGTTGTAATACAGCACTTTTAGTGATGCCATCCAAAAAAGGATTTGGTAAAGAAACCATATCGGGTAAGATCTATCGAAAAATAGCAAATGAAACGGGCGCTGTTCTCCTTGATGGTTTTGAATACATCGAAAATTATTGCGATGTAGAGTCTGTTCATTTGGACGCCTGCTTCATCGATAATTTTCACGTGGTTAAGCCCATTGCACGGAAAATGGGGTATTCGTTAATCGATAAAATGCATCTTAACGCGACTGTTGCCAAAGTAAAAAAGCATCAAAAATTTTGTTACTACAGTATAGATTTAAGTTGTCATGCCAACAAGGTTGTCACTAGGAAAACCTCTTTGGCTGAGCAAAGGCTAGCTGTCTTAACGGGAGATGATAGCATAGATATTTATGCAAGGTCTCCCCTGGATCAAGTCGTTGGGATTTCATTTAACGCGGCTTATTCTCAAAGCGCAATTGTTTGCAGCACAGCTCCTTATATGATTAAAAATTTAAAAACCAAATATTTTTCGAGTGGAAAAGATCTGCTTACGATAGTATCCCCGGTGACTGGAGAATACGTATGTGGTAATTCGGGGAAAATAAGTATTCGGCTTGCTGAAGCTGGCGAGGTTGAAACTGAAGTGAGCAGGTTTGATAAGATAGCTGAATGCATGGTTCGTAGCGGAGACGTTGAAATTGGATCGTTGATTATGAAGGCTCATGTTTGATGCTGTTTTGTGAGAGCCCTTTATCCTTACATGAAGTTTAGGTTTTCAAATGTTTTGTGTAAGTTGGTGGTTTTCAAGCCCTTTGGGCCAAAAAAGACGTCTCGCTATGTTTTGCTTTATAGCATGAGATGGTGCACTCACCTCATCTAATTGCAGATCGTCCAGTATTATTCTGCTGGGGGCCACAATGGTGGCTTTACAGTAAGTGTTTCCTTGTTTTTATTTTTGTTGTTGATTGACGTTGACCTGGGGAGATAAGATGAAATCCACTCTTGCATCGGAAAGTCTACATCCATCGATTCGAGAACGCTCTATTGAATTAGCTCGGACTGTTTTCGATGACCAATCTCGTGCTTTAAAAGAGATCGGTCAGTTGCTGGAAAGCGATTTTCATGAAGCAGTGGAATTGATCTACGGCTGCACGGGTAAAGTGATTGTCTCGGGTATGGGGAAGTCCGGGATCATTGGCCGCAAGATCGCGGCGACGTTAGCCTCCACAGGTACGCCCAGCTTCTTTGTCCATCCTGGTGAAGCCTATCACGGTGACTTGGGGATGATTGGCAGCGACGATCTTGTGATCTTGATCTCCTACAGCGGTGAGACTGATGAGCCCGGCTTATTCATGAGGCCGGCCCGAAAACGAAGATAGCGGATGGTATTCTCTTGAAAATTCAGTGTGTTCCGCCAAGAATCTGAACCAAGAGAGCCATCCGCTATGGGTGAAAGCCTATCCACCT
>NZ_JAXOVV010000034.1:0-28197 GCF_036663415.1 Salinicola sp. 4072 | reverse complement strand
AGGTGGATAGGCTTTCACCCATAGCGGATGGCTCTCTTGGTTCAGATTCTTGGCGGAACACACTGAATTTTCAAGAGAATACCATCCGCTATCTTCGTTTTCGGGCCGGCCTCATGAATAAGCCGGGTTCATGACTGCCAAGGTCCAGCCCAGCGAGATCGAGCACTATCTTTCCATCGGTGCGCTGGATGTCTTGATCAAGCCCTTCGATCCAATGACGCTGGCGGAACAGTTGCGCAAGATCTGGGAGCATTCGCATGACTGATGTCGACGTCCAGGCACGGCTGGCGGCACTGCGCGAGCAATACGGCCGCCGGCTACGGGACGATCTGCAGACGATGATGGCGCAGACCCGGGAGCTGAGCGAACACCAGACTGCGGTCAAGGCCGACTCTCTCGAAACGCTGCGCCAGGGGCTGCATCGTATGGCGGGTTCCGCCGGTACCTTCGGCTATGCGGCTTTGAGCCAGGACGCTCGCGAGATGGAGGTATGGCTGCAGACGTTGATCGAGGGCAGTAGCCAGCCGACGCTCCAGATGTTGACGGCGCTCCACGACCGTTTGTCGAACAGCTACCGAAACCTGGAGCGCATGCAGATAGCGGGTATGACCGAGCCCGACGACAGCCATCCGCTGGCCAGCGGCGAGCGAGCGATACGGGTTGCCGTGCTGGCCGATGGCGATACCGGTGAGCTGATTCGCTCGTTGAGCGGGTTCGGTTACGAGTGTCGCGATCTCGACGCTCGGGAGATCGGCGCCGATTGGCGGCCGGATATCGCTATCGTCGACACCGCCAAGGTGGAATACGACGTCTGGAAGCCGGCCGTTGGAGCGATTCCCGAGGCGGCGTTGATCGTGCTGAGCGCCGCCGGCGACTTCGAGACACGCCTGGACGCCGTTCGCAATGGCGCGCAGGGGTTCTTCATGCATCCGGTGGACGTGCCCTCGCTGGAGCACCGCTTGCGGTATTTGATCAACCTGCCCCAGCAGGATCCCTATCGGGTCCTGATCGTGGACGATGACATCGAACTGGCCGAGCATTTCCGGCTGACGCTGAAACAGGCCGGCATCGAGTCCCGGGTGATCAGCGATCCCCGCGATGTCTTGATCGGGCTGCGGGACATCGTGCCGGATCTGGTGCTGATCGATATCAACATGCCGGGCTGCTCCGGGCCGGAACTGGCTCGTATCATTCGCTTCGATGACGACTGGCTGAAGATCCCGCTCATCTACCTTTCGGCCGAGTCGAACGTCCATCGCCAGGCCCAGGCACTGGCCCAGGCGGGAGACGATTTCCTGGTCAAGCCCATTGGGGACATGGCGCTGGTTTCCGCGGTCACAGCGCGAGCACAGCGATCCCGCCAGCTCAGCATGGCGCTGGCTCGCGACGGGCTCACCGGCCTAATCAAGCATCCGGCGATCAAGGAGTTGATCGAACTCGAGGTGGCGCGCAGCCAGAGGACGCAGGCGGGCGCCTGCGTCGTGATGATCGATATCGATCGCTTCAAGTCGATCAATGATACCTATGGTCATGGCACCGGCGACTATGTCATTCGCCTGCTGGCCAATCTGCTGCGCCAGCGTCTGCGCCGGGTAGACCATGTCGGACGCTACGGCGGCGAGGAGTTCGTTGCCGTGCTGCCATCCTGTCAATTGGAGAACGCGCGCGAGACTATCGAACGCATTCGAATCAGCTTTTCCCAGCTCGAATGCGTGGCGGCGGACGAGGTCTTTCACGCGACGTTCAGCGCTGGCGTTGCCAGCACCCGGGAGTGGCCGAACGCCGAGGCGCTGCTCGAGGCTGCCGACAAGGCGATGTACGAAGCCAAGCAGGCCGGACGCAATCAGACCCGGATAGCCACGCCTTGACACCCTGCGCGGCTGGCCGCCGTGCGACGGAATACGATGCTCCCGCCGGGTACGTTCGTCAGCGCCCGCGGCGGCTCTTGCGCGCCTCGCGGGTCCGGCTCAGCTGCCGTCCACGCGCCTTTTCGCGATCGCTGGCGCCGGCCTGATTGTCGTAGGGGTTGTTGCCGGAGCGGAACTCGAAGCGAATCGGCGTGCCGCGCACCTTCAATACCTTGCGGAAGGTATTGGTGAGATAGCGCCTGTAGGCTTCCGGCAGGGATGATGTCTGGTTGCCGTGAACGACGATGATCGGCGGGTTGCTGCCGCCTTGGTGCGCCATGCGCAGCTTGGGGCGACGGCCATGGATCATCGGCGGCTGATGCTCGCTGACCGCATCCTGCAGGATCGAGGTCAGGCGGTTGGTCGACCAGTGGCTGTTGGCGCTGTCGAAGGCCTTGTCGACCGACTTGTAGAGATCGCCGACGCCGGTGCCATGCAGCGCCGAGATGAAGTGCATCTCGGCATAGTCGGCAAATCCCAAGCGTCGTTTGATGTCGGAGCGCATCTTGTCCCGCGCTTCGCTTTCCAGCCCGTCCCACTTGTTGACCGCCAGCACCAGCGCGCGGCCGCTGCTCAGCACGTAGTCCAGCAGGTGCAGATCCTGCTCCACCAGGCCGGTGCGCGCATCCAGTACCATGATCGCGACATGGCACTCCTTGATCGCTTCCAGCGTCTTGATGATCGAGAACTTCTCGGCGATCAGGCTGACGTTCTTGCGACGCCGTACGCCGGCGGTATCGACCAGCACGTAGGGCTTGCCGCGGCGTTCGAAGGGGATCTCGATGGCGTCGCGGGTGGTGCCGGCTTCGTCGAAGACGACCACGCGGTCCTCGCCCAGCATGCGGTTGACCAGCGTCGACTTGCCGACATTGGGACGACCGATGACGCCGATATGAATGCCGGGATGATTGCCGGCGGGCCCGGCGTCCGGGTCGCGCTCGGGGAAGGGCGCCAGCACTTCGTCGATCAGCGTGGTGACGTTACGCCCATGCGCTGCGGCGATCGGGTGTGGGTCGCCCAGACCCAAGGCCCAGAAGTCGGCCATTGCAGTCTGCTCTTCGAGCCCATCGGTCTTGTTGACTACCAGCCAGGTCTTCTTCTGATTCACACGCAGGTGATTGGCGATCGCCTGATCGGCCGGCATCAAGCCAGCACGCCCGTCGACCATGAACAGCACGATATCGGCCTCGTCGATGGCAGTCAGCGACTGCTCCGCCATGGCTGCATCGATGCCTTGTTCGTCACCGCTGATGCCGCCGGTATCGATGACGGTGTAGGTCTTGTCGCCGAGCTGGCCGCTGCCATACTTGCGGTCGCGGGTCAGACCGGGGAAATCGGCCACCAGTGCATCGCGGGTGCGTGTCAGGCGGTTGAAAAGCGTCGACTTGCCGACGTTGGGTCGGCCAACCAGGGCGATAACGGGATTCATGGCGATTCGCAAAAGGGCGGTGACAAGGTGGACGATCGGAGGGAGGGGTCGGGTGACCCGGTACGATCGATGCTAATAGCCCGGCATTCTAGCATGCGAGAAGCGCGAAGTCCGAACCTCTCGATATCGTCTTCCATAACGCCATCGGCCCCGCCGAGGCGGGGCCGATGAGCCGTCACCCGATGGCGATCAATTCCTGTCGGAAAGCGTCTCGAGGTCGTAGGCGACGAGGGTGCCGTCGTTGCTCAGCGCGTAGAGTCGCTGATTGCCGGTCAACAGCGGCAGCGTCAGTCCATCGCCGCCGATCTCTACCCGTCCGTTCATTTCGCCGGTCGAGGCGTCGATGAGATGGATATAGCCATCGTAGTCGCCCACCACGATGTTGCCGTCGACGAACGAGGGCGCGGTCAGCGAGCGGCCTTCGAGGGTGTCGGAATCCCACATCACCCGGCCGGTGTCGGCCTCGATCGCGATGACGTGGCTCGCTTCGTTGACCGTGAACAGGTAGTTGCCGACCACCAGCGGGGTCAGGTAGCTGGACTCTTCATGCTCCCACAGCACCTTGCCGGAAGTGGCTTCCAGCGCCAGCAGGCGGCCGTTGTAGCTGGTCACGAACAGGCGCCCATCCTGGGTCAGCACCGGCTGGCCGTCGAGATCGACGAGCTGGTCGACTTCGGTACGGCCCTTGGGAACGGCGACGCGCATGTCCCACAGCGGCTGACCGCTGCGGTTGTCCAGCGTCACCAGGCGGCCGTTGGCGAATCCGGCGAAGGAGACCGGCTCGATGACACGGGGCGCGCCGGTACCGCGCAGGGTCAATGCCGGCTGGGAGCTGGAGTAGACCCACTGCTCGTTGCCATTCAGGCGGTCGAGCGCGGTGACGGCGCCATCGACGCTCTGCACCACGACCAGTTCGCTGTTGACCTGGGGGGCGGCCAGCACTTCGCTGGAGACACGCGATTTCCAGTCGATGCTGCCGTTTTCACGATCGATGGCCAGCACTTCGCCGTTGCGGGTGCCGATATAGAGACGGCTGCTGTCGGCGCCGATGCCGCTGGAGATAGGCGTGCCCAGCTCGACTTCCCACTGGGTTTCGCCACTGTCGGTGTCGATGGCGTGCAGGTCACCGGTTTGGTCGACGGCGTAAAGGGTGCCGCTATCGACGAGGGGGGTGAGCGGATAGCGGGCGCGGCCCAGGCCTTCGCCGATTCCCTGGTCCCAGCGCTCGTCGAGGCTGACCTTGGGCGTGAAGTCCTGGAGTTCCTTGGGCGGATACTGCGGCTCGACGCTGCCGGCGCAGCCGGCCAGCAGTGTCGCGGTCAACCCCAGCGGCAGAAGTAGGTGAGTCAATTTCATCAGGTGGCGTCCTCCGCACCGAGATCGTCTAGCTTGAGCTGCAGGCCGTAAAGGGTCTGGTCGGCATCCTGCGCCAGACTCTGCGCCTGCTGGTAGGCGTTACGCGCGTCCTCGGGACGTTCGAGCGCGACGTAGGCATCACCGAGCACATTCTGGCGCTGCGCTTCCAGTGCGCTCGGCACGCTCTCCTCGAGGGTCGTCAGGGCGGTTTTTGCATCGTCGCCGGCAATCTGCAGGCGTGCGAGGTCGATGCGCGCCAGGCTCTGCATGTAGGGGCGGTCACTGTTGGCGACGACATCGTTCAGCGCCTGGCGGGCGCGTTCGTTGTCTTCGGCATTGATCGCGATCTTGGCTTCCAGTAGGCCGGCCAGATCGGCATAGAGCGTATCGCCGTGGTCGCTCTGCAGGCCGTCGGCCAGGTCGAACGCCTGGGTGCGGGCGTTGTCGTCGAGGGTGTCGCTGCTGGCGATCGCGATCAGCTGCTGGTAGGCATTGGAGGCCTCGGCGGATTGGCCTTCCTGGTAACGCTGCCACGCCTGCCAGCCGAACACGCCGGCCGCGGCGATGACGATGCCCACCAGCAGGGCGCTTCCGTTGGACTTCCACCACTGTTTGATCGCGTCCAGCTGCTCTTCTTCGGTCCTAAGCTCCGCCACGGGCGGTCTCCTTACACTATTGACTACGAGCTACGAGCTACGAGCTACGAGCTACGAGCTACGAGCTACGAGCTACGAGCTACGAGCTACGGTTAGCGCCAGCGTCGGGGCGCTATGAAAGCCGTGCGAGCCAGGCGATGGCGTCGTCCAGCTCGAGTGTCTGTTGTTCGCTGTCGTCACGCAGCGGTTTCAGGGTCAGTTGGCCCTTGGCGATTTCGTCCTCGCCGAGAATCAGCGCTACCCGGGCGCCGCTGCGATCGGCACGCCGGATCTGGCTCTTGAAGCTACCGCCGCCGCAGTGTACCTGAAGCCGCAGCGCGGGCAGAGCGTCACGCAGGCGCTCGCCCAGCAGCAGCGCCTCGCGCTCGGCGGCATCGCCCATCGCCAGCAGGTAGGCATCGGCACCGCCCTTGGCATCTTCGGGGATCAGATCGAGGGTTTCCAGCAGCAGCATGAGGCGCTCGAGACCGATGGCGAAGCCGACGCCCGGTGTCGGCTTGCCGCCGAGCTGTTCGACCAGGCCGTCGTAGCGCCCGCCACCGCAGACCGTGCCCTGGCTGCCAAGTGCGGTGGTCGTCCACTCGAATACGGTACGCGAGTAGTAGTCGAGACCGCGTACCAGTCGAGGGTTGATGCGGTAGCCGATACCGGCGGCATCCAGCGTCGACTTCAACTGCTCGAAATGCACCCGGGACTCCTCGTCGAGGTGGTCCAGCAGTTGCGGTGCCCCGGCGAGCATGTCCGCCATGTCCGGATTCTTGGAATCCAGGATCCGCAGCGGGTTGGTCTTCAGCCGCCGTTGCGAATCTTCGTCGAGAATCTCGCGATGGGACTCGAAGTAGGCGACCAGGGAGTCGCGATAGTTCGCGCGGGCTTCCGGCGAGCCCAGCGAGTTGAGCTCGAGGGTGACGTGTTCGGCCATGCCGAGCTGACGCCACAGTCGGGCGGAAAGCAGGATGATCTCGGCGTCGATATCGGGGCCGGTCATGCCGTAAGCCTCGATACCGATCTGGTGGAACTGGCGATAGCGGCCTTTCTGCGGGCGCTCGTAGCGGAACATCGGGCCCATGTACCACAGCCGCTGCGTCTGGTTGTGCAGCAGGCCGTGTTCCATGGCGGCACGCACGACGGCGGCAGTGTTTTCCGGGCGCAGTGTCAGGCTTTCGCCGTTGCGGTCGTCGAAGGTGTACATCTCCTTCTCGACCACGTCGGTCGCTTCGCCGATGGAGCGGGCGAAGAGCGCGGTCTGCTCGACGATCGGGGTGCGGATCTCGCGATAATCGTAACGGTCTACCAGCGAGCGCAGTTGTCGCTCGACGTACTGCCATGCGGGGGATTGATCCGGCAGCAGATCGTTCATGCCGCGAATGGCTTGTAGTTTGTTGCTCAACTGATACTCCTGCCTATAGCAGAACGCCACAGGCAGCCTGCCTGGGCGTTCGTCGGTTACTCTCTGATTGTGGGTCGCGAGGCGTCAAGCCTCACGAGGCACTCTGTTACGCTTCGCCTGCTCTTTCATGCTTGGCGCGCGCTTTCTTGCTTCACGTACACCCAAGCTTCGCGCGCACTTTTCTAGGCTTCTCGTGCAATCAGGTCACCGGCGCGGCTCTCTTTCTCTTTGGCTTTGGTGCGGATCAACGCTTCGAGATCGTCGACCAGGTGGTCGTTGCGCAGCTTGCTGGCCGGCTTGCCATCGATGTACACCAGATTGGCCGGGCTGCCGCCGGTGAGGCCGATGTCGGTTTCCTTGGCTTCACCGGGGCCGTTGACCACGCAGCCGATGACCGAGACGTCGAGCGGCGTCATGATGTCTTCGAGACGCTCCTCGAGCGCGTTCATGGTCGCGATCACATCGAAATTCTGACGCGAGCAGCTGGGGCAGGCGATGAAGTTGATGCCCTTGGCACGCAGCTTCAGGCTTTTCAGCATATCGAAGCCGACCTTGATCTCCTCGACCGGATCGGCGGCCAGCGAGACGCGAATCGTGTCGCCGATGCCATCCATCAGCAGCATTCCCAGGCCGATGGAGGACTTCACCGTCCCGGAACGCAGGCCGCCGGCTTCGGTGATGCCCAGATGCAGCGGCTGTTCGATCTGCTTGGCCAGCAGCCGGTAGGCCGACACGGCCATGAACACGTCGCTGGCCTTGACGCTGACCTTGAAGTCGGGGAAATCGAGCCGGTCGAGATGGTCGATGTGGCGCATGGCCGACTCGACCAGCGCTTCCGGGGTCGGTTCGCCGTATTTCTTCTGCAGATCCTTTTCCAGCGAACCGGCATTGACGCCGATGCGGATCGGGATGCCGTGATGGCGAGCGGCGTCGACCACAGCTCGAACGCGATCTTCGCGGCCGATGTTACCGGGGTTGATGCGCAGACAGTCGACACCGAGCTCGGCCACCCGCAGGGCGATCTTGTAGTCGAAGTGAATGTCGGCCACCAGCGGAACGCTGACCTGACGCTTGATCTTGCCGAACGCTTCGGCGGCGTCCATGTCCGGCACCGAGACGCGCACGATGTCGGCACCGGCCTGCTGCAGACGCTGGATCTGCGCCACGGTGGCGGCGACATCATTGGTGTCGGTGTTGGTCATGCTCTGTACGGCGATAGGGGCGCCGCCGCCGACAGGCACATGGCCGACATGGATTTGTCGAGAAAGACGGCGGGTGATCGGAGATGGCGTATGCATGGCGCTTCTCAGTCTCCCAGGGTGAAGCGGGCAACGTTGTTGCCGCCCGTGTATTGACTCAGGTCGACCGATTCTCCGCGGTATTCGAGCGTCACGCCACTGGCATTGCCGATGGTCAGGCGGAAGGGCGGTTCACCCTCGGCGCTGGCCTGGCTGCCTGCGGACTGCAGGCCGCTGAAGATCCGGTCGTCGTTGGCATCATAGATCTCGGTCCATGACTCTTCGTTGAAAGTCAGGGAGAGCGTGTCGTCGTTCGTCGCAACCGGAGTCGCTGTATCTGTCGCCGCGGTGTCTTCGGACGGTGCAGAAGTCACGTCGTCCGCCACAGAGCTGACCTGTTCAGCCTGCCGAGCACCGGCGCCCGGAGTCGTCGTCTCCGCGGACGCGGAGACGCCAGTGCCGGCCTCGGTATCACTGCCGGTGCCGGTGAGCGTGGCGTCGTTCAGCGAGCTCGAGCTGTCCGACCCGGACGAAGGCGTATCCTGCCGAGTGGGCACCGGCGGTAGCTGGGTATCGGTGTTGGGTGTCATCGCGGTACTGCCGGAATTCGCGGCGTCGGCATTGGCATCGTTGCCGTTCAGGCGATCGACGGCGATCGGACTGTCGTCGCTGCCGCCACCGAAGATCTCGTTGCCTTCCCGACTCTGCCACCAGAGCAGCGTCAGCGAGATCAGGCCGATGATCACCAGGAGGGTGAACAGGCGGAAAATCCAGACGCCGGCCCGGGAAGGCGGGCGCGAGGTATGGACCGGTGCCAGCTTGCGCTCCATGTCGCCTCGCCCGTGGGTGGTATCGTAGGCGCCGACGACCCGTGACTCGTCCATCCCTAGCAGGCGCGCGTAGGCACGCACGTAGCCTCGTCGATAGGCGGCGATCGGGACCTGGTCGAAGCGATCCTCTTCGATGCCGGTCACGACGATCGGACGCAGGTTCAACTGCAGTGCGACGTCCTCGATGCCAAGCCCCTGGCGTTCGCGCTCGCGCTGGAGCATGACCCCCGCCATCTCGTGGGAGGGGCTGGGTGCATCATGCTGCTTGTTCGATGATTCGTTCATTTCGCTCATGGGCGAAAATCCTTCTGATCTCTTCTCGAGTCGAGACTCGAGTACGGGGTCTGTTCGCCTCAGGAATCGCCAAGCTGCTGACGATAAAAGGCGGCACGCGTCGAGTCGCCCTGAGCACTGGCGATATCGCTCGCCAGTTTCAGGCTCTCGGCGTCGGTGCCGGCCACGGTGAAGTAACGCTGCAAGCGTTCCCAGGCGCGTTCGTTGTTACCCTGCGTGTGATCGATGCGAGCCAATGCCAACAGGCTGCGCCCATTGCGCGCATCGATGTCGAGTGCGCGCTCGTAATGTCGGCGAGCGGCGGCCGTGTTGCCATTGGTCATCTCGCACTGGCCCAGGTTCGCGAAAAGCTGGGCTCTGTTGATATAGGTGATGTCCCGAGTGGCGATACGCAGCTGTTCGCACGCCTTGGCGTACTCGCCGCGCTGATACAGCAGCGCCGCATAGTTGTTGCGGATGCGCGTCGCCTCGGAATCGGCTTTCAAGGCCTGCTGGAAGAAACCGTCAGCCAGATCGAACTCCTGCTGACTTTGATAGAGCAGCGCCAGACCTTCCAGCGCACCGCTGTCGTTGGCGTCGAGGTCGAGCGCGTGTTCCAGGGCCTGCTGTGCACGGGGCAGGTTGTTCTCGGCGAGATAGGCCTTGCCCAGCCGTGTATAGGCTGCCGCTGCGTCTTCGGGGCTGTCCTGCTTCGGCCCGTTGGACGAGACCGCCGTGGCGCAGCCGCTCAACAGACACACCACGCCCATCGCGATACAAAGCGACCGTATCGAACAAGGGCGAGTTTGGTGGGTCATGCACGGGTCTCCCACGTTACGAGACGGCGACGATAGTCGGTCGCGTCCCGAACAGCTGAAAACAAAGCGGTTTTGGGGTTCCCATCAAAGCGCCGCGTCGAGTCGAAGTCAAGGCAACACCGGGGCGATTCGACCTCAGTGCCGGTTCGACTCGCCGATTTCGGCAGCTCGATGCGGCGATCGGTAGCAAGGTCTCAATCGGCATCCAGCTGAATCGACTGGATGTAGCGTTCGTGGCGGCGCGTACGATCCTTGACCCGACCGACCAGCTGACCGCAGGCGGCATCGATGTCGTCGCCGCGGGTGGTGCGCACCATCGCGGTATGGCCGAGCTCGTAGAGCCAGCTCTGGAAGCGCATGACCTGGTTGCGCGACGGCTTCTCGTATCCCGAATGGGGGAACGGGTTAAAGGGAATCAGGTTGATCTTGCAGGGCAAGTCTTCGAGCAGCGCGATGAGCTCCTGCGCATGCACCTGCTGATCGTTGACGTCCTTGATCAGGGTGTACTCGATGGTGATATGGCGCGCGTCGCCGCACTTGGCGAGATAGCGCTTGCAGGCATCGAGCAGCTTCTCGATGTTGTACTTGCGGTTGAGCGGCACCAGCTCGTTGCGCAGTTCGTCGTTCGCTGCGTGCAGCGAGATCGCCAGGCTCACGTCGATATCGTCGCCGAGCTTGTCGATCATCGGCACCACGCCGGACGTGGACA
This sequence comes from Salinicola sp. 4072, assembly GCF_036663415.1. Taxonomy (NCBI): domain Bacteria; kingdom Pseudomonadati; phylum Pseudomonadota; class Gammaproteobacteria; order Oceanospirillales; family Halomonadaceae; genus Salinicola; species Salinicola sp. 4072. The sequence goes on along the minus strand of NZ_JAXOVV010000034.1, from coordinate 17,591 downwards.
GCGTCACGCGGCGCTTGGAAAGGCCGTAGGCGTTGTCGTCGAGCATCAGCTTCATCGACGGCACCACGTTGTCGTAGTTGAGCAGGGGTTCGCCCATGCCCATCATCACCACGTTGGTGATCGCCTTGCGCCCATCCGGTGCGCTCATGCGGCCGCCGGCACGCTGCTGAGCCACCCAGACCTGGCCGATGATCTCGGCGCTGGTCAGGTTGCGCTGGAAGCCCTGCTTGCCGGTGGAGCAGAAACTGCAGTCCAGCGAACAGCCCACCTGGGACGAGACGCATAGCGTGCGGCGCGTACCGCTGTCGGCCGGGATCAGCACGGTTTCGACGTAGCTGCCGTCCTCGACTTCCAGTACCCACTTGCGGGTGCCGTCGCTGGAGGTACCTTCGTAGACCACGCTCGGGCCACGGATCTCGGCATGTTCCGCCAGGCGGGCACGCAGCGGCTTGGAGAGGTTGGTCATCGACTCGAAGTCGTCGCAACCTTCCTGGTGGATCCACTTCATGACCTGGGCAGCACGGAATTTCTTCTCGCCCAGAGAGACGAAGAACGCCTCCATCTGTTCGCGAGAGAGCCCCAGTAGATTGGTGCGCGGAGTAGCGGTAGCAGCGCTCATAGCAACGGAATCGGCTCGAGGGTGGCGGGGTGTCCGGAGACGAGGATGACCGGCCGGCACGAATGGCCGGCCGGTCGACGAATCAGCTGCGCGAGCAGAGTTCGTCGTCGTTGAAGAAGTAGCTGATTTCGCGGGCGGCGGATTCCGGTGCATCGGAACCGTGCACGGCGTTGGCGTCGATGGAGGACGCAAAGTCGGCGCGAATGGTGCCCGGTGCGGCTTCCTTCGGGTTGGTCGCGCCCATTAGCTCGCGGTTCTTGGCGATCGCGCCTTCCCCTTCGAGCACCTGGACCATGACCGGACCGGAGGTCATGAAACCGACCAGATCGGCGAAGAAACCGCGCTCCTTGTGCTCGGCGTAGAAGCCTTCTGCCTGCTCCTTGGAGAGGTGGAGCATCTTGGCACCAACGATCTGCAGGCCGGCTTTTTCGAAGCGGCTGTAGATATCGCCAATTGCGTTCTTGGCAACGGCATCGGGCTTGATGATGGAAAGCGTGCGCTCGGTGGCCATGACTTCGGTCTCCTGGCTTTAGTGAATCGATCGCGGTTGTCGCGAGCGGAAAATGAATGACTGAGATGCGAGACGACGCGCCCCCGACGCCTCGTCTCGAAGCCTGGCTTCGAGGTCGATCGCATCGGCAGGTGGCGCGTCGCCCGGAATTCTCGTTGGCTGGCACGATGAGCGGTTTCGATCACCGTCGTGCCAGCCGCAAAATCGCGCCATTGTAGCGCAAGCCCGCGGCCGGCGCACCCTGGGCGGCACCAGCAAGGGGCGCCCGGCCATGGCGCGGACGGGGCACTTCGAAGCGGCGTTCAGACGTTGAAGCTTTCGCCGCAGCCGCACTCGTCGGTCACGTTGGGGTTGTTGAAGCGGAAGAATCGATTGAGTCCTTCGCTGACGTAGTCGACCTCGGTGCCGTCGAGAATGGCCAGGGCTTCCCGGTCGACCAGCACCTTGACGCCGCGCTCCTCGAACGCGATGTCTTCGTCCCGCAGGTCATCGGCGATGTCCAGAACATAGCTGTAGCCGGAGCAGCCGCTCGGCTTGACCGCCACGCGCAGCCCCAGGCCGCCGCCGCGCTCCTCGAGGACATGGCGAATCTGGGTCGCGGCGGATTCACTGATCGTGATGTTTTGCATGGCATTTCTCCTTGCCGAAAATCGATGGCGCCGGGGCCATCGACCTAGCGATGATTCATGGCGGCTGTCGATGGCTGACGCAGTCCGCCAAGGGCGCGGCGGATGTCGGCCACGGCCGCATCGATCTCTTTTATGGTGGTGAAGCGGCCAAAACTAAAGCGTATCGAGGCGAGCGCCTGTAAATGAGGCACGCCGATACCCTTGAGAACGTAGGAGGGTTCCACGCTGGCCGAATTGCAGGCGGAGCCGGTGGAGACGGCCAGGCCACGCAGCGCCATCAACAGCGACTCGCCATCCACGCCATCGAAGGCGAGGTTGACGATATTGGGTACGGACTGTTCCAGCGGCGAATGGTTGTGTATGCCGCCGCAGTCGGCCAGGCCGTCGAGAAAACGCTGGCGCAGCGCACGAACGCGCTCGCCGTCGGCTTCGCACTCGTCGCGTGCCAGCGCGAACGCTTCGCCCATGCCGACGATCTGATGCGTCGGGAGCGTCCCTGACCGCATGCCGCGTTCGTGACCGCCGCCGTGGATCAAGGCCTCGATACGCAGATCCGGATCGCGGCGCACGTACAAGGCGCCGATACCCTTGGGGCCGTAGGCCTTGTGGGCGGAAAGCGACATCAAATCGATCCCCATGGCCTCGACATCCAGCGCCAGCCGGCCCGAGGCCTGGGCGGCGTCGACGTGAAAGCGCGCGCCGAATTCATGGGCCACGGCAGAGAGCGCGGTGAGATCGTTGACACTGCCCAGCTCGTTGTTGACCGCCATCAGCGAGACCAGCACGGTGTCCTGGCGCATCGCTCCGCGCAGTTGCTCGGGCGAGATGCGGCCGTCCGACCCTGGGGTCAGCCAGGTCACTTCGAAACCTTCCGTCTCCAGCGCCAGCGCGGTATCGACGATGGCCTTGTGCTCGATGATCGACGTCACCAGATGGCGCCCGCGGGCACGATTGGCGCGCATGAAGCCGGTCAGCGCCAGATTGTCCGCCTCGGTGGCGCCGGAGGTCCACACGATTTCGCGCGGATCGGCCGCGATCAGATCGGCGACCTGACGGCGGGCGTTTTCCACCGCCTGTTCGGCCAGCCAGCCGGGCATGTGGCTGCGCGATGCCGGGTTGGCGTAGACCCCATCCAGAGTCAGGTGTCGCATCATCTGCTCGGCCACACGTGGATCGGTCGGGGTGGTGGCGGCGTAATCGAGATAAATCGGAGCGCTCATGGCACGGTAGATCTCTGGCAATCGATCGAAATGGATTCGGCAGCGTCAGCTCGAAGCGTAGTCGTTTACGAGCTCGCCCGGAGCAACGACACGATGACTGGTGCAACGACACGATGAATGTGTAGCGATTCGGTGATCCGTGCACCGACATCGTGATCAGTGCGACGACACCGTGATCGTGGCGGCGTCGTCAGCGAACGAATGTACGTCGGGTTCGGGCCGGGCGGCGGCACGGGCCTGTTCCCGGCGTACCAGCTCCTGCAGGCTGATATCGCTCAGGAAGCGCTGGATTTCGTCGGAGAGGTCGCACCACAGGTGATGCGTGATGCACTTGCTGCCCTGATGACAGTCCGCCTGGCCATGGCAGCGGGTGGCATCCACCGACTCGTTGACCGCATCGATCACGCCCGCTACCGAAATATCGGCGGGTACTCTCCCCAGCAGGTAACCCCCGCCCGGGCCGCGCACGCTACTGACGAGCTTGGCGCGCCGCAGTCGTGCGAACAGCTGTTCCAGATAGGACAGCGAAATATCCTGACGCTTGGAAATATCCGCCAGACAGACCGGTCCCTGATCGGCGTTGAGAGCCAGATCGAGCATCGCGGTGACGGCGTAGCGCCCTTTGGTAGTCAAACGCATCGGCGGGTATCGGCTGTCGCTGCATCGGTAGCGGCATTATGGAAAAACCCAGTAACACGGTCAACCATTCTGCCGGCGATCGACGCTCGCTGTTTCGGCCACTGGCGTCTGCGGGGGGCGAGCGGCGTTACGCCGGAGCCGCCACGTCGACGTCTTGACGTTGTGGATGGTGCCCCGCGACAGTCAGGACTTCTCCCGCAGCCGCTTGTCGATCGTGCCGAGAATGCCGCGCAGGATATTCATCTCCATCGAATCGAGATGGGCGCGCATGAAGAGCCGGCGCAGGCGGGCCATCAACTGGCGTGGGTTGTCCGGATCGTGGAATTCGATCGCCGTGAGCGTACTCTCGAGATGAGCGAAAAAGCGCTCCAGGTCGGCATGGGTGGCAGGCGGGTTGTCCCACGTCACGCCGAAGGGCAGGTCGGCCTCGCGGTCCGGCTCGGCAGCAGGAGTCGCCGGAGCGTCGTCCAGGGCGAGGAATGCCTGGCGACATTCGTAGGCGAGCACTTGCACGGCCGCGGCCAGATTCAGCGAGCTGAAGTCCGGGTTGGTCGGAATGTGCACGTGCTGATGGCAGCGCTGCAGTTCGGCATTGGTCAGGCCAGTATCCTCGCGGCCGAATACCAGTGCGGCCCGCGCGCCTTCGGGTGCCAGCGCCGCCGGCAGGCTCTCCGCCAGGGCCCGGGGGGCGACCATCGGCCACGGCAGATGGCGCGAGCGCGCACTGGCGCCGACCACCAGCGTGCAGTCGGCAACGGCCTCTTCGAGTGCGTCGAATTGCCGCGCAGCGTCGACGAGCGTGTTGGCCCCGGAGGCGCGCGAATAGGCGTCCTGGTCCCTGGGATCGCAGCGGGGCGTGACCAGGGCGAGATCCTCGAGACCCATGTTGCGCATGGCGCGGGCAGTGGCGCCGATGTTTCCGGGATGGCTGGTGCCGATGAGGACGATACGGATACGGTCGAGCATAAAGGCGGCTATCAGGGCTGTGGCAATCGGGAAAGCGCGCAGTCTAGCATGACTCGGCAAGCCTGCTTCTGTTAGACTGCGCGGCGTTCTTTAACAGCTCTCGACTCCGCTCTCGATTTCCCCAAGGCCAGATCCATGCATCCGATGGTTCAATATGCGCTGCGTGCCGCTCGCAGTGCCGCTGAGCAATTCGTACGTATCCGTGACCGTCTCGAGGTCAACCATGACGAGCAGGTAACTGCCGGTCTGCTCGAGGATACGGCACGCAACGCCGAAACGCTGATCGTGCATCAGCTCTCCCGTGGTTATCCGCAGCACGGCATTTCCGGTCGCTATACGCCTTACCGCGAAGGCAAGGGTACCGACAAGGACACCGTCTGGCACATCGAGCCGATCCACGGTGAATCCAATCTCGGAGTGGCGAGCCGCCAGTTCGCGATCTCGATGGTATGCCTGGTCAAGGGGCGTCCGGAACACGCGGTGGTCGTCTCGCCGTTCAGCGACGACGAGTTCCTGATCAGCCGCGGTCGTGGCGCTCAGGGCAACGGCAAGCGCATGCGTGTCTCCAAGACTGTCAGCGTCAATGGTGCCCGAGTGGCACTGGCATGGCCGACGCTCGAGGCGCGCTCCCAGTGGCTGCCGCAATATCTCACCGTGGTCGAACGCCTCGGCCCCCAGATCGATACCCTGACCGGCACGGGCTGCGCGCTGCTCGACATGATCGAATTCGCCTCCGGCCGTGCCGACGCGATCTTCGTTCTCGGGCTGGAAGAGCAGGATCGCCTGGTCGGCTCGCTGCTGCTGAAGGAAGCCGGTGCATTGACCGGCGCCATCGACGGCTCGCCCAGTGTCGAAGACGGTGGCAGCCTGATGGCCGCCGGCCCGCGTCTCTACAAGGCACTGGCGCAGCAGCTCAAGGCCAGCGTCTAGGCCAGCAGTCTCGGTTGGCAAGGTTCGCCACCAGGCGAATCACCAGAAAGCGCCCTGTCGGGTTATCCCGGCAGGGCGCTTTTGCGTTGGGGTTGAGTCGCGAGTTCAGGTTCGATCGAGTCAGGGAGTCGATGCCACCATCGAATGGGGGCGGGTAAGCAGACTGCCCACGACGAACGCGATCATGCCGAAGACGAGCCCAGCATAGATCGGCGAGTTGGCGAGCAATCCATCCTTGAGCATGAAGCCGATCACACGCTCGCCGAACGGCTGGGTATCAGTCAGCCGAGCGTGGTGCGCAAGTTGAGGCGTCACGATCTTCGGCTCGAACGGTAGTGCCCCGGCCGTTCTCGCAACGATGAACCGGCGGCGATGGCCTGCGATAATGAGCCCTCGATAACGAACCCGCGATAACCGAACCCATGACAATGAACCCGCGACGAGGCTAGCGGCTGATGTCCGCATTGGCGTCGGCGTTCGTGCTCGCCGCGGCTCGTCTGATACTCGACTCGTCCTGTCGGGTAGCGGATGCCTGGCCGGTGGCGGAGCGGGCACCCAGCCTGCGCTTGCCGTAGCCCCAGCGCTCGGCTTCCGACGGGGCATCCGGTGCGCTGTCGTCATGCAGCCACTCGCGCCAGCTGGCGACCAGCAGCGCCATCAGTACCGGGCCGACGAAAAGGCCGACGATCCCCATGGTCTTGACGCCACCGACCAGGCCGAAGAAGGTCGGCAGGAACGGCAGCTTGATCGGGCCGCCGACCAGGCGCGGACGCAACGTCTTGTCGACGACGAAGAGTTCGAAAGCGCCCCAGATGAACAGCCCGATGCCGTTGGCCATGTGTCCGGTCGCCAGCAGATAGAGCGAAACCAGCGTGAAGGTGAGCGGGGCGCCGCCCGGTACCAGCGCCATGAAGGCGGTAATGACGCCGAGTACCACCGGGGATTGAATGCCGGCGATCCAGTAGGCGGTACCGAGTACCAGGCCTTCGCCGAGGGCAATCAGGCCCATGCCCATCACGGTCGAACTGATCGTCGCCGGCACCACGCGCGAGAAGCGCTGCCAGCGCGCCGGCAGTACCCGTTCGCCGACGATGTCCAGCTGGCGCGCCATGCCGGCGCCATCCCGGTAGAGAAAGAACAGCGTGATCAGCATGAACAGCAGGGTCAGCGCCAGATGCAGCGCATTGCTGCCAAGAGCGAGCACCCAGCGGGAAATGTTGCCGATATGCTCGCCGCCTACCAGTTGAATCAGAGACTCCGGCGCGTGGGGTTCGGCCAGGGACGCTTGCCACTGCTCGGCCAGCCAGGTTCCGATGCCCGGAAGAGATGCAACCCAAGAGGGCGTCGGAATGCCGCGCTCGTTGGCGACCATCAGCCAGCCGACCCAGCCCTTCAGTTCCTGGAAGGCGTAGGAGCAGGCAAGCACCATGGGGATCACCAGGCAGAGAATGATCAGGCCCAGCGCGATGCTGGCGGCCAGGGCCCGGCGCTGGCCGCAACTCGCCAACAGACGCTGATAGAGCGGCCAACTGGCGACGCAGATGATCAGCGCGGCCAGCACGGGAATCAGGAAGTCGATGAAGAAGTAGACGCCGGCGATCATCACCAGCACGAGAAGCCAGCGGGCGACGCTGCTGTCGGCAAAGATGGGGGCCATGAAAGACTCGTGAACGTGACGAAGGAAACCGGTTATCCGGGCGAAATCGAACGGCATGCCAATCGGCAGCGAATCATCATACCTCACGGGATTCGATTCGCGCTTATTGGTGTGCCGGGAAGCCATGGGTACCGTTGGCTAAACGCCTCGATCAACAAGATTGCAGGAAAGGTTTCAATAAGGCGGGCGTAAAAAACCCCTCCGAAGAGGGGTTTTCGAGATAGGCCGAGTCGCCGATGAGGCGCTTTGCGAGCCTTCCGGCTCAGGGCAGCTCTTCTTCGACCTCTTCCTTCTTCACCGGGATCAGGTCCTGGCGCTCCAGTTTGAACACGATCAGCAGCGCCGCGGCGACGTAGACCGACGAGAACGTGCCGGCCACGATCCCCAGAATCAGCGAGATTGCGAAGTTGTGGATCATGTCGCCGCCGAGGAAGAACAGCGCGAACAACACCAGCAATGTCGTACCGGATGTCGCCAACGTGCGCGACAGCGTCTGGTTGATGGCTTCGTTGAAGATCTGGGCCAGATTGTCGCTACGGGACAGGCGGATGTTCTCGCGGATCCGGTCGTAGACGATGATGGTGTCGTTCAGCGAATAGCCAATGACCGCCATGATCCCCGCGAGCACTGTGAGATCGAACTCCCACTGGAACAGCGCGAACAGACCCAGCACGATCAGCACGTCGTGTCCCAGCGAGATGATCGCGCACAGGGCGAACTTGTACTGGAAGCGGAAGGCGACGTAGACCGCGACGCCGGCCAGTGCTACCAGCATGCCCAGGCCGCTCTGATCGCGGAGCTGGTCGCCGACCTGGGCGCCGACGAACTCGGCGCGGACCAGATCGATCTGGGCGCCGCTACTGCTCAGCGCGGAGACGACCTGGCTGCCCACGTCGTTGCTGAAGGTCTGCTGCAGACGCACCAGAATTTCATCGGCGGCACCAAAGGTCTGTACCGAGAAGTTCTCGAAACCACTGTTGGCCAGCAGGGCGCGGATCTCGTCGAGCGAGGGCACCGTGGCGTAGTGGAGCTCGACGACCGTACCGCCGGTGAAGTCGAGACCGAGATTGAGATGCAGGAGGGCGAGGGCCGCTATCGATACGATCGTCAGTACGATCGAGACGATGAAAGCGATGCGGCGCTTGCCCATGAAATCGAATTGGCGCATTGCTCGCGTCTCCTAGATCCACAGTTTCTTCACCGGCTTGCCGCCGATGGAGAGGTTGACGAGGGCACGCGACACCAGAATGCCGGTGAACATCGAGGTCAGGATGCCGAGTGACAGCGTCACGGCGAAGCCCTTCACCGGGCCGGTGCCGATCGAGAACAGCACCACCGCGACCAGCAGCGTGGTCAAGTTGGCGTCGACGATCGAGGTGAAGGCCCGGCCATAACCGGCATGGATCGCCTGCTGCGCCGGTGTCTTGCGCCTGAGCTCCTCCCTGATGCGCTCGTAGATCAGCACGTTGGCGTCCACCGCCATGCCGAGCGTCAACACGATGCCGGCAATGCCGGGCAGTGTCAGCGTGGCGCCAAGCAGCGACATGGCCGCGATCAGCAGCACCAGGTTGACCGCCAGCGCGGCGTTGGCGATGACGCCGAAGGCCTTGTAGCGGATCAACATGAACGCTACGACCAGCAGGCCGCCGACGATCACCGAGAAGATGCCACGCTCGATGTTCTGGGCGCCCAGGCTGGGGCCGATGGTGCGTTCCTGAACGAAGTAGATCGGGGCGGCGAGCGAGCCGGAGCGCAGCAGCAGCGCCAGTTCGCTGGCCTCGGTCGGAGAGTCCAGCCCGGTGATGCGGAACCGGTTGCTGAGCGCACTCTGTACCGTCGCCAGGCTGATGATGCTGCGGCTCGTCGTCGGAATACGCTCCTGAACCTGCTGCCCATCCTGGGTAACGGTGCGCATTTCGGTGCTGTGGTCGATATACAGCACCGCCATGTTGCGACCGATGTTGGTGCGGGTCGCCTGGTTCATCAGCGAGCCGCCGGTGCCGTCGAGGTTGATGTTGACCTGCGGGCGGCCGTTCTGGTCGAATCCCTGGCTGGCGCTGGATACGCGATCGCCAGTGATGATCACGTCACGCGACAGCACCGCGGTGCGCTGCGGGCTGTTGCGGAACGGGAACGTCTCGGTTTCGGCGTCCGGCGTGTCCGGGCGTGCCTCGAGGCGGAACTCCAGGTTGGCGGTAGCGCCGACGATGCGCTTGGCTTCGGCGGTGTCCTGCACGCCGGGCAGTTCCACCACGATGCGGCTCGGGCCCTGGCGCTGGACCAGCGGCTCGGACACCCCGAGCTCGTTGACGCGGTTGCGGATCGTGGTCAGGTTCTGCTGGACCGCGTAATCCTGAATGTCCTGGATCGACTGCTCCGTCAGCGTCATGTCGAGGAACGCGCGGCGGCCCTCCTCGCGATTCTCCAGCTGGAACTCGTTGAACGTCTGGCTGATCTGCTCGCGGGCGGCATCGCGGTCTTCGCTGTTGGCGAATTCGAGATGCAGGGCATTGTCGTCGATGTCGGTGGACCGATAGCGGATACGCTCGTCGCGAAGATCGGCGCGGATGGCGCTCGCCGTCGCCTCGAGTCGCTGTTCGACGGCGGCGTCCATGTCGACTTCGAGCAGGAAGTGCACCCCGCCACGAAGATCGAGACCGAGTTTCATCGGTGCCGCGGAGAGGCTGGTCAGCCAGGACGGCGTGGAATCGGCGAGGTTGAGCGCCACGGTGTAGTCGTCGTCGAGTATTTCGTCGACCACATCGCGGGCGGGAAGCTGCTGTTCGGCGTCGGTGAGCCGAATCAGGGCGGTGTTGTTACCGGTCATCGCTGCCGATTTGACCTGGATATCGTCCTCGGCCAGCGCCCGGGTGACACGGTCGAGCTGCTGATCGCCGAGAGAACCGTTGGTCGTGCTGATCTGGACGGCGGGGTCCTGTGGGTAAAGATTGGGTAACGCGTAGATGACGCCGACAACACAGACGATGAGTATCAGCAGATACTTCCACAGGGGGTAACGATTGAGCATGGAAGCCCTGTCCTTTCAATCAATGACGATCTGGCGACGATCGTCGTGCGAAGAGTGTCGCAAAAAGAGATGGCTGCCGATGGGAAGCATCGGCAGCCAGGAGCATTACAGCGACTTCAACGTGCCTTTGGGGAGGACGGAGGCCACGGCGCTCTTCTGAACGCTGACGATGGTGCCTTCGGCAATCTCCATGCTGATGAAATCGTCGGTCACGTTGGTGATGCGGCCGAGCAGCCCGCCACCGATCACGATTTCGTCACCCTTGGACAGGTTGGTGATCAACTTCTTGTGCTCCTTGGCGCGCTTGGACTGCGGACGCCACAGCAGGAAGTAGAAGATCAGCACGAAGCCGACCAGCATGATGATCTGGGCAATACCACCGCCGGCAGGGCCGCCCGCATCCTGGGCGTGAGCCGCAGGGATGAAAAAGTCCAGCATGGATGTATCTCCGAAGGTTGTGTAGGGAAATGGTCGTGTAATGAAACCGTTACCTGGATGAGACTGACGAAACGGTACACCGGCCGACGGCCGGTTTGAATCCTGTCAATCGGCCCCGGGCGGCACGGGCAGTCCGCGTCGCCGATAGAATTGTGCTACGAAGTCGGCCAATGTACCCGCTTCGATAGCCCCGCGCAAACCCGCCATCAGGCGCTGATAGTAGCGAAGATTGTGAACCGTATTGAGCATCGAACCGAGCATTTCGCCACACCGATCCAGATGGTGTAGATAGCCGCGAGAAAAGTGCTGGCAGGTGTAACAGTCGCAGTCCGCTTCCAGCGGGTTGGTATCGTGGCGATGAATCGCGTTACGAATCTTGACGGTGCCATCGGCGGTGAACAGGTGGCCGTTGCGGGCGTTGCGGGTCGGCATGACGCAGTCGAACATGTCGATACCGCGACGTACGCCCTCGACCAGATCCTCCGGCTTGCCGACGCCCATTAGGTAGCGCGGCTTGTCTTCCGGCATCCAGGTCGGCAGATAATCCAGCACGCCGATCATCTCTTCCTTGGGCTCGCCGACCGACAGACCGCCGATCGCCAGCCCATCGAAGCCGATCTCCAGCAGCCCTTCGAGCGAGCGCTTGCGCAGGTCGGGATACATGCCGCCCTGAACGATGCCGAACAGCGCCGAGGGGGAATCTCCGTGCGCCACGCGAGAGCGGGCCGCCCAGCGCAGCGACAGCTCCATCGACTTTCGCGCCTCGTCTTCGGTGGCCGGGTAGGGCGTGCATTCGTCGAAGATCATCACCACGTCGGAACCCAGCGAGCGCTGCACTGCCATCGACTCTTCCGGCCCCATGAAGACCTTGGCGCCGTCCACCGGCGAGCGAAAATGCACGCCCTGCTCGGTGATCTTGCGCATTGCCCCGAGCGAGAACACCTGGAAGCCGCCGGAGTCGGTCAGGATCGGCTTTTGCCACTGGGAGAAGCCATGCAGGTCGCCGTGGGCCTCGATCACCTCGGTGCCCGGCCGTAGCCACAGGTGGAAAGTGTTACCGAGGATGATCTCGGCGCCGATCGCCTCGACATCCTTGGGCGTCATGCCCTTGACCGTACCGTAGGTACCTACCGGCATGAAGGCCGGCGTTTCCACCGTGCCGCGCGGGAAGGTCAGCCGGCCGCGACGGGCGCGACCTTCCTGGCCCAGTCGCTCGAATTTCATGAAGCATTCGTCTCGCATGGTGTCTCTCTTGATTTAACGCGCCCGAAGCCGCGCGATTTAACGCGCCCGAATCCGCGCGCAAAGCCTGTGATATGGACGCGCCCGAGGCCGCGCGCAAAGCCTGTGACATCGGCGCGCCTGACATCGCGCGCAAAACGTGTATGGTTCAGTTGCGTCTTATGACAACGCGCCCGAAGCCGCGTGCAAAGCGTTTGTGGATCAGTTGGGCTGGCGAGTCAAAAACATCGCATCGCCATAGCTGAAGAAGCGGTACTGCTCGGCGACGGCTTCCTGATAGGCGCGCATCACGGTCTCGTAGCCGGCGAACGAGGAGACCAGCATCAACAGCGTCGATTCCGGCAGGTGGAAGTTGGTGACCAGTGCATCCACGCAGCGCCAGCGATAGCCGGGGTAGATGAAGATATCGGTCTCGCCACGGTACGGCGCCAGCTCGCCATCGCCGCCCTGGCTGGCGGTTTCCAGGCAACGCACGCTAGTGGTGCCGATGGCGACGACCTTGTTGCCGGCGGCATGGGCGCGATTGACCTGTTCGCAGACCGATTCATCGACTTCCAGCCACTCGCTGTGCATGTGATGTTCGCGAATGTCGTCGACGCGCACCGGCTGAAAGGTGCCGGCGCCGACATGAAGCGTGACGAAGGCCGTCTCGACACCTTTGGCGCGCAGGGCTTCCATCATCGTCTCGTCGAAGTGCAGCCCGGCGGTGGGGGCGGCCACGGCGCCTTCGCGGCGGGCATAGACGGTCTGGTAGCGCTCGCGGTCCGCCAGTTCGTCCTCGCGGGTGATGTATGGCGGCAACGGCATGTGGCCGTGCTGCTCGAGCAGGGCGATCAATGGTGTCTCGCCCAAGAAACGCAGTTCGAACAAGGCGTCTCGGCGGCCCTCGACGACGGCATGTATATCGCCCTCGAAGATCAGCTCCGTGCCTGGCTTGGGCGATTTGCTCGAACGCAGGTGCGCCAGGCCGCGGTGGGCGTCCAGCGGGCGTTCCAGCAGCATCTCGACCTTGCCGCCGCTCGCCTTCTGGCCGAACAGGCGTGCTGGAATCACGCGGGTATCATTGAATACCACCACATCGCCGGGTTCGAGCCTCGGCAACAGATCGGGGAAGCGAGCATGTTCCAGCGCACCGGATTCACCGTCGACGCACAGCAGGCGACAGTCGGTTCGCTGTTCGGAAGGGTAACGAGCGATCAGCTCGTCGGGCAGATCAAAATGAAAATCGGCGCGCTGCATGGCGTAGGTCGCGTATCGGCTCGAATCAGGATGGTCGGGTAGCGTTCGAAAGGGCGCCATCATAAAGCACCCGACCGATTAAGTCAGCGTGGTGATTGACGCCGGGCCGAGTGTCCGTATAATGCCTCCCCGCTGCCGGCGTGGCGGAATTGGTAGACGCAGCGGATTCAAAATCCGCCGCTGGAGACAGTGTGTCGGTTCGAGTCCGACCGCCGGCACCATCCGCAAAATCAGTAACTTAGCTTCGTTTTCCTTTCCTCGTTTTCGCTCTGGTTTCAGTGCTTGGTCGCATTTTGGTCGCAGAATGCCGCGCCAAAGCTCGGTATCCGCTTCCCGATATCGTCCAGCCCATGGTCAAACATGTGGGCATAACGACTCGTGACGATCAGGCTCGAATGCCACAACAGATCCCGCACCGTTGTCATGCTTTCTCCGGCCTGAGCCAGCAGGCTCGCATAGCTGTGGCGCAGATCGCGGAACCGCAGATCTTCTCGTCCAACTGCAGTTCTTGCCGATTCCCAGACCCGGCGCAGCCGCGCGGCCACGAACTAGAACCTGTGGCCCGCGAATTTTAAATGCTCCGTCTGGCTGCTTCGTCGGGAGGCAGGTTGGTATCATTTTCAACCCTCGGGTGGCTACTACTCCCCGGCTTCCTGGTAGACGCGACGGCCTAATAGAGATCAAGACCAAACTGCCCAAGTACCAGATCGAGTTGCTGCTGGCCGATGAGATTCCATCGGAGCACGTTGCCCAGTGTCAGGGCGGCCTGTGGGTCAGCGAGCGGGAATGGATCGACTTCGTCAGCTACTGGCCGGGTATGCCGCTGTTCATGAAGTGGGCCTACCGGGATGAGGCGATGCTCCAGGCTATCGCTGAGCGCGTCGAGGCGTTCTACGAAGAACTGGAGCGCCGTATGGCCATGGTCATGGCAGTCTGAGGAAGTGGCGTACGAGAGTTTACGTTCTAAGTAGGCGGTACAGTGTGCAATGCCTAGCTGGGAAGGGGAAGCCAGTACCTTACGTATGCCGCATGATTAGCCGGTGCCGTCCATGGGGCGGCACCTCTGTAAGGTAATGATTATTTTTTTCATTTTGGCGGCTGTCGATCATTAGGCTGCGTCGAGACGCTTGGGCTGTCCGAGCAATTCAATGAGGGAAAATTGTACATTTGGGTTGGTGGAAATGGATAACAGGAAAATATGGATCTACAATCCGTATTGCAGAAATCGCTGCCTGCAACCTGAGGAGCCGTTGTGAATCAAGAGGAAATCAGCCGTTTCATCTGCCAGGAGCTGCCTCGTCACCATCTACAGAGGGTGCTTGAGAGTGTCGAGGCAGCGTTCAATAAGAGCGATCGTCACCTCAAAGCTACCTATCAGAAGGTGCCCCTTGCAGGGCCTGGCCCGCAATCTCACCACTACATGGTGCAGGAGGCGCTGCTGGGGTTGCCAGAGGATGAGGGCATCGACGTGATCAACCAAGCTACACGGCCAGCAGGTGGGCATTATGCGCTAATCCGTGCTGGTAGTTTGCAGATCACAACCAGCGTAATCACGATAGGTAGGGTTCCTCCCGTTCGAGATGCTGGTTTTAGGCGTTTGTTGGCTCTGATAAACAAAAGGTTGGAAAGGCAGCATCCTGACCTGTTTAGCCCTTCTGCATCGCTTCTTGGGCCTAGCCAAGATTCACTTCATGCGCTGCTTCTGCCTTATGTAGCTAAATGGACAGAAAGTGATCACAGCAGCCCTGTTGGAATAGCGGTTGCAGTGCCATATAGCGATCCTAAAGCAGGCTTTCATCTGTTCATGGATGTGAGCCAGCTCTGGCAGTACTACGATGAGCTAGGCGACGGGCTTGAGGATATTGCTTATCCGGCCCTGCGTGATGGGCTGCGCCGCGCCGAGTCTGAGGATCAAAGCGAAGAAGGTGGAAGTGAGTGACATGAGAACAGGGGTTGAAGGCTTCCAGGGCCAGCGCTTGAACCAGTTGCGCATGGCAAACGATTTAACCCTGGCGGAGCTGGGGGAGCAGATATGTCGCTCTTCCAGCACTGTTTCGGCTTGGGAGAAAGGTTCCCAACTGCCCGAGGCCGATTCCTTCGAACGCCTTTGTCGTATGTTTGGTGTCTCACGCATGTGGTTTTTGAG
Organism: Salinicola sp. 4072; assembly: GCF_036663415.1. Lineage (NCBI taxonomy): Bacteria > Pseudomonadati > Pseudomonadota > Gammaproteobacteria > Oceanospirillales > Halomonadaceae > Salinicola > Salinicola sp. 4072. The sequence goes on along the minus strand of NZ_JAXOVV010000034.1, from coordinate 2,327 downwards.
GCCTGTGCCCACTGCCGTGAAGGAGAAACAGCGCCCTTACTTTTTCCGCTCCCAAGCGGCTGCTCACAAGCAGGCGCGTGAAAGGTCTCAGTTATATTTGGCCTGGCTTCAAGAGATTTCCGATTTCTTTCAGGATGCGATGGAATGGCCTGAGGTCAATGTGCCAATGCTGGATGCCGACGATTGCCGGCTGATTAGCGATGAAGAGATTGAGGAAATCGCGCGGGAATGCCGCGAGGCTTGGAAGCTCGGTACGGCCCCCATCCCGAATGTCATCCAGGTAATGGAGAATACGGGGATCATTTGCACCCGTGCAACCCTGGGCCACGTCAAGATGGATGGCGTTTCCCATGTGTCGGTTTTGGATGGCCGCCCGTATGTGCTTATCGCTGAAGACAAAGCGAACGCGATTCGCAACCGCTTCGATGCAGCGCATGAGCTGGGACACGTTGTTCTTCACTCCAAAATACCGGCTTCCCAGTATGCGAAAAAAGAGCTTTATGATCTTTTGGAAGGTCAGGCACACCGCTTTGCCAGTGCCTTCTTGATGCCGCCTGAAAGCTTCTCTCAAGAGGTGGTATGGCCGACGCTCGATAATTTGCTGTCGCTCAAATCGCGCTGGAAGGTTTCTGTCGCTTCAATGATCGTGCGTTGCCGTGATTTATCGCTTCTATCGGAGCAGCTCGAACTAAGGCTGTGGAAGGGGCGCTCGGCGCGTAAATGGACGAAAGGTGAGCCAGGCGATGATAGTTTTGCGTTCGAGCAGCCCAAGCTGATGATGCGCGGTGCTCATCTTTTGGTCGATAACGGCATCTTTGAGCGTACCGAACTCGTGCATCGGATTGGCTTGCCGTCAAAAACCATCGAGATGCTTTGTAACCTGCGCCCTGGTTACCTGAGCGCACAGCCTGAACCTGGGAGTAATGTGGTGCCTCTCAAGCTCAAGCGCAGTGCTGTAAGGGCTGGCCGATCTACCCGAGCGGACATTCTACCGTTCCAAAAGTAGCGTAGTGAAATAGTACGGTGAAAGGGAAGCCGCTTTTAAGTACTGGATCGATGTGGAATCGGCGCTGCTTCCTGCTCCTGGGGCTACGGCTGTCTATCCTGCTGACGGCCTGCATCATCGGTAAGTCGGGTATGTAAAGCATGGACTCAGTCTCTGAAGTGGTCCCCGAAATTCGGACCAGGCGCTAAGCTCTGATCAGACCGACCAGGAGAGCCTGATCATGAGCAGGAAACGCCGGCAGTACAGCAGTGATTTCAAGGCCAAGGTGGCCCTCGCCGCCCTCAAAGGCGACCAGACCACGTCAGAGATCGCTGCCCGCTTCGAGATTCATCCGACCATGGTGAGCCAGTGGAAGCGCGAGTTGCTGGATAACGCCACCGGAGTCTTTGAGGGCAAGGGCGACGGCAAGGCGGCCCAGAAGACCCAAGAAGAAATCGATACGCTCTACCGTGAAATCGGCAAGCTGACGGTGGAACGCGATTTTTTGTCACGCAGGCTCGATCGTTGAGTCGGGCCCAGTGCCTGGCACTGGTCGAGCCACAGGCGCCTGACCTCAGCCTCCGGCGCCAATGCCGGCTGCTCGGTATCAGCCGGTCCTCGGTGTATTACCAGCGCAAAGAGCGGCGGGCCTATGACCTGGAGCTGATGCGCCTGATCGACGAGGAACATCTGCGAACGCCAGTCTATGGTTCACGGCGGATGACGGTTTATCTCAACCGTCTGGGGCATCCAGTGAACCGCAAGCGAGTCCAGCGATTGATGCGTCAGATGGGGCTCCAGGCGGTATATCCGAGGCCGCGCACCAATCGCCCCGGTGAGGGGCACCGGATCTACCCCTACCTGCTGCGGGGTCGGGTCATTAATCGCCCCAACCAAGTCTGGGCAGCTGATGTGACTTACCTTCCTATGGCACGCGGATTCATGTATCTGGTGGTCATTATGGATTGGCACAGCCGCCGTGTGCTGGCTTGGCGAATATCGAATACCCTGGACACCGACTTCTGCGTCGATGCCTTGGAAGATGCCCTGGCACGCCATGGGTCGCCCGAGGTCTTCAACACGGATCAAGGCTGCCAGTTCACCAGTAAGGCGTTTACTGACGTGCTGGAAGCCCATGAGGTCCGGATCAGCATGGATGGCAAGGGCTGTTACCAGGACAACATCTTCGTTGAGCGGCTCTGGCGCAGCGTGAAGGAGTTAAGCTCAAGTCTGGTGGATGGGAGGAGGTAGGAAGGGTGGCGTATCCTGTTGATTGATCACGACCAAGATCTCAACCAACACGAGTGGATACGCCATGACCGATTCTACCCTCCAGGCTCTT
>NZ_JAXOVV010000033.1:0-32413 GCF_036663415.1 Salinicola sp. 4072 | reverse complement strand
CTGCTCGAACGTCTCCAGGCGTACGAGGACGACGTGCTGCGTTTCCTCGACGACCCCGCCGCGCCCTTCACCAATAACCAAGGGGAGCGTGACCTGCGGATGACCAAGGTCCAGCAGAAGATTTCAGGCTGTTTCCGCTCCTGGGAAGGTGCCGAGATCTTCTGCCGGATGCGCAGCTTCCTCTCGACGGCGGTCAAGCAGGGCCTGGCAGCGCACACCGCACTGGAACAGTTGTTTGCCGGTGAAGTGCCCGAATTCATGCGTCGGGACGGCCTGGATCAGGCAGCGTGACCTGAATAGTTACGCCGATTTTTGCCTTGCCTGATCTTCGCTCGCCAGCTTTTCAAACGATATCACTACGATTATTTGAAAGGAGCGTAATGACTCGGTTGATTACTCGCCCATCAATGTGGCGGTGATCTTCCGGGCACCGCCATGCTCGCGATGTTCGCCCAGCCAGATGCCTTGCCAGGTGCCGGTGAGCAGGCGTCCTTTGTCGACCGCGAGGGTCAGTTCGGCGCCGAACAGGCTGGCCAGTACGTGGGCGGGCATGTCCGGGCCTTCGAGCGTATGCCGCATGCCGGGCAGGTTTTCCGGTGCCAGCTTGCTGGCGAACAGCGCCATGTCGTGCCGCACGTCGGGGTCGGCATTCTCGTTGAGCGTCAGTGATGCGGAGGTATGCATCAGCTGCAGATGCAGAAGCCCGGTGCGGATGTCGTGCATGCCGGAAAGCGCGCCGAGAATCTCGTCGGTGACCAGATGAAAGCCGCGCGAACGGGGTTTGAGCGAGAACTGTTGACGATGCCACATGGAGTTGGCTCCTTGGTAACGTTGGTGTGGATGCGCTCGATGACCATTTCATCGACGTTTCGTAAAAATGGCGCTGATCTGTGAGACCAAAGTTTGACTGGTCAGCCGAGAATGGGCGTGCCTATACTGGCTGCGTTGGCAGCTCCATCGTCGCTGCAAGATCGACGGACGAGACATTCGCTCCCCCTTGACGGTAAAGGGTTCGCCGTGGCTTTGAAAGGGATGGCGATGTCGTCACGCCAGATGGGTTCTATCCGAAATTGCCCGTTTCAGGAGGGATGTCATGGCCGCTCCACGTCTCTATATGTTCCAGACAGGAACGCTGAAGTGTCGTGTGTGCAACATCAAGATGAACGCGGGACTGGATGATTACGAGATCCCCGTTCCCTGGTATCTGATCACTCATCCCAAGGGCAACGTGGTCATCGACGGCGGGTGCGCGGTCGAATGCGCGAGCGATCCGAAGGGATACTGGGGCGATATCACTTCTGTCTACTGGCCGGTCATGCGGGAAGAAGAGGGCTGCGTCCAGGCCTTGAAGGCGTTCGGGATCGAACCCGCCGACGTTCGCTATGTTCTGCACAGCCATCTGCATCTGGACCACACCGGTGCCACCGGGCGCTTCCCGAATGCCATCCATATCGTGCGACGCTGCGAATACGAGTATGCGATGGCGCCGGATTGGTTTTCGGCGGGTGGCTACATTCGTGCGGATTTCGATCGGCCCGACGTGAAATGGCATCTGCTGGAAGACCACGACGATGGCTACGATGTCTTCGGCGACGACACGATCCGGTTCATCTTCACGCCTGGGCACGCGCCGGGACATTCCAGTTTCCTGCTTCGCTTGCCGGAAACCGGGCCGGTGCTGCTGGCCGTGGATGCTGCCTATACCACCGATCATTGGGACGAAAAGGCTCTGCCGGGCTTTCTGGCCTCGACCGTCGATGCGGTGCGCTCCGTTCGAAAACTGCATGCCCTGGCGGAAAAGACCGGTGCGCTGGTGGTGACCGGACACGATCCCGAGGCATGGCCAACCTTCCGTCACGCCCCGGAATACTACGCTTGATCGGCGAGGCGACCGATCGATACATCCATTGCATGACAGTGCCCGTCGACCGGCGTCGATGGTAGGCGCTACTGATCGCGTATCACTGGAGAGCTTGTATGAAAATTCGTGCCGCCGTGATTCATGAAATGAAGAGGCCTCGCCCGTATCGGGAGTCGCTGCCGATGTCGGTCGAGGAGGTCGAGCTGGATGGGCCAGGGCCGGGGGAGGTGCTGGTCAAGATGCGTGCCGCCGGTCTGTGTCATTCGGATCTTTCCACGATCAATGGCGATCGTCCGCGCCCGTTGCCCATGGTCCTGGGCCACGAGGCGGCCGGTGAAGTCGCCGAAGTCGGCGAGGGTGTGACCGATCTCGCCCCCGGCGACCACGTGGTGTTCTCCTTTGCGCCCAGTTGTGGCACGTGTTCGTCGTGTCTTTCCGGGCGGGCAGCGCTGTGCAAGCCCGGTGCGGCAGCCAACACCGCCGGGCATCTGCTGGGTGGCGGGATGCGTCTGCACAAGAATGGCCAGAAGATCTATCACCATATCGGCGTTTCCGGTTTTGCCGAGTACACGGTGGCGTCGCGCCGCTCCCTGACCCGGATCGATCCGGACCTGCCTTTCCATATCGCGGCGCTGTTCGGATGCGCCGTGCTGACAGGCGTCGGTGCGCTGGTGCATACGGCGGGACTGCGGTTGGGCCAGTCGGTGCTGGTCGTCGGCTTGGGCGGCGTCGGTCTGGCGGCGGTCATGGGTGCCGTCGGTGGCGGCGCGCGGCAGGTGATTGCGGCCGATATCGCGCCGGAAAAGCTGGAAACCGCCAAGGCGATGGGTGCCACGCATATCATCAACAGCGGCGATCAGGATGCGGTGGAGCAGGTGCGCGAGATTAGCGGCGGTGGGGTGGACATCGCGGCCGAGTTCGCGGGTGTGTCCAAGGCGTTGGAGTTCGCCTACGAGTCCACCGCCCGTGGCGGCACGACCGTCACTTCCGGGTTGCCGCATCCCGACGTGCGATTCGCCATCAGCCCGACGCGCATGGTGGCCGAGGAGCGCACGCTCAAGGGCTCCTACCTGGGCGGTCACGTGCCGTCGCTGGACGTGCCCGAATACATCGCGCTCTACCAGTCCGGCCGCCTGCCGGTGGATCGGCTGCTGACGCACCGGTTGAAACTCGACGAGATCAACCTCGGTTTCGACCGTCTGGCGAGTGGCGAGGCGATACGTCAGATCATCGATTTCGATTGAGCCTCGAACCGGACGGGGCATGCTCCGGCTGCTAGTCTTGAATGAGTCTCGAAGGCGTAGTCCGACGTTCGGGCTGCGCCTTTGCATTTCATCCGTCATCGATAGGAGAAGGTCATGGCTCAGACACGAGTCGAGCGCGATAGCATGGGCGAACTGGAAGTTCCGGAGAGCGCGCTCTACGGCGCTCAAACGCAGCGTGCGGTGAACAATTTTCCGGTCAGTGGTCAGCCGTTGCCACCGGCATTCATCGCGGCGGTGGCCCGTATCAAGCGTGCTGCGGCGCAGGTCAATCAGGAGCTGGGGCTGCTGGACGAAGCCCGAGCCAGAGCTATCGTGGCCGCGGCCGACGAGATCATCGACGGCAAGCATCCCGACCAGTTCCCGGTCGATGTGTTCCAGACGGGGTCGGGCACCTCGACCAACATGAACGTCAACGAGGTGATCTCTCACCTCGCGAGCCGTGACGGGCTCGAAGTCGGCCCCAACGATCATGTCAACATGGGGCAGTCGAGCAACGACGTGATTCCCACGGCCATCCATCTGGCGGCGGCGATTCAGGTTCGTGAGCGCCTGCTGCCGGCACTCGGCTACCTGCGCTCGGTCATCGATGACAAGGCGAAAGACGTCGACGACGTGGTCAAGACCGGACGCACGCATCTGATGGACGCTATGCCGGTGCGCTTGAGCCAGGAGCTGGGCGGCTGGTCCAGCCAGGTCGCTCAGGCAATCGAGCGACTGGAAGACGGGTTGAAGCGTATCACTCGCCTGGCCCTGGGCGGTACGGCGGTCGGCACCGGCGTCAATGCGCATCCCGAGTTTGCCGACAAGGTGGCGCAGCGTCTGGCCAGCGATACCCATCTCGATTTCCGCCCCAACGACAGCTTTTTTGCCAGCCTGGCGTCGCAGGACGCGGCGGTGGAGCTTTCGGGACATCTCAAGACGTACGCCGTCGCGGTGATGAAGATCGCCAACGATCTGCGCTGGATGAACTCCGGCCCGCTGGCCGGTCTGGGGGAGATCGAGCTGGAGGCGCTGCAGCCGGGCAGTTCGATCATGCCGGGCAAGGTCAACCCGGTGATTCCCGAGTCCGCCGCCCAGGTTGCGGCACAAGTCATCGGTAACGATGCGGCGATCACCGTCGGCGGGCAAAGCGGCAATTTCCAGCTCAACGTCATGCTGCCGCTGATCGCGCACAATCTGCTGGGTTCGATCACGCTGCTGACCAACGTCAGCCGCCTGCTGGCAGACCGCGCCATCGCCACGTTCAACGTGCGTCGCGACAACATCGTGAGCCCGCTGTCCCGCAACCCGATTCTGGTGACGGCGCTCAATTCGGTGATCGGTTACAACGCGGCAGCGGCGGTGGCCAAGAAAGCCTATCAGGCAGGGCGGCCGATCATTGATGTCGCCGAGGAAGAGACCGATCTCTCCCGTGAGGAGCTGGAGCGTCTGCTCGATCCCGCCAAACTGACCGAAGGGGGAATTCCGGAGTAACGACTTCGAATGGATTCCTTCTCCGAACGTCGTTATTCCGACGTTCCCGGCCGAAAGCAAGACGACAACGCCACCCGTTCGGGTGGCGTTGTCGTCTGTAAGACTATCGCTGCGGAGACGGCCTCAAACCGGCGCTTCGCCACGCCGTTCCTGAGCCTCTTCGATGGTGTCCGCAGCCTCTTCGCGCTCCTCCATGTCGGCCTTTTCGGACTCGTTCTCGTCGGCGCGAGAAGGGTTGTGACATAGCGTGACCAGAATCGGGAAATGGTCCGACCCGATCTCGGACAACCGCTGCATATGAACGAGCGTGAAATGCTCGGTCACGAATACATGATCCAGTGGCCAGCGCAGCAGGGGATACTTGGCATGGAAGGTGCTATACCGGCCGCGGCCCCGTCGCAGATCGAGCATGCCGCTGATCTTGCAGAACAGTTTGGTCGTGGGTGACCACGCCACGTCGTTGAGATCGCCAGCAACGATGGTCGGGCAGTTGTTCTTGGCAATCGTCTGGCCGACCAGCAGCAATTCGGCATCTCGCCATAATGATTCGTCGCTTTCCGAGGGTGCGGGCGGCCGCGGGTGCAGCGCGTGGAAGCGAATGCGCTTACCGCTCCTGAGTTTGACCCAGGCATGAATCGAGGGGATGTCGTCCTGGATCAGCCACTGGACCTCGACGTCTTCCAGCGATAGCCGGGAATAGAGGTGCATGCCGTAAAGATTGTCGAGAGGAATGCGCACGGCTTCCGGCATCGCTTCGCCAATGGCGGCATCCAGCTGATCTCCCCACCACTGGTCGGATTCCAGGGTCAGCAGAATATCGGGCTGGTGCTTCTCGACGAGAGCGATCAGTTTGTCGGCCTGGCGATTGGGCGTCAGCACGTTGGAGATGAGCAGCTTGAGCTCGCCCTCCGGCTCGTGCGACTTGGCCTTGACCACGGTGCGCCGAGCCAAAGGCGTCCATGGGTAGATTCGCACCCACTGAATGGCGGCGGCGACCCCGCTGGCGGCGATCCCGGCCCAGTGCCACCAGGCATCGGGATGAAAAGCGAGCTGAACCAGTGCCAGTACGGTGGCGACGATGGCGATCTGGAGCAGCGGGAAATCGAAACTGCGAACACTCCAGTGACGGATCCGCATGTAGGGCGCCATGGTGATCAGCAGGACGAGGCAGCCGAGACCGGTAAGAAGAAGTTGCAGCAACTGGTGGTTCCTTGTGTCGGGATAGGACGCCGTGTTCGGCCAAGGTTAACAGAAACATGACCGGCACCCACGGCCAGTATGGCCTGGCGACGATTCCCGACAGAGCGAAATTCGTGAGACTTTAGAAGGGGTTGGCCAGGAACTTCACAGCCATCTTGCCCGGGCCGCGTTCATGAACCTAGCTCATGAAACCTTGGAAAAAACCCCCTGATTGGCGATGGCCGGATGCTGCTCCAGGTAGTGCGTCAGCGCCTGTTGTTCATCCTGGGTCAAACGTAGCCCCAGCTTGCTGCGACGCCACAGAATATCCTCTCTGCCATGTGCCCATTCGTGTTCGATCAGGTAGTCGACCTCGGCGCGCGTCAAGCCGCCGCCAAAATGCTGGCCGAGGTCTTCCTGGCTCAGTTTGCCTTCCAGGAAATTAAGGCACAGCGTGCCGTAACTGGAGCCAAAGCGTTCGGCACGCTCCCGGCCGAGGAACGGATACTCGCGCAGCAACTGTGTGACGAATGCCTGACGCGATTCGATATCCCCGCCAGGGAGTCGAGCGTCGGCCGTCCAGGCTTGCCCCATGTGCGGCAGCAGCGGTTGCAGTTTGTGCATGGCCGCTTCGGCAAGCTTGCGATAGGTGGTGATCTTGCCGCCGAAGATCGACAGCATCGGGGCACCGTGCTTGTCGAGATCGAGCGTGTAATCGCGCGTCATGGCGGAGGGGTTTTCCGACTCGTCATCGCACAGCGGGCGGACGCCGGCATAGGTCGAGATGACATCCGCTCGGCTCAGCTTCCTGACGAAGTGCGCGTTGAGTACATCGAGCAGATAGTCGATCTCTTCGTCGTTGATGCTGACCTTGGCCGGGTCGCCCTGGTAGCGGCGATCGGTCGTGCCGATCAGGCTGAAACGCTGCTGGTAGGGGAGCACGAAAACGATGCGACCATCCTGGTTCTGAAGAATGTAGGCCCGATCGTCGTCGTTGAGTCGCGGCACGATCAGGTGGCTGCCCTGAATCATGCGAATGCCGTAACGCGAATCACGCTTGGCATTGCCTTTGACGAAGGATTCCACCCAGGGGCCGGCGGCGTTGACCAGCACCTTGCCCCGATGCTCGTGGCGTTCGCCGGTGTCCCGGTCTTCGAGGCTGACCACCCAGTGCCCCGATTCCTCGCGAGCCTCGGTGCAGCGGGTGCGAACCCGGATGTCCGCGCCTTTTTCCTGCGCCTGCAGCGCATTGAGGACCACCAGCCGGGCATCATCCACCCAGCAGTCTGAGTATTCGAACCCGCGCTTGATCGTCGGCACCAGCGGGCTCTCGCTGCCGAAGCGCAGGCTCCTGGCGTTGGGCAGGCTGTCCCGGTGGCTCAGGTGATCGTAGAGGAACAGCCCGGTACGAATCATCCAGCCCGGACGCAGATGGGGCTGGTGCGGAAGGATGAAACGTAGCGGCCAGACGATGTGAGGCGCCTTGCGCAGCATGACTTCACGCTCTCTCAGCGCCTCGCGAACCAGACGGAATTCCCGATGCTCGAGATAGCGCAGGCCACCATGAATCAGCTTGCTGCTGGCTGAGGAGGTCGCACTGGCCAGATCGGCCTGTTCGCACAGGAGCACGGAAAGGCCTCTTCCGGCGGCGTCGTTGGCGATGCCAGTACCGTTGATGCCACCTCCGACAACGATGAGATCGTAAACGTGGTGCTCTGTCGTTGAGGCCATGCCGTCCTCCGGAAAGGTGAGGGAGTTGGATATGTTCGATTGCGAAAATAGTTTAATCACTTTCGAACATCAATAGCGGCAAGGTGTTTTCATAGACCAATTGGGGAGGGGAAGCGCAGTCGTCGGGGCTATATGGCAAAACGACAAAGCCGGCACGAGGCCGGCTTTATCGACAGAAAAGGGTAAAGATTTCAGCCGGAATAGGCCGTGACGGCTTCCCTGTCGGCGGGGACCGACGGGTCGGCGACGTAAAGCGCGACGTCATGCTCGCGCATCAGACGACACAGCATCTCCGGGGGTTGGCGGTCGGTGAAGAAGGCGTTGATCTGGCTGAGATTGCCCTGGCGTACCACGGCGTTGCGATGGAACTTCGAGTGATCCGCTGCCAGGAAGACCTGGCGGGAGTTGCGCAGGATGGCCTGCGCCACGCGGACTTCCTGGTAGTCGAACTCCAGCAATGAGCCATCGCCATCGATGCCGCTGATCCCGATGATGCCGTAGTCCACCTTGAACTGGTTGATGAAATCGATGGTGGCCTCGCCGATGATGCCGCCGTCGCGAGAGCGAACCTGGCCGCCGGCGACGATGACGTTGAAGTCGGTCTTGTGCTGCAGAATGGCGGCCACGTTGAGGTTGTTGGTAATGACTTCGAGCCCGCTGTGCTGGCATAGCGCCTCGGCGATGAATTCGTTGCTGGTCCCGATGTTGATGAACAGCGACGAAGAATCGGGAATATGTCTGGCCAGCATCTCGGCGATACGGCGCTTGGCGTCCAGGTTCAACGTCTTGCGGGTGTGATAGGCGGTGTTGACCGTGCTCGACTCGAGCCCGGCGCCGCCGTGGACGCGCTTGATGACACCTTCTTCCGCCAGTTGATTGAGATCCCGGCGCACCGTCTGGGGCGTGACATCGAAGTCTCTCGCGAGTTGTTCGATCGACGCATAGCCCTGGCGCTTGACCAGTTCGACGATGGCTGCGTGACGTTCCTGCTGTGTCATGTTGGTTCCCTGCCGCGGCCCAATGGCTATTCTGGAAAGAGTTGATTGGCTCTACAAAGTGTTTCTAGAAGGCGTTTCTAGAAAGAGTGGGTTGGCGCCAGTTTACCAAAGCCGGCCGCATTGCCGTCGCTTCGGATAAGGCCGCGGCGCCTCGCACTGGTTCGACCATGGTCTAAGTGTTGGAAAGCGAATTCATATTGTTGTTAATCGAAAATGAAAATAGGTTGATAGCCTGAAAACGAACCTTCCGGTGTAGCGATTCCGATCATGGGTTGCGTTCCGGCTGAACGTGACCAGCAAGGAGTGAAACGATGGCCTCATATATTCTGTCTATCGATCAGGGAACGACGAGCTCCCGGGCGATACTGTTCGACCGCCAGGGTCAGGTCGCGGGCGTGGCTCAGGAAGAGTTCGCGCAGCATTTTCCGCATGACGGCTGGGTCGAGCACCATACCGACGACATCTGGCAGTCGGTGTTGCGAACCTCTCGTCAGGTGATGCAGAACCTGGGCGTTTCCTCCAGCGACGTTGCCGGCATCGGGATCACCAACCAGCGCGAAACCACTGTGCTGTGGGATCGCAAGACGGGCGAAACGCTTCACAACGCCATCGTCTGGCAGGACCGACGCACCAGCAGCTATTGCCGGGAACTGATCCAGCAGGGCCACGAGAACTTCATCCAGGAGCGCACGGGGCTGCTGATCGACCCGTACTTCTCGGCGACCAAGCTTCGTTGGCTGCTGGACAACGTGGAAGGCGCCCGGGAGCGGGCCGAGCGTGGCGATCTGGCTTTCGGGACGGTCGACAGCTTCCTGCTGTGGAAGCTCACCGGCGGCAAGGTGCACGCCACCGATGCGACCAACGCTTGCCGTACCTGTCTGTTCAACATCCATACCCAGGCCTGGGATCAGGAGCTGCTCGATCTGTTCCAGATTCCGGCGTCGCTCATGCCCGAAGTGCTCGACTCCAGTACCGAGTTCGGCATCACCACGCCGGAATTGCTGGGCGGGCCGATCCCCATCGCGGGGATTGCCGGTGACCAGCAGGCCGCGCTGATCGGCCAGACGTGCTTTTCGCCCGGCATGTGCAAGAGCACCTACGGCACCGGCTGTTTCATGATCATGAATACCGGCGATACGCCGGAGGTTTCCAGAAACCGTCTTCTGACGACGGTGGCCTACCGCCTGAACGGCAAGCCAACCTACGCCATGGAAGGCAGCATTTTTGTGGCGGGTGCCACCGTGCAATGGATGCGGGACGGCCTCAAGCTTTTCGGAACGGCTTCCGAAACCGAAGCGCTGGCGCGCAAGACCCGGATGGGGCACGGCGTCTATCTCGTGCCCGCATTCACCGGTCTGGGCGCGCCGCATTGGGATCCGCAGGCCAGAGGGGCGATCTTCGGCCTGACGCGGGATACCGGTATCGCCGAGATCGTGGCGGCCGGGTTGCAGGCCGTCTGCTACCAGACGCGCGATCTGCAGGGTTGCATGGACGACGACATCGAGGCTCGCATCGACCGCCTGCGCGTGGACGGCGGCATGGTCAGCAACAATTGGGTCATGCAGTTCCTGGCGGACATGCTGGGCGTCCCGGTGGATCGGCCCACGATTCTGGAGACCACCGCGCTGGGTGCGGCCTATCTGGCCGGCCTGCAGGTCGGCTGGTATTCGAACCTCGAGGAGATCAGCGCGCTCTGGCGCTGCGAGCGCACCTTCGAACCGCAGATGACAGAAGCCGAGCGGGAACGGCTCTACAGCGGCTGGCTCGATGCCATATCCCGCGTGAAGTGTCGTGACCAGACAGGTGCGGAAGCATGATCTGGGAGGTCATGCGCGGCGAATTCCTCGGCACGATGTTCCTGATCGTGTTCGGCGGTGGTGTCGTCGCCAATGTCGTGCTCACCAACACCAAGGGTAACGGTTCGGGGTGGATCGTCATCGCGACGGGGTGGGGCTTTGCGGTCATGATCGGCGTCTTCGTGGCGATGGCCACCGGATCGCCGCAGGCCGATCTCAACCCCGCCGTTACCTTGTCCAAATGGATTCTGGGCATCCATCAGGGGGTCGAGCTGGTAGGCTCGATGATCGCCGCTCAGATGGCGGGCGCCTTCGCGGGGGCGATCGGCGTCTGGCTCGCCTATCTGCCTCACTGGCGGTGTACCGAGGATAGCGCGGTCAAGCGGGCGGTATTCTGTACCGATCCGGCGGTCTCGCACCGGACCGGCAACCTGCTCTGCGAGCTCATTGGTACGCTGGTGCTGATCTTCGGCATCGGCGCGATCGCCAGCTCCGGGACGATCAGCGACGGTCTGCTGCCTTATCTGGTCGGCATGCTGGTCTGGGCGATCGGGCTATCGCTGGGCGGGCCTACCGGATACGCGATCAATCCCGCAAGGGATCTGGGGCCGAGGTTGGCTCACGCCGTGCTGCCCATTCACGGCAAGGGGGACTCGGGCTGGCAGTATGCCTGGGTTCCCATCGTCGGGCCGCTGGCGGGCGCGGTGGTTGCCGCGCTGATGTGGCAGCGCCTGTTGCCGGTCTGATGACAGGTGCCAATGGGCAGCGGTATTCAGGCGATGCGACGTGGCATTGCGGTAGATGGCGCGTCGCTCGCCGGCCGAAAACGAATTGTCTCGACATGACAGGCAGTTGGCGAAAATTTTTTATGTGTAGAGGGTTGCATTCCGCGGCTGCCCGGGTAGAATTCGCATCCGTTGTCACGGCGAGCCCGCCGCAACACGAAGCAGGACCGTAGCTCAGTTGGTTAGAGCGCCACGTTGACATCGTGGAGGTCAGCGGTTCAAATCCGCTCGGTCCTACCAATACAGATTGGGTTTGTGACGACTACCTACAGGACCATAGCTCAGTTGGTTAGAGCGCCACGTTGACATCGTGGAGGTCAGCGGTTCAAATCCGCTTGGTCCTACCAGATTTCGAAACCCCGAGCTCCGGCTCGGGGTTTTTTGTATCCGTCATTCCATCTTGATTATCCGCCATCCGCCATCCGCCGCTGACGAATCGTCATCGGTCATCGAAACGCCATTCGCTTTCGCCGACCGTGTTGGTTTCCGAACAAGTAGTGTTGGAAACCCGCCTCTTTCCACTACCGTTATTATCGTAAAACGAGTGCTACATGTTGGACATTAGTGGTTAAGACTAAGGTGTTAAATATTTTAAGTTCATTCAAATCAAACAAATAGAATTCTTTTTTTATTAGTGACGCTGATTCCTTTTTTGGTCGTATAGCTTTATGAAACGGCTGTTCTAGGATGCTCGAAAGAGAAAAAGGAACGGCGCCACTCATGTCATTACAACTCGACAACGTGACACTGTCCGTGCGGGGCGAGACCTATATCGATAATGCCTGCCTGACGCTGGAGCCAGGGTCGTTCAATGTGCTGCTGGGGCATACGCTGGCGGGAAAGACGACGTTGATGCGGCTGATGGCCGGCCTGGATATGCCGGATCGGGGAACGGTGCATCTTGGCGGACGGGACATGACCCATGTGCCGGTACGCCAGCGCAATGTCTCGATGGTCTATCAGCAGTTCATCAACTATCCCACGTTGACGGTTTTCGACAACATCGCTTCGCCGCTCAAGCAGGCCAAGGTATCTCATCAGGAGATCGCCCGACGAGTCGAGGAGACCGCCGCGATGCTGGGCATCCAGCACCTGCTGGGACGATACCCGCAGGAGCTCTCCGGCGGCCAGCAGCAACGCACGGCGATGGCTCGCGCACTGGTCAAGGACGCCGACCTGGTACTGTTCGACGAACCACTGGTCAACCTCGACTACAAGCTGCGCGAAGCTCTGCGGGTGGAAATGCGCAAGCTGTTCGAGTCGCGCCATACCATCGCCGTCTACGCCACTACCGAACCCGCGGAAGCGCTGGCGCTGGGCGGCACGACCACGCTGCTGCACCAAGGCCGGATCGTCCAGAGCGGCCCCAGCGACGAGGTCTATCGCCACCCTTGCAACCGGGAGGCGGCGAGCCTGTTCGGCGAGCCGCCCATCAATCTGATGCCGATGACGATACGCGGCGAGGAGTGTCGGATTGCTGGCTTGCATCAGCCGCTGCCGGACGTGTGGCGTTCGCTGCCGGCCGGTGAGTACCAGGTGGGTATCCGACCACACCACTGGTCGCTGCAGCCGCTCGATGAGCCAGCGTTTCGCCTGCCGGTCATCGTCCGTGTGGCGGAGATCAGCGGTTCCGAGACGTTCCTGCATCTATCGCATGACCGGATCGACCTGGTGGCGCACCTGATCGGCATTCACGAGTTCGGCGTCGACCAGGCTCTGGAGATGCAGGTGGCCTGTCGCCAGCTGTTCGTGTTCGAGCCGGACGGGGATCTGGTGTTGTCGCCATCCTCGCCGCGACCAACGCTCGCCAGCGTGTAAGGAGAGTCGGACATGGCGGAAATTCGCTTGGAGCAATTGGCGCACAGCTACCACGGCACCCCTTCGAAGCCGGCCGACTACGCGCTGAGGCAGATGGATCATGTCTGGGAGCAGGGTGGCGCGTATGCCTTGCTGGGCCCTTCGGGTTGCGGCAAGAGCACGTTGCTCAACATCATCTCCGGACTGCTGGTGCCGTCCGAGGGGCGGGTGCTCTACGACGGCAAGTCGGTCAACGACCTTAGCCCGCAGCAGCGCAACATTGCCCAGGTTTTTCAGTTTCCGGTGGTCTACGACACCATGACGGTGTTCGACAACCTGGCGTTTCCGCTACGCAACCAGGGACATTCCCGCGACCGTATTCATCAGCGCGTGCGCGAGGTGGCCGAGGCACTGGAGATCGAGCCGCTGTTGAGCCGCAAGGCGCACAATCTGACCGCCGACGAGAAGCAGAAAGTGTCGATGGGGCGCGGCCTGGTGCGCGACGACGTGGCAGCAATCCTGTTCGACGAGCCGCTGACGGTGATCGATCCGCAACTGAAGTGGCGGCTGCGGCGCAAGCTCAAGGAGATCCATCAGCGCTTCAACGTGACGATGGTCTACGTCACCCACGATCAACTGGAGGCTTCCACCTTCGCCGACAAGATCGCGGTGATGTACCAGGGCCAGATCGTGCAGTTCGGTACCCCGCGGGAGCTGTTCGAGAATCCGCAACATACCTTCGTCGGCTACTTCATCGGCAGCCCCGGCATGAACCTGCTCGACATCGTGCTGGGCTCGGCGGGGATCGAGCTCGAGGGGCGAGCGCTGCCGGTGGAGGAATGGATCGTCGCGCAGCTGCGCCGAGGGGGCGAAGGGCGTCTGCAGCTCGGTATCCGGCCGGAGTTCGTGCAGCTCGTCGCTCCCGAGGCGTCGACGCTGCACGGCCAGGTGGATCTGGTCCAGGACCAGGGCACCTTCAAGATCGTCGATGTGCGTCTCGACACGCCGTCGGCGTCCGTGATCAAGGCGCGTCTGGGTGAAGAGCAGCTCGTACCGGAAGGGCGTGTCGGGCTGGCGTTCCCGGCGGCCTGGCAACGTTTCTATCGTGATGACCGGCTGGTGGAGATCGTGCCATGAAACCCTATAACAACAAGGCTTGGTGGCTGGTGCTGCCCGTCTTCGTGCTGGTGGCGTTCAGCGCCATCATTCCGATGATGACGGTGGTCAACTACTCCGTGCAGGACATCTTCGACCCGAGCACGCGCTATTTCGTGGGGACGGAATGGTATCGGGAAATTTTGGCGGATCCGAGGCTGCACGATTCGCTGGTGCGCCAGTTCATCTACTCGTTCTGTGTGCTGGCCATCGAGGTACCGCTAGGCATCATCGTCGCGCTGTCCATGCCGCGGCGGGGGCTGGGCGTGCCGGTCAGCCTGATCCTGCTGTCACTGCCGCTGCTGGTGCCTTGGAACGTGGTAGGGACGATCTGGCAGATCATCGGCCGGGAGGATATCGGCCTCTATGGCTGGATCCTCAACAGCCTCGGGCTCGACTACAACTACGCCTCCAACCCGCGGGACGCCTGGACGACGGTGCTGGTGATGGATGTCTGGCACTGGACGTCGCTGGTGGCGCTGCTGTGCTACTCCGGGCTGCGCTCGATTCCGGACGTCTACTACCAGGCCGCGCGAATCGATCGTGCCTCGTCCTGGGCGGTGTTCCGCTACATCCAGCTGCCGAAGCTCAAGAACGTGCTGCTGATCGCGGTGATGCTGCGCTTCATGGACAGCTTCATGATCTACACCGAGCCGTTCGTGCTCACCGGCGGCGGGCCGGGTACGGCGACGACGTTCCTGAGCCAGACTTTGACCCAGATGGCGCTGGGACAGTTCGACCTGGGCCGGGCCGCGGCGTTCTCGCTGATCTATTTTCTGATCATCCTGCTGGTGACCTGGGTGTTCTACACCGCCATGACGCATAACGACAACAAGGGATGACGCCGCCATGAGATTGCGTAAAAGCCTGGTGATGCTGATCTATCTGCTGTTCGTGCTGGTGCCGATCTACTGGCTCGTCAACATGTCGCTGAAGTCGAACCGGGAAATTCTTGGCGGCCTCACCCTGTGGCCGGCGGCGCCGACGCTGGACAATTACCGGGTCATCTTCACCGAGCCGACCTGGTACACGAGCTATCTCAACTCCCTCAGCTACGTATCAATGAACATGCTGATCTCGCTGCTGGTGGCGCTGCCGGCCGCCTATGCGTTCTCGCGCTACCGATTCCTGGGCGACAAGCACATGTTCTTCTGGCTGTTGACCAACCGGATGGCGCCACCGGCGGTGTTCCTGCTGCCGTTCTTCCAGCTCTATTCGGCGGTGGGGCTGTTCGATACGCCGATCGCCGTGGCGCTGGCGCACTGCCTGTTCAACGTGCCGCTGGCGGTGTGGATTCTGGAGGGCTTCATGTCGTCGGTGCCGAAGGAGATCGACGAAACGGCTTATATCGACGGCTATACCTTTCCCAAGTTCTTCGTCCGCATCTTCCTGCCGATGATTCGGCCCGGCATCGGTGTCACCGCGTTTTTCTGCTTCATGTTCTCGTGGGTGGAGCTGCTGCTGGCGCGGACGCTGACTTCGGTCGACGCCAAGCCGATCGTGTCGCAGATGACCCGCACGGTATCGGCATCCGGCATCGATTGGGGCGTACTGGCGGCAGCCGGCGTGGTGGCACTGCTGCCCGGCATCGCCGTGATCTACTTCGTGCGCAATCACGTTGCCAAGGGCTTTGCCCTGGGCCGCGTCTGATCGGCTCGCCGGAAAGAGAGGAGATCATCATGGGCTGGATGGCCTGGACACTACCGACGGCACTGTTCTTTTCGGCGATCGCGCTGATGCTGGTGGCGATGACGGTCTGGCAGACCGTATCGCCCGGGCGCGAACGCAAAGGGTTCCTGCCGCTGGTCACATCGCGCGGCGACCGGCTGTTCATCGGCCTGCTGGCATCGGCATACGTGCATCTGCTGGTGCTGGCATTGACCGACTGGCCGCTCTGGCTCGCCACCGGTCTCTGTATGGCGGGAATGGCAATCATCATGAAATGGGGGTAACGCACCGACCGGGATCATTATCTGCATCGGATAGCGCCACGGCAGGAAAAAGCGAAGGATAACAAACGGGGGTTAACGCTATGTTCGATATCAAGCACGCCAAATCGTCTCGCCGAACGCCGCTAGGCATCGGCGTCGGGGTCAGTCTCGCGGGGCTGATGGCCGTATCGGGAGTTGCGGTTGCCGATCAGTACCAGGACGCCGCCAAACGCTGGCTGGACGACGAGTTCTCGACCTCGACGCTCACGCCCGAACAGCAGATGGCGGAGATGCAGTGGTTCATCGATGCCGCCAAGCCGTATCGCGGCATGCAGATCAATGTGGTTTCGGAAACGCTCACGACCCATAAATACGAATCCGAAGTGCTGGCCCGGGCGTTCAGCGAGATTACTGGTATCCAACTGACCCACGATCTGGTTCAGGAAGGGGATGTGATCGAGAAACTGCAGACGCAGATGCAGTCCGGTCGCAATATCTACGATGCCTACGTCAACGATTCGGATCTGATCGGCACCCACGCGCGCTACGGCAAGGTGGTGCCGATTTCCGACATGATCGAGGGCGACGGGGCCGAGGTCACGTCGCCGACGCTGGATCTCGACGACTTCATCGGCCTGTCGTTCACCACGGGGCCTGACGGCAAGGTCTACCAGTTACCCGACCAGCAATTCGCCAATCTCTACTGGTTCCGCGCCGACTGGTTCGATGACCCGGAGATCAAGCAGCAATTCAAGGAAAAGTACGGCTACGAGCTGGGCGTGCCGGTGAACTGGTCGGCCTACGAGGATATCGCCGACTTCTTCACCAACGATGTCCACGATATCGATGGCGTGCGCGTCTATGGTCACATGGACTACGGCAAGAAGGATCCCTCGCTGGGCTGGCGCTTCACCGATGCCTGGTTCTCGATGGCCGGAGCGGGCGATAAGGGCATTCCCAACGGTCTTCCGGTCGACGAATGGGGGATTCGCGTCGATCAGTGCCATCCGGTGGGCTCGAACGTCACCCGCGGCGGCGCGACCAACGGCCCGGCAGCGGTCTTCGCGACTCAGAAGTACATCGACTGGCTGCATGCCTATGCGCCGCCGGAAGCGCAGGGCATGACGTTCTCCGAAGCGGGACCGGTACCGGCGCAGGGCAATGTCGCGCAGCAGATCTTCTGGTACACCGGCTTCACCGCCGACATGACGCAGCCAGGTCTGCCGGTGGTCAACGAGGACGGCACGCCCAAATGGCGCATGGCGCCGTCACCGGTGGGCCCATACTGGGAAGACGGCATGAAGAAGGGGTATCAGGACGTGGGTTCCTGGACCTTCATGGAGTCGACGCCCCAGAAGAACCGTCTCGCCGCCTGGCTCTACGCGCAGTTCGTGACGTCGAAGACGGTCTCTCTCCAGAAGACGCTGGTGGGGCTGACGCCGATTCGCGAGTCCGACATCCAGTCCGACGCGATGACCGAAGCCGCGCCCAAGCTGGGCGGGCTGGTCGAGTTCTATCGCAGCCCGGCGCGGCTGCAGTGGTCGCCGACCGGCACTAACGTGCCGGACTATCCCAAGCTCGCACAGCTGTGGTGGCAGTTCATCTCCCGCGCTGTCAGTGGCGAGACCAGTGCCCAGGAAGCGCTGGACGGTCTGGCGGACGCGCAGGATCGAATCATGGAGCGCCTGGAGCGCGCCAACGTCCAGCCGCAGTGTGGGCCGAAACTCAACGAGCCGCGCGATGCGCAGTACTGGCTGGACCAGCCCGGCGCGCCCAAGCCCAAGCTCGACAACGAAAAGCCGCAGGGCAAGACCGTTCCGTATGACGAGATGGTGAAGTCCTGGCAGGAGAGCTGAGTGAATTCTCGGACTGCAGCCACAACTCGAGGTTTTCGCGTCACCTAGGCGGCGACCTTCCCGCCGGTAGTCCGGCGGGATTTTTTTGCCCCGTTTTCGCCGGCAGCGGCGCTATTGTGCGCCTGGCCTCACGACTTTTGACCGGGCGGTAGCTACCATGGAGGGACAGCAGGAGTAGAACATGTCACTGAATTCGTTGTTCGAGCATATTCATCAGTTACCCAGCGTGCCCGCCGTGGTCACCGAACTGATCGCCAGTCTGGATAACGAAAAGATCAGTATCCACCGCGTCTCGACCACGATTCATAAAGACCCCAACCTGAGTCTGAAATTGTTGCGCTCCGCCAATTCCGTGCGCTATGGCGTGGGTCGAAATGTAGCGACGATCGACGACGCCTTGTTGCTGCTGGGCTTCGACCGCGTGCGCACGCTGGTCATTGCCTCGGGCATGGTCGCTATGCTCAAGGAAGTGCCCGGTCTCGATCGCAAGGCGTTCTGGCGCGAGTCGTTCATGGTCGCCAATCTCAGCCGCACGATCGTGCGACATAGCCGCTTGCAAGGTCTGGCGCCGGAGACTGCTTTCACCTGTGGCATTCTGCATCACGTGGGCTCCGCGCTGATGCATATCGGTCACCCCGAAACCATGCAGCGGATCGACGCGCTGGTCGCAGAGGGCGCGCCACGGGCCGAGCTGGAAGCCAACCAGTTCGGTTATACCTTCAGCGAGGTGGGCGCCGAGCTGGGGCGTCGCTGGCGCTTCCCCGAGACCCTCTGCAATGCGCTGACCTACCAGGGTAAACCGCTGGAATCCGTGCCGTTTTCGGCGTACGCCGCTGCCGTTCACCTGGCCATTGGTCTCTACCACGGTATCGCCAATGGGCGGCGCGAAGAACACGCCCTGGGTGAGATGCCGCGGGACGTTCGTCGGCCGCTCGCTCTGGATCTGCTCTCGCTTTACGAGGAGATCCTGCAGAGCATGCGCACGGATGACGAACTGGATGTTTTTCTGGAGTGACCCCCGGATTGCCGGATTCGCCCTCCGTGCACCAGGGAAGCGCTCAGACGGCCGAGGCGTCGGTGTTCAGGTCGCTGGCCTCGGTGAACACGCGACACAGGCGTTCGATACCCGCCTGATCCTCGGCGCTGAAACGTGCAGGAACGGGGCTGTCGATATCCAGCACGCCCCACACCCTGTCCCCGACGACGATCGGCACGACCAGCTCGGAACGCGAGGCCGCGTCGCAAGCGATATGATCCGGTACCGCGTGGACGTCGTCGACTCGCTGCGTCTGGCGCGAGCGGGCCGCGGCACCGCAGACACCCTTGGAAAACGGAATCGGATTGCAGGCCGGCAAGCCCTGGAAGGGGCCCAGCACCAGCGTTTCGGGTTGGCGCTGAAGATAGAAGCCGACCCAGTTCAGCTCGCCGAGGGCCTGCATCAGGAAGGCACTGGTCTGGGCGGCGTTGGTCAGCCAGTCGCGGGTGTCGAGCAAGGCTTTCAACTGGCGCTCGAGGGAGTCGTAGTCGGTCATCACGAATCTCTTCAGAGTAAAGAAGGTGTCGAAACCAGAAACCAGCGCCCTGGGACGCTGGTTTCCGATTCGCTACGGTGGCTAGCGAGAGCCGGCCAGCGGATTCGCCGGCCGGTGTCTGGCGCGCGGGCTTACTTCCAGCCGGGAACGGCACCACCTTCGAACAGCGCTTCGGCCTTGTCGGCCACGGCATCGGACTGATAGGCCTTGACCAGATTCTGAATCGCCTCGCGATCCTGATCCCCCCCCCGTACGACGATCAAATTGACGTAGGGCGAGTCCGGGCCTTCCTTGATCAGCGCGTCATCCAGCGTCAGACCGGCGGGCTGCGTGAAGGTGCTGTTGATGAACGCCATGTCGACGTCCTGCAGCACGCGCGGCATCTGGGCGGCCTCGATCTCCTTGAACGAATAATCGTGCGGATTCTCGGTGATGTTGATCGGCGTCGCCTCCAGGTTTTCCGGGTCGTCGAGCGTGATCAGTCCGAGGTTGTCCATCAGGATCAGCGCGCGGCCTTCGTTGGTCGGATCGTTGGGTACGGCGATGGTCGCGCCGTCGGGCAGCTCGTCGATGCTGTCGTACTTGGCGGAATAGGCGCCGATCGGGTAGACGAACGTCTTGCCGGCAATGGCGAAATCATAGCCGCGGTCGTTGACCATCGAGCGCATGTAGGGCTCGTGCTGGTAGGCATTGGCGTCCAGGCTGCCATCGGCGAGCGCGGCATTAGGCGTCACGTAGTCGGTGAACTCGATGATCTCGACATCGAGGCCGTACTTCTCCTTGGCGACCTGTTTTGCCACTTGCATGACATCGGTCTCGGGGCCGGCCATGGTGCCGACCTTGATGGCATCGTCGGCGGCATGCGCGGCACCGGCGACCAGGCCCAGGCTCAATGCGGCGGCGCTTAGCGTACGTGTGAGTGAAATCGGCATTGGCGAGACTCTCCCTGAACGATGTTGCTCATATCAATGTAGGGACGATGAATGGTGGAGCGATCCAAGATCGGCGTTCGCATTCATCGTCATCTGTTGTCCACTGCAATATAACGGAATAACAGAAGACACGGTAATTCATTCTGGTTATTAGTCTAGTGGAGGGCCGCAATCACTTGTGATCGCTCTTGCGTACCAGATAGTCGCCCAGGCTCTGAAACAGCTGCACCATCACGACCAGCACTACCACGGTGATCAGCATCACGGTCGGGTTGAAGCGGTTGTAGCCGTAGCGGATGCCCAGGTCGCCGAGCCCGCCACCGCCCACCGCGCCCGCCATGGCGGAGTAGCTGACCAGGGCGACGATGGTGATCGTCAGGCCGTTGATGATGCCGCCACGCGCTTCCGGCAGCAGGACCTTCATGATGATCTGCATCGGCGTCGCGCCCATCGACTGGGCGGCTTCGACCAGGCCCGGAGAGACTTCGTTCAGCGCGCCTTCGACCAGCCGGGCAACGAAGGGAATCGCGGCGATCGTCAGCGGTACGGCGGCGGCGTTGGTGCCGATGGAGCTGCCGACGATCATGCGGGTAAACGGAATGATCGCCACCAGCAGGATGATGAACGGCACCGAGCGCCCGACGTTGGTGACGATGCCGAGTATGGTGTTGACGACCGGCTGGGCGAGGATCTGGCGCGGCCGCGTCACATACAGCAGCACGCCGAGGGGCACGCCTGCCAGCGCCGACAGAATGCCGGCAACGGCGACCATGTAGAGCGTCTCCAGCGTGGACTGCCAGACGAGATCAATCAGTGCGCTGGACATGACCCATTACCTCCACTTGCAGATCAAAGGATTCGAGCGTTGTCAGCGCTTGTTGCGTCTGCGAAGCACTGCCCATCAGTTCGGCGATCATCAGGCCGAGCGTACGCCCCTGAATGGATTCGACCTTGGCTTGGAGAATGCTGACATCGATGCCGTGTTCCCGGGCCAGGCGCGAGATCAGCGGGGTGGACACGCTATCGCCGGAGAAGGTCAGCCGCACCACGGGGTGGGTGGTTTCGCCGGGTTCGGGTTCGAGCCGCTCGATCAGGGCCTGAGGCGCCTCCAGCTTGAGGAAATCGTTCAGGAACTCCCGTCCCAGCTGCGTACCGGGGGCAGTGAAGAAGTCGCCGACATCGGCGTCTTCGACCAGGCGGCCGTCGGAGATCAGCCCCACACGATGGCAGATGGTCTTCACCACCTCCATTTCGTGGGTGATCAGCAGGATGGTCAGCCCCAGTTGCCGGTTGATCTCCTGCAGCAGCGTCAGGATCGACGCCGTCGTCTGCGGGTCGAGTGCCGATGTGGCCTCGTCGCACAGCAGCACCTTGGGCCGGCTGGCCAGTGCGCGGGCAATCGCCACGCGCTGCTTCTGCCCGCCGGACAGCTGCGCCGGATACTGTTTCGTCTTGTCCGCCAGCCCGGTCATCTCCAGCAGCGGAAGAACGCGCTCGCGAATGGCCTGGCGCGACTGCCCCATCAGTTCGAGCGGCAGGGCGACATTGTCGTAGACGGTGCGGTTGGTCAGCAGGTTGAAGTGCTGGAAGATCATGCCGCATTGATGGCGTGCCTGACGCAGGGCGGCGGCATCCATCGCGGTCAGGTCCTCTCCGTCGATGAGAACCCGGCCGGCGCTCGGGCGCTCGAGCAGGTTGACGCAGCGGATGAGCGTCGACTTGCCGGCGCCGGAGAGGCCGATGACGCCGTGAATCGTGCCTTTGGGCACCTGCAGGTCGATATCCTTCAGCGCCTGCACGGCACCGGGTCCGCTGCCGTAGGTTTTGGAGACGTTGTCCAGTGTGATCATTAGGCGTGTCGAAAGCGTCTGTCTGGGAGTCGGGGGAGCGGGGTGGGATTTCTCGCGCCTTGGGATATCACCGGCGCCAGCCCCGCTTCGATGAGGGCGCTAGTATACGGATCTCGCCGGACCAGAGCGACCGCTGGCGTCGGCTTCCGTCGCGAGATACCGTAAGCGACGGCGGCCGGTTTGCCGCCACACGGTTTCCGCTCTCAATGACAACTCTCTGCCTCAAGACTCAAGACTCTGTTTCAAGACACTTTTAAAAGACAACAAGGAGAAAGTCGATGCTGCCGTCACTCGATGATCAGGCCCTGGACCAGCTCTTTCTGGAAGCGCATACCCATAATGCCTGGCAACCGCGGGAAATTAGCGAGGAGACCCTGCGCAAACTCTACGAGCTGGTCAAGATGGGACCGACCTCGGCCAACTGCTGCCCGGCGCGCTTCGTTTTCGTTCGCTCAACGGCGGGCAAGGACAAGTTGCTGCCGTGCGTCTCTTCCGGTAACGCCGAAAAGACGGCGACGGCCCCTTGCACGGTGATCGTGGCCTACGACAAGCGCTTCTACGATCAGTTGCCGACACTGTTCCCGGTTGCTGACGCCAAAAGCTGGTTCACCGGGAGCGAAGCCTTCGCCGAACAGACGGCGCTACGCAACAGTTCGATGCAGGCCGGCTATCTGATCCTGGCGGCGCGAGCCATGGGGCTGGATACCGGGCCGATGTCCGGCTTCGATCCCGAGGCACTGGACGAAGCCTTTTTCGCCGGTACCGACTGGACGGCCAACTTGCTGATCAACCTGGGTTACGGTGACGTATCCGGCGTCAAGCCGCGCCTGCCGCGCCTGGCATTCGAAGAGGCTTGCGAGCTCGCGTGAGCCTTTGAGCGGGCATTCGATCCCGCCCTG
The DNA here is from genome assembly GCF_036663415.1 of Salinicola sp. 4072. Taxonomy (NCBI): domain Bacteria; kingdom Pseudomonadati; phylum Pseudomonadota; class Gammaproteobacteria; order Oceanospirillales; family Halomonadaceae; genus Salinicola; species Salinicola sp. 4072. Next base: position 9,373 of record NZ_JAXOVV010000033.1, on the reverse strand, counting down.
AGAACGCGCTCGGCCATTGAGTCGAGCGGGTTCTATCGACGCCAAGGTGGTGTCGCTGAGCTGACAGTCGTTTCAAGCCTCGTTCGATCGCGGCAGCAAGCCGCCTAACACGATACGTTGGATATTGTTGATGGTGGTCTCGAAGAACTCGGGATCGGCCAGCGTCTTTCCGGAGATTGCTTCGATCTGTACGGCGAAATCGGCGTAGTGCTGCGTGGTGCCCCAGAGCAGATAGATCAGGTGGTGAGGATCGACCGGTAGCAGACTGCCGCTAGCGATCCAGCCCTCGATGACCTTGGATTTTTCTTCCACCAGCGCGCGCAGGTCGCGTTGCAGTTCTTCCTTCAGCAGCGGCGCGCCCTGGATCATCTCCAGGCAGAAGAGTCGCGACGCCTGCGCATGATCCCTCGACAGCTCCACCTTGATACGAATGTAGTGACTGATGGCTGCTTCCGGGGACTGTTCAGCGTCGATGGCGCGTATCGGCTCCAGCCAGGTATACAGAATCTGCTGCAAGACCGAGATGTAGAGTTTTTTCTTGGATGGAAAGTAATAGAGCAGGTTGGTCTTGGAAACGCCTGCCTGATCGGCAATGGCGTCCAGGCTGGCCCCGCGCAAACCGAACTGGGAAAACAGCGAGAGCGCTGCATCACGAATGCGTTGCTTGCGAGCTTCACTGGTAGCGGCGCGGTCCGGGGTGGTGGGCGTGATTGGCGTCATGGGCTTCCTGGTTGGCAAAGACCTGAATGGCGCATCGAGTTCCTATCCAGAGGCGTCGAGCCATGTCCATTACAGGTCGGCAACATTCGGCGGCACTTTATCATGTCCTTTCGGGGTTGACGCTATCGACCGGGATCCCTCGACTCGGTCAATGGTGAGTCTCGCTGTGCACCGAAATCGCTCGCATTGCCCATTTCTTGCGTCATTATCGCACGGCTTGTCTTTTCGGTTGGACCAAATGGTCTAGCCGACTGTTTGCGTCGCGTTCCAAGTCATTGAAAACGGATACGGTGCGATGCATTGGCACGTCTGTTGTAAGGAATTCGTCAGGTGTCGCGGCCGATACAGGCCGGCGGCAGATACCGATAACGAGAGCCGAACGACGAGGTGACTCATGCAACTAGGTGTCTTTATCCCTATCGGCAACAACGGCTGGCTGATCTCCGAGAATTCGCCGCAGTACATGCCGAGCTTCGAACTCAACAAGGCGGTGACTCAGAAGGCCGAGAGCTACGGCTTCGAGTTCGTGTTGTCGATGATCAAGCTGCGCGGGTTTGGCGGCAAGACCGAGTTCTGGGAGCACGCGCTGGAGTCCTTCACCCTGATGGCGGGGCTGGCGGCCGTGACCTCGAAGATCAATCTCTACGCCACTGCGGCAACGTTGGTGATGCCGCCGGCGATTACCGCGCGTATGGCGGCGACCATCGATTCGATCGCCCCGGGGCGTTTCGGTATCAATCTGGTGACCGGCTGGCAGAAACCGGAATACAGTCAGATGGGCCTGTGGCCCGGGGACGAGTACTTTGCCAAGCGCTACGCCTATCTCGACGAGTACACCACGGTGCTGCGGGAACTGCTGGAGACGGGGCGCAGCGATCTTAAGGGCGACTTTTTCCAGATGGATGACTGTCGCCTGAGCCCGCGCCCCGAACAGGGCGTCAAGATCGTCTGCGCCGGCCAGTCGAGTGCCGGCATGGCCTTCACCGCCAAGCACGCCGACTACAGCTTCTGCTTCGGCAAGGGTCTGAATACGCCAACGGCATTCGCCGATACTGCCGGGCGTCTCAACGCGGCGGGGAGAGAATCCGGGCGCGATATCGCTTGCTACGTGCTGTTCATGGTGATCGCCGACGAGACCGACGAAGCGGCCATGGCGCGCTGGGAGCACTACAAGGCCGGGGCCGACCAGGAGGCACTCGACTGGATGGCCGACCAGGGCAGCCAGGACAAGAGTTCGGGCAAGGATACCAACGTGCGCCAAATGACTGACCCCACATCGGCGGTCAACTTCAACATGGGGACCTTGGTCGGCTCCTATGCCAACGTCGCGCGAATGCTCGACGAGATCGATACCGTCGAGGGCATCGGCGGCGTGATGCTGACGTTCGATGACTTTCTGGCAGGACTGGATACCTTCGGTGAGCGCGTGCAGCCGCTGATGAAGACCAGGGTCGATGTTGTCAATGCACCGACCGAGACGGCAGAGGTGGCGGAATGAGCGGTCTCAAGCAGACTCCAGTGGTCCGTCGTGGCGATGTCTTCGCCAACGACGAGATCGTGCTCGCCGGTCGCCCGGAAGCGATCGCGATGCCATGCTCCGAGACGGCATTGATCGTTGTCGACATGCAGAACGCCTATGCCACTCGGGGTGGCTACCTCGATCTGGCCGGTTTCGATGTCACCACTACCGGGCCGGTCATCGAGCGAATTGCCAAGGCGATAAAGCTGGCGCGCGCGGCGGGTATCCAAGTGATCTTCTTCCAGAATGGCTGGGATGCCGAGTACGTCGAGGCCGGCGGCCCGGGATCTCCCAACTGGCATAAGTCCAATGCGCTGAAAACCATGCGTCAGCAACCCGAGCTGCATGGACAGCTGCTGGCCAAGGGTACCTGGGATTACGCGCTGGTCGACGAACTGAAGCCTCAATCTGGAGACGTCGTGCTGCCGAAGCCGCGCTATAGCGGATTCTTCAACACCGCACTGGACAGCATCCTGCGTTCGCGGGGTATCCACCACCTGCTGTTTACCGGCATCGCCACCAACGTGTGCGTCGAGTCGACGCTGCGTGATGGCTTCTTCCTCGAGTATTTCGGCACCGTGCTGGAGGACTCGACCTATCAAGCCGGTCCGCTGTCGGCGCAGAGCAGCGCCATCTTCAATATCGAAACCTTTTTCGGCTGGGTGTCGAGCGTCGATGCCTTAGAGGACGCCTGCGCGGCTCGAACCGACGTCCGGCAGCCACACGCTTCATCCATGACTTCGTCAGCAGCAGGAGAGTGATCATGCCCAAGACAAGTGTGATTCCCACCGGTTCCGGTGCGCCTCTGGCCCCATTCGTCCCGGGTAGTCAGGCCGATAATATCCTTTACGTTTCCGGCACTCTGCCGTTCGACAAGGAGAACAACGTGGTTCACGTCGGCGACGCTGCCGCCCAGACCCGCCACGTGCTGGAACTCATTCAGAGCGTGGTCGAGACCGCCGGAGGCAGCATGAGTGACGTCACCTTCAACTCGATCTTTCTGCGTAATTGGGAAGACTATGCGGCGATCAACGCGGTCTACGCAGAGTTCTTTCCCGGCGAGAAGCCGGCGCGTTACTGCATTCAGTGCGGGCTGGTGAAGCCGGATGCGCTGATCGAGATCGCCTCGATCGCGCATTTGCCTCACTGAGTCGTTGACTGACGCTCTGCCGGAAGGGTCTTTTCAATGCATTACGAAATACTGGGACGCACGGATCCCGACGCCCCGACGATTCTGCTCTCCGCGGGATTGGGTGGCGCCGGTCGCTTCTGGGAGCCGCAGCTGGCTTCACTGGAGACGACACACCGGGTCGTGATCTATGACCACCTCGGCACGGGCAAGAGCCCGGCCGAGCTGCCGAGCGGCTACGCGATCGATGACATGGCGCAGGAGGTGCTGGCCTTGCTCGACCGGGTGGACATCGAGCGCGTCGATTTCATGGGCCATGCCCTGGGAGGTCTGGTCGGGCTGCAGATGGCGCTGCTGGCGCCGGCCCAGTTGGATCGGCTGATCGTGATCAACGCCTGGAGTCGTGTCGATGTCCAGAGCGAGCGCTGCTTTCGGGTGCGTCTGGCACTGCTCCAGGACAGTGGGGTCGAAGCTTATCTGCATGCGCAGCCGCTGTTTCTGTATCCCGCCGACTGGCTGTCCGCCAACCACGACAGGCTGCTGATCGAGGAGGCTCATGCCCTCGAACATTTCCCGGGAAAGCAGAACGTGCTGGCCAGAATCGGTGCGCTGTCGGACTTCGACGTCGATGCTCGGCTGGGAGAGATCGACACGCCCACGCTGGTGATTGCCTCGCGGGACGATCTGCTGGTGCCGTACACGCAATCCCGGCGCCTTGCCGAGGCATTGCCCAACGCACGACTGGAAATGTTCGACTATGGCGGGCATGGCATGACGGTGACCGTTCCGGCGGCGTTCAACGCTTCGGTAGAACGATTCCTGACAACCTGATCACCGCTCGCCGATGACGTGATCGTCATAGTTGAGAGACGGGAGGGAGATTTCATGATGACGTCGTTACGAAAACCTGAATATGCGATGGAAGAACCAAGTACGGTTTCGCCATCGGAGTTCCGCGAAGCAATGTCGCGACTGGCTGCTGCGGTCAACGTGGTAACCACCGATGGACCAGCCGGACGCGCCGGCTTTACGGCATCTGCCGTGTGCAGTGTGACCGATGAACCGCCGACGCTGCTGGTCTGTATCAATCGGCGTGCCTCGGCTTTTCCGGCTTTTGCCGACAACCCCATGCTTTGCGTCAACGTGCTGAGCGCCGATCATCAGCAGGTTTCCAATATCTTTGGCGGGAAGACGCCCATGGCGGAGCGTTTCGCTCAGGCCGAATGGGCGACGCACGAGACAGGCGTTCCGGTCTTGGTGAATGCGCTGGCGCATTTCGAATGTCGAATCGGGCAGCGCGTAGCGGTAGGCACCCACGATGTGCTGTTCTGCGAGATCGTGGCGATGTCGACCTGCGACGATAGCCAATGCCTGCTCTATTTCGATCGTCAGTACCATCACTTGCCCCGGCTCACCTCCAACGGCTGAACGGAAAGCAGCATTCCTGACCCTTTGGATAGAGCTTCACGACCTTCCAAGAACTTCTTGGCCCTTTGAGGGGTCACCACGGGATCGGAGACACACAATGACAATATCCGCTTCTCGCATGGTCGAACGTGACGGCAAGATCGAGCTCAGTCTCGGCGACGACGTCCGCGACAGTGCCTTTTTCAATCACGATATTGCGCCGACGACGGCCAGCGAGCGAACCTGGTCGAAATGGAACATCGCCGCGCTCTGGGTCGGACTTTCGATTTGCGTGCCGACCTATACCCTCGGCGGGGTGCTCACTGCCTATTTCGGGCTAAGTGTGGGCGAGGCCTTGGTCGCGATTCTGCTGGCCAATGTGATTCTGTTGATTCCGCTGACGTTGAACGCCTTTCCCGGGACCCGCTACGGCATTCCCTTTCCGGTAGTGTTGCGTTCTTCGTTCGGCATCCGAGGTTCGAATGTCCCTTGCTTGATCCGTGCGCTGGTCGGTTGCGGCTGGTTCGGCATTCAGACGATGTTCGGCGGTTTGGCCATTCATCTGCTGCTATCCGCGATCGTGCCGCCGTGGCAATCGCTGGGCGGCTGGGGACAAGTTCTCGGGTTCTTCATCTTCGCGGCGATGAATCTCTGGGTGGTGATTCGCGGTGCGGAGTCGATCAAGTGGCTCGAGACACTGTCGGCGCCGTTGTTGTTGCTCGTCGCCATCGGGTTGATGGTATGGGCGCTGCCGCACGTTTCGCTGAGCGAGTTGATGGCGCAGCCACCGTCGCGACCGGAAGGCGCATCGGTAACGACCTACTTTCTTTCGGGACTCACGGCGATGGTCGGATTCTGGGCAACTCTGTCACTTAACATCCCGGATTTCAGCCGCTTCGCCAAGAGTCAGAAAGATCAGATCGTAGGCCAGGTTATCGGGCTTCCGCTGACCATGTTCTTCTTCGCCGCTTTGGGGGTAGTGATGACAGCGGCATCGGCTTCGCTGGTAGGGGAAACCGTCTCCGATCCAGTCACGTTGATTGGTCATATCGATAGCCCAGTCTGGGTGTCGATCGCCATGGTGTTGATCGTGATCGCCACGATCTCGACCAATACGGCGGGTAATATCGTTTCGCCGACCAATGATTTCCAGAACATCGCCCCCAAGTTGATCAATCGCACGGGCGGCGTGCTGTTGACCGGATTGGTCGGTACCTTGCTGATGGGGTATGACCTGCTGCAGAAGGCGGGGGTGATCGTCTCCGACGTGACGCTTGAGAGTCTCTATTCCAACTGGTTGCTGGGTTACTCGAGCCTGCTGGGGCCGATCGCCGGGATCATGGCGGTGGACTACTTTCTGATCAAGCGTCAGCGTCTGGATGTGGTCGCGCTCTACCGCGATGACGGCCGCTACCCGGCAATCAACATGGCCGGTTTCATCGCCTTCGGCGTACCGGTGGTGCTGACGCTGATATCGTTGACCACGGGGCTGTGGCAGTGGTTCTACGACTATGGCTGGTTTACTGGCTCGCTGTTGGGCGCAGTAGTCTATTACATCGCCGGCAAGGCGCTGGATCATTCGCGCGATGCGCCTTATGACATCCACACGGCAGACTCTGCCAGGGTTGGTTAGAGAGGCTGAGTTGAATATGCTGGCTGATCGAAACGAAAAAAGGCCACCCATTCGGGTGGCCATCAACGCTGGACACACCCTTTTAGCGAGATTGCCCGGAGACCGGCGCGCCTGCAATCGGGACAAATCGGCGCGATGAATTGCGGGCAATCTTAGAGTCAGTCGGCGAGGGCGTCAATTTCCTGGCGGACAGCGGTGGCGTGCTAGAATTCCCGCTCTTGTGGGTCGTCGAAGGCATCTGCCGTCGGCGGCTCGTCATCCGCTTCAGGCGAGGGGAGAGGTTCATGTTTACCGGGATCGTGCAGGATGTGGGGACCGTGGTGGCGATCGAGGAACGTGAGCAGTTGCGCACGCACGTGGTATCGATGGCGCCGGCGATGCGCGAAGGTCTGACGCTGGGCGCATCGGTATCTCACAACGGCTGCTGCCTGACGGTGACATCCATCGATGGCGACAATGTCAGTTTCGATCTGATGCGGGAAACCCTGCGCCTGACCAACCTGGGCGATCTCGCCGCGGGGGACCGGGTCAATCTCGAACGGGCGGCACGTTTCGGCGACGAGATCGGCGGTCATTCCATGTCCGGCCATATCATGGGAATGGCCAGGCTGGTGGAGATCGACGAGGCGCCCAACAACCGTCGGCTGTGGTTCGAGCTGCCGGCGGCGCTGGCGCGATTCGTGTTCGACAAGGGCTATATCGGCATCGATGGCATCAGCCTGACGATCGGGGAGGTGGAAGCCGAGCGCTTCTGCGTCAACCTGATTCCCGAAACGCTGGCCAGGACGACGATCGGCGAGCGTCTGCCGGGGGATCGGGTCAACATCGAGATCGATCCGCAGACCCAGGCCATCGTCGAAACGGTGGAGCGCGTGCTGGTCTCGCGCGATCGATCGGCTGGCGGGGCGTGACGATAATCGCGGTCGTCGCGACAGGTCGCGCCCTGGCGTTGGCTTGGGTAACATAGGCGCCTTTGCGCCAGGATCAATCGTTTTGCGATTTATCGTTCTTCGGTGCGCCGTGTTCGGTCAATGGAGTTTCTTCGATGAGCAGCAGTATCTACGGCGACTATATCAAGTCGGTCATCCGCACAGTGCCCGATTGGCCTCAGCCCGGCGTCAATTTTCGTGATATCACGCCGCTGCTTCAGAACAGTGCCGCGTTTCGCAAGCTGATCGACAGCTTCGTGCATCGCTATCAGGAGCTCGAGGTCGATGCCATTGCGGCGATCGACGCGCGCGGGTTCATCGTCGGTGCGCCGCTGGCCTACGAGCTGGGCTGCAGCTTCGTGCCGGTGCGCAAGAAGGGCAAGCTGCCGTTTCGAACCATCAGCGAGACGTACACGCTGGAGTATGGCGAATCGACGGTCGAGCTCCATGCCGATGCGTTTCGCGAGCGTGACCGTATCGTGCTGATCGACGACATCATCGCTACGGGCGGCACCATGCTGGCAGCCGCGTCGCTGATCCAGCGCAGCGGTGGCCATGTCGTCGAGACGGCAACCATCCTCGATCTGCCGGAACTGGGCGGCTCGGCCAAGATTCGTGAGGCCGGCTATAGCGTCTTCGCGGTTTGCAGCTTTACCGAAGACGAATGATTCCTGCCGCCGCCATCGCCCGATGGTGGCCCGATCAACAGGTTGGACCTGCCATGACCGTCAATCGCTATCACCACCATTTCACCGTTTCCTGGGATCAGATCCATCGCGATGTCCGGGCGCTCTGTCATCAGCTCGTCGAGCGGGATTTCCAGGGCATCGTCGCGATCACGCGCGGCGGCTTGATTCCGGCGGCATTGATTGCCCGCGAGCTCAATATCCGTCTCATCGATACCGTCTGCATCAAGAGCTACGACGAACAGTCCCAGGGCAAGCTGGACGTCATGAAAGGCGTCGACCACGATGGCGACGGCTGGCTGCTGGTCGATGACCTGGTGGATACCGGCAAGACCGCCCGGGCCGTGCGCGAGATGCTGCCCAAGGCGCATTTCGTTACCGTCTACGCCAAGCCGGAAGGGCGGCCGCTGGTCGACCAGTACCTGACCGAAGTGGCCCAGGACTGCTGGATTCAGTTCCCATGGGATCTGGGGCATGCCTACGTCGAGCCTCTGGTGGATCAGGTGCGTTCGCCAAAACCCTGACCGATGCGGAGCGAGTCGATGCCTCAATCCCCGTTACCCGATAGCTGGAACGCTCATCTCGGCGAGGAATTCAGTGCGCCTTACATGCAGGCGCTGCGCGCCTTTCTCGCCGAGGAAAAGGCGGCCCACAAGGTCATCTATCCTCATTCTTCCAACTGGTTTCGCGCTTTCGAGTTGACGCCGCTGGAACAGGTCAAGGTGGTGATACTGGGACAGGATCCCTACCACGGGCCCAACCAGGCTCATGGGCTCTGCTTTTCGGTACGTCCGGGCGTGCCGACGCCGCCCTCGCTGCAGAACATCTACAAGGAGTTGGCAGCGGATGTCGGCACGAGTCCTGTCAATCACGGCTTCCTCGAAAGTTGGGCTAGCCAGGGCGTGATGCTGCTGAACAGCGTGTTGACGGTGGAGCAGGGCAATGCCGGCTCCCATCGCAATCGCGGTTGGGAGACCTTCACGGATCGTGCCATTCAGGTCATCAACGAATACTGCAGCGGCGTGGTGTTCCTGCTTTGGGGCAGCGTAACTATTCAGGTCACGCTGCCTGATCCAGGCCGTCCCGACGCATGAATTCGGGCACTTCACCGGCAAACAACTGTTCCAGTGCGGTGTGCGCTGCCAGGCCCTGCTTGACCGCCGTCGAGAGGAAGCTGCGCATCCGGCAGAAGATCTCGGCACCTTCCCAGGAGCGGAAACAGCCTGAAATCTTCTGCTGGACCTTGGTCATCCGCAGGTCACGCTCCCCTTGGTTATTGGTGAAGGGCGCGGCGGGGTCGTCGAGGAAACGCAGCACGTCGTCCTCGTACGCCTGGAGACGTTCGAGCAG
>NZ_JAXOVV010000032.1:0-33672 GCF_036663415.1 Salinicola sp. 4072 | reverse complement strand
GTGCTCAGCCTGGGCGAACGAGATCTGTTTCATCGGGAGGCTCTGTCAGACGGTGGCAGGAAGGTCAGATTCTACCCCACCGGTGCCGATCAGGCAGCTGTGGCGGGATTTATGCAGCGTTTCCTTAATTGTGATGGTGTGAAATATAAATTTGCAGAACGGTATGTGAAGCTTCTCTCAAGCGAGCACCCTGTTCCTGATTGGGTGTATAAAATTCGTGAATGGATTGGGTGAGTTCCTATGTGCCTCTAATGTTTACATAGATAATATATACGTTTGTGCGCGGATGTAATGTTTAGAATGCCTGTGAGTGATGCGTTTGGAGATATTTTATAGTCTGCCTCAGACTATCTACCTTCGATAACCGCCTACAAGGAAACGACATGGAGTGGGATTTCCTGCTGGTGTTCCTACCAGCCTGTTTCGCGCTGAATATGGCATTTGGCCCCAACAATCTGCTGGCGACGACGAATGCGGCTCGCGTCGGGCCGTTGAAGGCCATCATCGCCTCGTCCGGGCGGATCGCTGCGTTCACTCCCATGATTGCCATCGCGGGCGTCGGGCTGGGCACGTTGCTGACGACTTCCATGTGGTTTTTCATCGCCGTGAAATGGGCGGGGGCGCTGTACCTGGCATGGCTCGGGCTCAAGCTGCTGATGAGCAAGCCGCAGTCGGCGATCATCGAGGGCGGGCAGCCCCAGTCGATGCGTTCGCTGATCCGTCAGGAATTTCTGGTGGCGGCCGGCAATCCCAAGGCGATCCTGATTTTCACGGCGTTCCTGCCGCAGTTCGTGGTGCCCGAACACTACGCCTTGAGCTTCACCATCACGGGCGGGCTGTTTCTGGTCATGGAGGTCGTGGCGATCGCGATCTATGCCGTGCTGGGCAGCAAGATCGGCCGCTATCTGCGCAATGGCAAGGCGATGCAGTGGTTCAACCGTGTCAGTGGTGCGTTGATGGTCGTCTTCAGCATCGGTCTGCTGGCGATGAAGCGGCCAACTGGCTGAAATCGTCTCCTGCGGCCTTCCCGGCGTCCGGTCGTGGCGGGATCGGCGCCCGTATGGGGCTTGTCGGGCAGCGTTGCGCCCCGGCTCCGGGCCTGGCGAGAGGCCGCGAGCGCATCTTTTTGGTTTTCGATGAACATAGCTGTTGACTAACACCTGGCGAGAGCGCAGACTGGCCGTCAGTTGGTTAGCAAGTCGCATATTGTCAGTTGCACTCGAATCATTCGGTAGCCTGGTTATATCCCCTTGTTTTACCCACTATCTCGGGTAGCACCCGGCAATCGTAATTACGCGCTAAGCGCATAAGGAATTCGGAACATGGCAACTGGCACAGTTAAGTGGTTCAACGACACTAAAGGCTTTGGCTTCATTTCTCCGGCAGACGGTGGCGACGACCTGTTCGCACACTTCTCCGAGATCCAGGCTGACGGCTTCAAATCTCTGCAGGACGGTCAGGAAGTTTCTTTCGACGTCACTCAGGGCAAGAAAGGTCTTCAGGCTGCTAACATCAAGCCGCTCTAAGACTTCCGGTAGATCCTTCGCCCTAGGGCGATAGAGCTTCCAGCACCAAGGCCCGCTAACGCGGGCCTTGGTGTTTTCGTGTGCGTGAAATGTGGCATACAAATGAAGCGAGCCAGCCGATCACTCGGCTGGCTCGTTGCCGTTGGGTGAGTGCTCGGCTCAGCTCTGGCGGCGCGTTGCGATGCTGCCGAACCGGCGCTTGAACTGCGCGGCGCGACCTTCGGTGCCGACTTCGCGCTGCTTGCCGGTATAGAACGGGTGCGAGGCCGAGGAGATATCGAGCTGGACGAGAGGGTAGGTGTTGCCATCTTCCCATTCGATGGTTTCCGTCGAGCTCATGGTCGAGCCAATCTTGAAGTAGTGGTTGACGCTGGTGTCGTGGAAGATGACCTGACGATAGTCAGGATGGATGCCTGCTTTCATGAGATTCTCCTGTTGATCGATTCAGTAATGTTATTACATAACATATGATGGGGCAAATGGGTTCGTCATCAGCAGCCACGGCCGGACACACTTGTGCGAAACGCAGCGCGATCCGCTATCATCGCGTCTCTTCCAGCAGCCAGATAGCTACCGTTCATGCACAACCTCTACATCCCCGTCATCGCGATTCTGGCGGCTTTTGCCATTATCTTCGGCGGACAGGCCATCTCGGACAGCCGCGTTGATGACGAGATCAAGTCCTTGATTTCAAAGCAACTTGGCGTCGACGGCGAAATCGAGTTACAGGCGATGAAAGAGGTTCAGAAGGGGTATGGCGTGTGCGGCCAGTACCAGGTCGCCGACCAAGGGCAGCGGTTCGTGCCTTTCTACTATAGCAAGGTCAACGAGCGTGTGACGCTGGACGCCGATGCCGAGCGGTATCGGCGTCACTGCGGTAGCTGAGGAAGGATATTCAAATCTGTTGAAAGCGGTCGATGCGTTCGCGAATCGCGCTCTCGGGGCCGATGAGATTCTGGAGATCGGTTTCGGTCAAGCCGATGTTCTGGTGGCCTCGAGCAATCGAGGTGTAGTTTTCCCCTTCGCGGATGGCTTCCTCGACCAGTAGCGACAGTTCCTTGCGATCATGTAGCGAGGCCGGATCGTAGCTCTGGCGCGCACGCTGGAACTGGTTGGCCTGTTCTCTACGACAGCGCTGCAGCAGACTTTCGGTGATGAACGGCGTGCTTTTCATGGACCGTACCCCCTCGGCGGCGAAGTTCCTCTAGAGATTAGAGCCCTTTCGAAGAACGCTACCATTGTCATTTGGGTGTAGATGCGGTGCCGTCTCGGGGGGGGGGGCGAAGGTAGCACCATGGCTCTTCCCGGCGGTGGAAGCGCGGGGGCGGACGGGGCGATTTTAGCAATAACGAATTTGCGGTCCTCGACCAAGGTCGGTAGGGTTTCGCCCTTCATGCCTAACGAACCGATCTGAATATGACCTCCGATAACAACATGCCGACGCCGCGTGGCCGGTTTGGCGATCCCGTGGTTCTGGTGCTGACCATCGGTTTCATCGTCGCCTTCGTGCTGCTTTCGGCAATCTCTCCGGGTGCCGTGACCGATGCCATTGGCGCGGGTTTCACCTGGACAGCGGGAACCTTCGGCAGTTTTTTCCAGTTGCTGCTGCTGTTGACGTTCTTCATCGCCATCGGCGTGGCGCTCTCGCCAGCCGGCCGAGCACGGGTCGGCGGCACGGATCGCCCCGAGATGAGCACGTTCAAGTGGATCTCGATCATCCTGTGCACACTGCTGGCCGGCGGCGGCGTGTTCTTCGCGGCGGGCGAGCCGGTCTACCACTTCGTGGTCACACCGCCTGCCTTCGATAGCGATCCCAACTCCGCAGCTGCCGTGCCCCATGCCCTGGCACAGTCGTTCATGCACTGGGGTTTCCTGGCCTGGGCCGTACTCGGTACGCTGCCGGCCATCGTGCTGGCGCACCAGCATTATCATCGCGGCCTGCCGTTGCAGCCGCGCACGCTGCTGGCGCCGGTGCTTGGCGAGCGTCGTGTTCGCGGCGTGCTGGGCAGCGTTGTCGATGCAGTCTGCGTCATCGCGCTGGTGGCGGGCACGGTCGGGCCGATCGGCTTTCTCGCCACCCAGGTCAGCTTCGGCTTTCACGAGCTCTTCGGCCTGGTGGACGGCTACGGCACCCAGCTGATCATCATGGCCGTGCTGGGCATCATCTACGTGACCTCGGCGGTCACGGGTATCGATCGCGGCATCCAGATCCTCAGCCGCTTCAACGTGATTCTGGCGATGGCTATCGCCGCGGTCATCCTGCTGTTCGGGCCGACCCAGTTTCTGGTCGATGCCTGGTTCCAGGGATTCGGCTCCTATCTGGGCTCGTTCTTCGAGATGGCGTCGATGACCGCCCAGACCGCGCCGGGCTGGTGGATGAAGTGGTGGACGGTGTTCTTCTTTGCCTGGTTCATCGGTTATGCGCCGCTGATGGCGATCTTCGTGGCGCGGATCTCCAAGGGCCGCACCATTCGCGAGATGATCGTCGCGGTGGCGATCCTCGCGCCGCTGGCGACCACGGTGTGGTTCACGCTGCTCGGGGGTTCGGGCATCTTCTATCAGCTTCAGGGCCTCATCGATCTCAGCGAGCCGCTGCAGAATTTCCGTTTCGATGTCGCCACGCTGACGGTGGCCCAGGCGCTGCCGGGTGGGGTGTTCATGGCGCTGGCGATCCTGCTGCTGACCACGATCTTCGTGGCGACCACGGGCGATTCGATGAGCTATGCCATTTCCGTGGTTTGCGCGGGGCATGATGAGCCCAAGCCGGCATTGCGCGCCTTCTGGGGCGTGGCGATGGCGTTGATGGCGGCGATCCTGCTGAAGATGGGCGCCGGCCAGATCAGCGTGCTCCAGCAGTTCATCGTCATCTCGGCGATACCCGTTTCCCTGGTGCTGCTGCCGACCCTGTGGCACGGGCCGAAATCCGCCTACGCGATGGCGCGGGAGCAGGGCCTGCTGGGCGATACGGTGAGCGCCGTTCGGGGCTGACCGCGGCCCCGGTTCGATCGATGCATCGCCCCCGGCAGTCCGTTTGCCGGGGGCGTTTCTCGTTTGCGTGAAAGCGTCTTCGCCGCCGACGATCGATCGATTCGATTTGCCGCCGCACTCGTGTATCTGTAGTGTGGCGCGCTTCATGCCTAAAGAACCCTCCCTTTGATATGACCTCTGACACCAACGTGCCATCGACGCAGGGTGGCCGTTTTGGCGATCCTGTCGTACTTGTTCTGACCATCGGTTTCATCCTGATATTTCTGTCGGCATCGGCGATCGCCCCCGAGACCGTTGCTCAGGTGATCGATGCCGCCTTTACCTGGTCCGCGAAAACCTTCGGCAGTCTTATCCAGCTTCTGATGTTGCTGACGTTTTTCATCGCCATCGGCGTGGCGATCTCTCCGGCCGGGCGGGCGCGGATCGGCTCTCTGGACCGGCCCGACATGAGCACCTTCCGGTGGGTGTCGATCATCCTGTGCACGCTGCTGGCGGGCGGCGGCGTGTTCTTTGCCGCGGGCGAGCCGATCTATCATTTCGTGGTCACGCCGCCGGCGTTCGATTCCCAGCCCGGCACCGCCGATGCCGTGCCGGATGCGCTGGCGCAGGCGTTCTTTCACTGGGGCTTCACCGGCTGGGCGATTCTCGGCACGCTGCCGGTGGCGATCCTGTCGCATCAGCACTACCAGCGCGGCATGCCGCTGCAGCCGAGAACCCTGCTGGCGCCGATGCTGGGCGACCGGCTGGCGCGCGGCGTTCTGGGGGGCGTGGTCGATGCGATCTGCGCCATCGCCGTGACCGCCGGCACGGTGGGGCCGCTGGGCTTTCTGGCGACCCAGGTCAGCTTCGGCCTGCACGATCTGTTCGGCTTTCCGGGCGGCTACGAGGTTCAACTGGCCATCCTGGCCGGGCTGGGGGCGATCTACGTGACCTCTGCGGTGACCGGGATCGATCGCGGCATTCAGTTCCTGAGCCGCATGAACGTGATTCTGGCCATGGTGATCGGTGCGGCCATCCTGCTGTTCGGCCCGACGCAGTTCCTGGTCGACAGCTGGTTCCAGGGCTTCGGCACCTATCTCGGCAGTTTCTTCGAGATGTCGACGATGACCACGGTGACGGCGTCGCCGGACTGGATGAAGTGGTGGACGGTGTTCTTCTTCGCCTGGTTCGTGGGTTTCGCGCCGCCCATGGCGATCTTCGTCACGCGGATTTCCCGAGGCCGCACGATCCGCGAGATGATCATCGCCACCGCCGTGCTGGCGCCGATCGTCACCACGGTCTGGTTCACCCTGCTGGGCGGTTCGGGCATCTTCTACGAGCTCCAGGGCGCGATCGATCTCAGCCAGCCGCTGCAGAACTTCCAGTTCGACGTGGCGACCCTGACGGTGGCCCAGGCGCTGCCGGGCGGCACGTGGATGGCGCTGGCGATCCTGGTGCTGACGACGATTTTCGTCGCCACGACCGGGGATTCGATGAGCTACGCCGTCTCCGTGGTGTGTGCCGGTAACGATGATCCGGGCTCCGCGCTGCGGGCGTTCTGGGGCATTGTCTTCGCGCTGATGGCGGCGATCCTGCTGGGTATGGGGGAAGGGCAGGTCAGCGTGCTGCAGCAGTTCGTAGTGATTCCTGCCGTGCCGGTCGCGCTGGTGCTGATACCGACTCTGTGGCACGGGCCAAAGGCGGCCTACGCGATGGCGAGAGCGCAGGGCGTGCTGGACGACTCACGCAGCGCGCCGGCGCCGCACTGACGCTGTCTCCGCTGCCGGAAAAGACGACGCCCCCGACGGAGAGCCTCCGTCGGGGGCGTTGCGGTCTACTCGGCCGCCATTGGCTCGGCGGCCGGCCTTATACGATCACACGGTTCAGGCCGTGACCGTCTCGGCGGTCGATGACGTCTCGGTCAGGCGGCGCTGGCTGCCGTTGATCGGGATCTGCCGCGGGCGCTGCTCTTCGGGCACGACGCGGAGCAGATCGACGATCAGCAGGCCGTTCTCGAGCCGGGCGCCCTGGACCTCGATATTCTCGTCGAGCCGGAACGACAGCTTGAAGGCGCGCTGGGCGATGCCCTGATGCAGATACTGCACCTTGTCGTCCTCCTGGCGCTCGCCCTTGCCGGCGGTGATCGTCAGCACGCGCTTCTCGACGTTGACGTCGAGCTCCTGCTCGGCGAAGCCCGCCGTGGCCACGGCGATACGGTAGTCGTTCTCGCCATGTTTCTCGACGTTGTACGGCGGGTAGCTGGGCACGTCGTTCTGCATCGCGGACTCGAACAGATCATTGAGACGGTCGAAGCCCACGGAGCGACGGAACAGCGGAGAGAGTGACAGTGTGTTCATGGTACTAACCTCCTGATTGACAGCGAAGTCCGGAAATACGTCATCGATGCGTGCGCCTTGCGCGGTATCCCGCTCGGCGATGTATGGCGATATTTCCGTGGTCTACGCAGACCCGCTTGGCGGCATCTGCCGTCGAGGGGAGTGGCGCATCGACGATGCCGTCCTGAGTTGCCCGCTCGACATTATGTTAAATAGGGCCGTCGAATCCGTTTTCAAGCGGTCGATGCAAAAATTCGTGAAAGCGAATCCGCCAAAAAACCGATAAGGCCCGAAACCGGCGTGGTTGCCGGTCTCGAGCGCTATATGGAGATGCCGGAGCGGGTTTCAAGTGTCCGCTGTCGGCGGGATCTCGGCTCGATTCAGCCGAACAGCTGCCCGGCGATGCGCAGCCCGGCGACCCAGGTCGCGATGGCCGAGCCGAGGCTCGAGAGCAGGAAGACCAGCAGCGTGCGGGCGACTCGGTTGCGCCACCAGCCGCGCCAGTGGCTGACGTCGCTGCGTAGCCGCGAGAAGTCTCCGACGGTGGGGCGGCGCAGGTAGAGCTCGACCCCGGCGGTCACGAAGCCGACGCCGATCGTCGGGTTGAGCGAGGTCAGCGGCGCGCCGACGAAGGCCGCGGCGATCGTCAGCGGGTGGCCCAGCGCGATCAGCGCGCCCAGGGCGGAGAAGCTGCCGTTGATCAGCACCCATTCGCCCACCAGTGACCAGCCGAGGGAGGTGTCGCGGCTGAAGCCGATGGCGAAGCCGGTCAGCACCAGCGCGACGATCACCCAGGGAATCGCTTTCCACCAGCGCGAACGGGGCGCGGTCGACTCCAGGTTGGCACGTTCCTGGATCACGGCATCCAGCGCTGGCGGCTGGCGATTCAGGGTCTCGAGGTGATCCTTCATGCCCTTGAGGTGGCCGGCGCCGATCACCACCAGCACGCGCTTCGATTCGCCGTCGGGCAGTTCCTCGATCAGCTTGAGCGCCATGTAGCGGTCGCGCTCGGTAATCAAGGGTTCGTAGAGCGTCTGGGACTGTTCGGCGAACTCGGCGAAGGTGGATTCGAGCACGTCGCCCTGCTTGAGTTTCTCGATCTCCTCGCTGGAGACCTTCTGCCGCGACAGCACGCTGCCCAGCAGTCCGGAGATCAGGCTGAAGCGCTTGTACCAGGGCACGTTCTGGTAGATGCGCTTGAGGGTGACGCCGATCTCGCGGTCGATCAGGTAGAGCGGCAGCCCCGCTCGCTGGGTCTCCTTGACCGCCGTGCGCATTTCCGCGCCGGGTTCGATCCCGGACTGTTCGGCCACGCGCTGCTGGAAGGCGCCCAGCGCGAGGCTGGCGGCGACCATGCCCGCCTTGCCCTGCTTGAGCACCTGGAACAGATCGAGCTTGGCCATGGCGTTGGGCTGGACCAGGCTCTGGTAGCGGGAGGTGCAGAGTTCGATCGCGACGGCGTCGAATTCGCCGGAGCGAATCAGTTCGCGAACCTCGTCGGCGCTGGCCTGGGAAACGTGGGCGGTGCCCAGAAGCGTCAGGTGGTGATCGGCGAGCTCGGCGGTCTCGCGAGGTCCGGCGGCGGTGTCAGACATCTAGGGGCGTTCCAAGACTGAAAGGACTGAAGGATAGTCGCCCCATATTGCACGTCACGCCGCCAATTCCAAGCCGTTGGCACGGAAAACCCATCCTGGGCACGGAAAACGGCTCGGTGATGGCGGCTCTGGTTTCGGTTGCCGGTCAATCGTTTCCGGCCAGACGTGTTTGGGCGCGGGGCGAACGGCAGGCCGCGGCGGTAAACAGCACGTCGGTGGAGGAGTTGAGCGCGGTCTCGGTGGAGTCCTGGATTACGCTGATGACGAAGCCGATGGCGACGACCTGCATGGCGACGTCCGCCGAGATGCCGAACAGGCTGGCGGCCATCGGGATCAGCAGCAGGGAGCCGCCGGCCACGCCGGAAACGCCGCACGCCGCCAGTGCCGAGACGATGCACAGCAGGAACGCCGTGGCGAAGTCCACGCCGATGCCCAGGGTGTTGGCAGCGGCCAGCGTCATCACGGTGATGGTGATCGCCGCGCCGGACATGTTGATCGTGGCGCCCAGCGGGATCGAGACGGAGTAGGTGTCCGGATGCAGGTCGAGCCGTTCGCACAGCGCCATGTTGACCGGAATGTTAGCCGCGCTGCTGCGGGTGAAGAAGGCAGTGATGGCACTGCCGCGCAGGCAGGCAAAGACCAGCGGGTACGGGTTGCGGCGCGTGTAGAGGAACACGATCAGGGGATTGGTCACCAGCGCCACGAAGACCATGCAGCCGAGCAGCACCGCCAGCAGCTGGGCGTAATC
The DNA here is from genome assembly GCF_036663415.1 of Salinicola sp. 4072. NCBI lineage: Bacteria > Pseudomonadati > Pseudomonadota > Gammaproteobacteria > Oceanospirillales > Halomonadaceae > Salinicola > Salinicola sp. 4072. The sequence goes on along the minus strand of NZ_JAXOVV010000032.1, from coordinate 24,500 downwards.
CGCCAGGGCGCTCATGCCGGTCGAGGCGAAGGTGTTGGCGACCAGCCCGAAGATGCCCAGCGGCGCAAGGCGAATCACCCAGCGCACCAGCCCGGAGACCGCATCCGACACGTCGGCCAGCGCCCGGCGCGTGGTGTCGCTGGCGTTACGCAGCAGCAGCCCGAGCCCTACCGCCCAGGCCAGGATGCCGATGAAATTGGCCTCGATCAGCGCGTGGACCGGATTGTCCACCGCGCTCATGGCCAGGTTGCGCAGGATCTCGGCAATGCCGGTCGGCGGCGTGCCATCGGCTCTGGGGGCGTCGATGATCAGCGAGGTCGGAAAGAGAAAACTCGCCGTCACGGCGACCAGTGCGGCAACCAGCGTGCCGATCAGATAGAGCATCAACACCCCGCGCACCTGGGTCGGCTGGCCGCGCTGATGGCTGGCGATGGCCGCCATTACCAGTACGAACACCAGAATCGGCGCGACCGCCTTGAGCGCGCCGATGAAGAGATCGCCCAGAATGGCGAACGATGCGGCGGTCGACGGCGCCAGCGAGGCCAGGATCAGGCCCGCCACGATGCCGATCAGGATCTGGGGAATGAGCCCGATGCGAGGCAGGCGCGAGGAAGCGGTTCGGGTGTCGGAACTGGCGGACATGACTCTCTCTTATGACTCTTGCTTGAGGATACCGAGATGGGATGGCAGCGTAGCCACGAAGGGCGGCATTCTATCATCGCTGCCGGCGCGACACTCGCCGGAAACCCTGCCCGGCGCGCGATCCCTGGTGGCATCGACCAGCGCGGCAGCGGATTGGTGGTGAAAAAACGATGGATTTCGGGGAAACGATGGATTCGAGAAGCGGGGAAATGGATTCGAGAAGAGGGGAGTGAGCGCCGGCCGCTCAGCGACGCCAGAAGGCCGGCGTGAACAGTACCAGAATGGTGAAGATCTCGAGGCGCCCCAGCATCATCGCCAGCACCAGGATCCATTTGGCGGCACTGGGGATGTCGCCGTAATCGGTCGAGACATCACCGAGCCCCGGGCCCAGGTTGTTGAGTGCCGAGCCGATCGCCGACCACGCCGTCACCTGATCGAGCCCGGTGGCGAGCAGGGCCAGCAGCATCACCACGAACAGCATCATGTAGACAGAGAAGAATCCCCACACGGCTTCGGCGACCCCCTCGGAAATGCGCATCTTGCCGACCTTGACGGCGAACACGGCGTTGGGGTGGATCAGGCGGTGAATCTCGCGAATACCCTGTTTCAGGATCAGCAGGATACGAATCACCTTCATGCCACCGCCCGCGGACCCCGAACAGGCGCCGACGAAAGCCGCCATGAACAGCAAGATCGGCAACACGCCGGGCCACAGCGTGAAGTCGGCCACGCTGAAGCCCGAGGTGGTCGCCACCGAGACCGCCTCGAACAGCCCGTGGCGGATGCCGGTGGCGTCGTGATAGGTGCCGGTGGCGAACAGCGTGATGATGGTGATGGCGATCAGCAAGCCCAGGAAGGTCACGAAGAAGCGAAATTCCGGATCGCGGATGTACTGCAGCAGGCGCCGCTCGCGCCACACCGCGAAGTGCAGGCCGAAGCTGACCGAGGAGACGATCATGAAGAATACGCAGATCATCTCGATGGTGGTGCTGTCGAAGTGGCCGATGCTGGCATCGTAGGTGGAGAATCCGCCGACGGCCACAGTGGCGAAGCTGTGGCCGATGGCATCGAACCAGTTCATTCCCGCGGCCCAATAGGCTAGCGCGCAGACCACGGTCAGGATCACGTAGATGTACCACAGCGCCTTGGCCGTCTCGGTGATTCGCGGCGTCAGCTTGGAATCCTTCAGCGGCCCGGGGATCTCGGTCCGGTAGAGCTGCATGCCGCCGATGCCCAGCGTCGGCAGGATCGCCACCGCCAGCACGACGATCCCCATCCCGCCCAGCCACTGGAGCTGCTGGCGGTAGAAGCGAATCGAGGCCGGCAGGTGGTCGATGCCGCTGAGCACCGTGGCACCGGTCGTGGTGAGACCGGAGAACGACTCGAACACGGCGTCGGTGAACGACATCGACGGCGCTGCGGAGACCATAAAGGGGATCGTCCCGAACAGCCCGAGTACGCTCCAGAACAGCACGGTGATGATGAAGCCGTCGCGGGTACGCAGCTCGCGCTTGGCCTTCCGGTTGGGCCAGTAGAGCAGTGCGCCGGTGATGATCGAAATCGCCATGCCGGCGCCGAAGGCGTGCCAGTTGCCATCGTGAAAGATTCGGGCGATGACGATCGGCGGCACCATGGTCAGGCTGAACAGCATCAGCAGTAGACCGACGATGCGGAGGATCACAAGCAAATTCACGACGAGGCGTTCCCGATCGGCTGTGGCGGACAGGGGTGGCGTAGCATGATCGTCATCAGAAGAACGTCAGGCCGACTTGGAATAACCGCTCGACGTCGCGAATGCGGCGCTTGTCGATCACGAACAAAATCAGGTGGTCGCCGGTTTCGATCATGACGTCGTCGTGAGCGATCAGCACCTCCTTGCCGCGCACGATGGCGCCGATGCTGGTCCCGCTGGGCAGGTCGACCTCGCCGATGGTGCGGCCGACCACGCGGGAAGAGCGCTTGTCACCGTGGGCGATGGCCTCGATCGCCTCCGCCGCGCCGCGGCGCAGCGAGTGCACGTTGACGATATCGCCGCGGCGCACGTGGGTGAGCAGACTGCCGATGGTGGTCTGCTGCGGCGAGATCGCGATATCGATCTCACCACCCTGAACCAGGTCCACGTAGGCGGCATTGTTGATCAGGGTCAGCACCTTCTTGGCGCCGAGGCGCTTGGCCAGCATCGACGACATGATGTTGACCTCGTCGTCGTTGGTCAGCGCGCAGTAGATGTCGCAATCCTCGATGTTTTCCTCGAGCATCAGCCGCTTGCTGGTGGCGCTACCGTGCAGCACGACGGTGCGGTCGAGCTTCTCGGAGAGGGTGCCGCAGCGGCCGAGATCGTGCTCGATGATCTTGACCTGGTGCTTGTGCTCCAGCGTTTCCGCCAGGCGCTCGCCGATATTGCCGCCCCCGGCGATCAGCACGCGGCGGAAGTCGCGGTCTACCTTGCGCAGCTCGCCCATCACGGTGCGGATATCGCGCCGCGCGGCGATGAAGAAGACCTCGTCGTCCGCTTCGATGACGGTGTCGCCGGTGGGAATGATCGGCCGGTCGCGGCGGTAGATCGCCGCCACGCGGGTATCGATGTCGGGCATGTGGCGCCGCAGAAAGCCGAGTTCCTGCCCCACCAGCGGGCCGCCGTAGTAGGCCTTGACCGCCACCAGCTGGGCCAGGCCGCCGGCGAAGTCGAGCACCTGCAGCGCGCCGGGGTATTCGATCAGACGGCGGATATGGTCTGTCACCACCTGCTCCGGGCTGATCAGCACGTCCACCGGGATGGCGTCGTTGGAGAACAGGCTCTTGCGCGTCAGGTAGGCCGTCGAACGCACGCGGCCGATCTTGGTCGGCGTGCGGAACAGCGTATGCGCGACCTGGCAGGCGACCATGTTGATCTCGTCGGAGCTGGTCACCGCGATCAGCATGTCGGCATCTTCGCCGCCGGCCTGACGCAGAATGTTGGGGTAGGACGCGGTACCGATCACCGTCCGGATGTCGAGACGGTTCTGCAGTTCGCGCAGCCGCTCCTCGTTGATATCCACGACCGTGATGTCGTTCTCTTCATTGGCCAGATGTTCGGCCAACGTACCGCCGACCTGACCGGCACCCAGAATAATAATTTTCATGCCAAACCATCACGGAAATACGGCGTACCGCCTGCCAGTTTACCCGGCGCCGGGAAATCGGGGCGAACCCCGCCGGGCGCCGAAATCAGCGCGTAGCATAACGAGGTGGACGAACGAATGACAGGGCCGCGGGCGACATCTCGCCAGCGGCCCCGAGCCGTGCCCAAGGGGGCGTCATTCAATCCAGCGTGACGCCGACCTTGATCGTCACCTGCCAGTGGGAAAGCTTGTTGTCTTCCAGGTGGCCGCGGGTTTCGGTGACCTCGAACCAGCGCATGCCGTGCAGGGTCTTGCTGGCCTTGGTCAGCGCATTCTGGACGGCATCCTCGATGCTGGTGGTCGAGGAACCGGTGAGTTCGATCTGCTTGTAGACGTGGTCGCTCATGGTAAAGCTCCTTGGTTGAAAGCGTCGGCCGTTGCCGACGACTGAAAGCCCCTGGACTCCCTGGGGCCTGGAAAGAGGTACGATTCAGGCGCGCCGATGGCTCAGGCATCGACGATGGCGATGCCCAGCGACGAAAGGCGCTGGCGGGTATCGTCGTCCGTCTCGAACGTGACCGGCCGCGTCAGCGGCCAGAGGAAATGGGTGTTGAAGCCGGCGGCGACGGCGTCTTCGGCAGTCCACAGTACGCAGACATCCCGCGCCAGCCCGCAGACGTAGACATCGGTGACGCGGCGATCGCGCAGCCAGCCCGCGAGCCCGGTGGCAGGGCGATGGCCGTCGGGGCCGATGTTGTTGCGAAAGGCGCTGTAGGAATCGATGCCGGGATCGGTGCCCTTGCGAATGATCGCGTCGCAGGCGGACCAGTCGATCGCCGGATGCAGCGCCGCGCCCTCGGTGCGCTGGATGCAGTGGTCGGGCCACAGGGTCTGGGCGTGGCCGTAGAGCTCGATCGACTCGAATGGCTGATGGGGCGGATGCCCGGAGGCGAACGAGACGTGCCCCGGCGGGTGCCAGTCCTGCGTCGCCACGACATGAGCGAAGGCATGTTGCGCCAGCAGCCACTCGAGCCCCAGCAGGATCTCGTCTCCTTCGGCACAGGCCAGCGCACCGCCCGGCATGAAGTCCGGCTGGACATCGACGACGATCAGGGCGCTATGCGGGGCAACGCCACCGAGAGCGAGTCCGGCGGGCTGGGTCTCGGGGCTGGCAGGGCTGTCGAGAATGTCGTTGTCAGGCACGGCTGGCGCTTCCTGCGTGGCGAATTCTCTCTCAGTATCGAAGGCAGGCGGGAATGTCGCAAGCCGGCCCGCCATCGCGACGCCCCGGCTGCACACCGGGGCGTTGCGTAGCCCCGGTATGGCTGGTCATCCGCCCGGCCCGCTCATCGGAATAACCGGGGGAACGAGGTGGAACAGAACGGTGCCGCTGCGAACAAAACGGTGCCGCAGCGAGACAGCGACTCAGGCGCGCTTGCGCAGGCGGGCGTAGAAAAAGCCGTCGTGGCCGGCCGGGGTGGGCAGCAACTGTCGGCCGTGGTCCGCCGCCTGGCCCCAGTCGAGTTCGTCGGGCATGTCGGCGACGGCATCCGGCGTGCGCGAGAGAAACGCCTCGATCTGGGCGGCGTTCTCCACCGGCAGTACCGAGCAGGTGGCGTAGAGCAGGGTGCCGCCCGGCGCGAGTTTGGGCCACAAGGCGTCGAGCAGGCGTGCCTGGAGCGCGGCCAGTTCGGCGACGTCGCTGTGGCGACGGGCGAGCTTGATGTCCGGGTGACGCCGGATGACTCCCGTGCCGGAGCAGGGCGCATCGAGCAGGATGGCATCGAACGGCTGGCCGTCCCACCAGCGTTCGTCGGCGGCCGGATCGCTGGCGTCGGCCGCGTGGAGCGTGGCTTCCAGCCCGAGGCGCTGAAGGGTCGACGCGACACGCTGCAGGCGAGTCGGGTCGACGTCCAGCGCGGTAAGATCCACATCGAAACGTTCGAGCAGGTGCGCCGTCTTGCCGCCGGGGGCGGCGCAGGCGTCGAGGACCCGCTGACGGTCGTCGCCCGCGAGCGCTGGCGTCAGCAGGTCGGCGCAGAGCTGGGCGGATTCGTCCTGAACGCTGACGTCACCCTCGGCGAAGCCGGGCAACTGGGTCACGTCGCAGGGCGTTTCCAACTGAATGCCATCCTCGGCGAAGCGGCAGGGTGCTGCATCGAGCCCTGCCGTTTCGAGGCGCTGCAGGTACGCCTCGCGGGAAGCGTGGCGGCGATTGACGCGCAGGGTCATCGGTCCGGCTTCGTTGTTGGCCTCGCAGATTGCCCGCCAGGCGTCTGGCCAGGCATCGCGGAATTCGAGCAGCAGCCAGTCCGGGTGCCACAGCGCCACCGGCGCATCCCGATCGACCTTGGCCTGCAACGCCACCGATTCGCGCTGGAACCGGCGCAGGCAGCCGTTGAGCACGCGAGTCGCCCACGGCTTGCCGAGGGCGCGGGCGGCGCCGGCCGTCTCGCTGACGGCGGCATGGGGCGGCACGCGCATGTGCAGAATCTGGTACAGGCCGATGAGCAGCAGCGCCTGGATGTCGGTATCGCGCTGTTTCATCGGTTGGCGCAACAGTTGGCTGGCGAGCGCGTCCAGGCGCGGATGCGCGCGGCAGACACCGAAGCAGAGCGCCTTGACGAAGCCGCGGTCGCGCTCCTTGATCGCGCTGGAGGCCAGCTCGGCGTCCAGGCTCGACAGCGAGCCCTTGCCGTTCAGGACCGGCACCAGCCGTTGCGCGGCAAACGCGCGGGTATCGCCAGGGTTCATCGGTCGGTTTCCTTGGAGGGCTGGTCGGGGGCGCGGCCGATGCTCTGGTCGGAACTCCGACCGAAACATTGGCCGGGGCCGAGACGGGGATGGTTGGCATTGAGCAGGTCGCGCGCCGCGAGCGGTTTGCCGCCGGGCATCTGCAGCTTCGTCACCCGCAGGACCTCGCGGCCATTCTCGCCACAGGCGATCCGCAAGGCATCCGCGGCAGGTTCGAGCAGCGTGCCTGGCTCGATGTCTCTGTCGCCGGCTTCGGCTTCCGGCATCGCGAACCACAGCCGCAGCGGCTCGCCCTCAAGGCGCGTCCAGGCCACCGGCCAGGGGTTGAAGGCGCGAATCCGGCGCGATAGCGCCGTCGCCGGCTGGCGGAAGTCCAGCTCCGCCTCCGGCTTGGAGAGCTTGCTGGCGTAGGTCACGCCGTCCTGCGGTTGAGGTGTGGCGGTCAGGCCTTGTTCGGCCAGCGCGTCGAGGCCCTCGACCAGGGTTTCTCCACCCAGTGCGGCGAGGCGGTCATGGAGGTCGCCGCCGGTCGTGGTGTCGTCGATGGCGGTGCGCTTGATCAGCAGCATGTCGCCAGTGTCGAGACCGGCATTCATCTGCATCAGGGTGATGCCGCTCTCGCTGTCGCCCGCCTCGATGGCGCGCTGGATCGGCGCTGCGCCGCGCCAGCGCGGCAACAGCGATGCGTGCACGTTGAGACAGCCCAGCCGGGGAATGTCGAGCACCGCCTGCGGCAGCAACAGGCCGTAGGCAACGACGATCATGACATCGGCCTCGAATTCGGCCAGCCGCCGCTGGGTCTCTTCGTCCTTAAGGCTGAGCGGCTGTTCCACCGGCAGTTCATGCTCGAGTGCCAGGCGCTTGACCGGGCTGGGCGTGAGCTTGCGGCCACGGCCGGCGGGGCGGTCCGGCTGCGTGTAGACTCCGACGACCTGATGGCGGGAGGCGAGCACGGCCTTGAGGCTCTCGGCCGCGAAATCCGGCGTGCCGGCAAAGACGATACGCAGCGGCTGCCCTTCAACACAGTGACTCATTCGATACGTTCCTGACGAGTGAATGCCTGAGGATGATTGATGCCTGCAGTAGGTAAACCCTGAAGAGCAATGACGAAAGGCCGGCGTCGCGGGGACGGCCGGCCTTCGAAAGCCTGAAGATGACGCGACGGGCGATCAGGCGTCCTGTTTCTGGCGCTTCTGCATCTTCTTGAGAATCCGGTCGCGCTTCAGCGGCGACAGATAGTCGACGAACAGTACGCCCTCGAGATGATCGCACTCGTGCTGGATGCAGTGAGCCAGCAGGCCGTCGGCATCCAGCTCGTAGGCGTTGCCGTCGCGATCGGTCGCCTTGAGATGGACGCGCAGTGCCCGCGGCACCTCGGCGTAGTAGTCGGGGATCGACAGGCAGCCTTCCTGCAGCGGCTCGCGTTCGTCGTCCAGCGGTTCGTAGGTCGGGTTGATCAGCACCAGCGGGCTGTTGCGATCGTCGCTGACGTCCATGACGATCACGCGCTGGTGGATGTCGATCTGCGTGGCGGCCAGGCCGATACCGGAGGCGTCGTACATGGTTTCCAGCATGTCGTCGACCAGCGTGCGGATCTCGTCGTCGACCTGGGCGACCGGCGCTGCCTTGGTACGAAGGCGCGGATCGGGATATTGGAGAATGGTTCTGATGGCCATATTCGTTTGCGTGCCTATCGGCATGAGTGACGTGATCTGCCTATTGTAGAGCGCCAGCGCCGACGGGGAAACCGCTGTGCCGAGGCCGCGTGGCGCACGCCGTCGACGGGATGCGCCCTCAAGTCCGTCCTGCCGGCGCCGATCTATAGGGGAAGACGTCTATGGCCCACCTTGGGGATGACAACAGCAATGATCAGTTTGGATGGTTGGCGAGCGTGCCGCTCCCGTTGCCGCGCCGTGGCGGGACGGCTGCTGCTGGTTGGTGGCCTGGGTCTACTGGCCGCTTCGCCGACCCCGGTGTGGGCGCTGTCGGTTCAGGAGCCGTTGTCGCTGAAAGCGGATGCGCCGGCCAGCTACACGGTTCGCGAGGGTGACACGCTGTGGAGCATTGCGGCGCGCTTTCTCGATTCGCCGTGGCAGTGGCAGGCGCTATGGCAACGCAACCCGCAGGTGGCTTCGCCACGGCAGCTTTATCCGGGTGACGTGATTCGGCTGGTGGCGACCGATGGCGCCCCGCATCTTGCCCTGGAGCGCGGGCGAGGCGATACGGTTCGGCTCTCTCCCAGCGTGCGCCGCGCGCCGGCCCGGGAGGCAGTGCCCAGCCTGCCGCTGGATCGCATCCGGGTCTTTCTCGAGTCCTATCAGATCGTCGATCCCGACGTGCTGGCCGACGCGCCGACGGTGGTCGCCGGCCAGGCCCAGCGATTGTTGAGCGGCGCTGGCGATACGCTCTATGCCCATGGCCGGCTGCCGGCGGGCACCACGCTGGGCATCTATCGTCCGGGCAGTGATTACCGTGCGCCCATGTCGTCCGAGTCGGAAGGGCAGGGCTCGGGGGCGAGGTCGCTGGGGCTGGAGCTTCACCGCCTCGGTCACGCGCGGGTGCGGCGGAACGTCGATGGCGTCGGCGAGCTGAAGGTGCTGGATGCGGTACAGGAGATTCGCAATGGCGACTATCTGCTGGCGCTGGACGAAGGCGGCATCGCGACGCAGTTCCAGCCGAAGGTGCCTGAAACACCGGTCGTGGCAACCATTCTTTCCGTGCCGGACGGTGTGCGCTTCATCGGCCGTCATGACATCGTGGCGATCGATCGCGGCAGCGCCGACGGGCTCGAGACGGGTCATGTGCTGCAGGTGATGCGCCAGGGCGAGCGCGTGCACGACGATGTTCGCGACGAGTGGGTGACACTGCCGGATACCGAGGCCGGCGCCGTGATGGTGTTCCGGGTCTTCGAGCATCTCAGCTACGCCCTGGTGATGCGCGCCTCGCAGGCGCTGGCGGTGGGCGATCGACTCGTGGTGCCGAGCGATCTCCGAGAAGTCGTAGCCAGCGGAGGTGCGTCTTGATCGGTACCACGCCGATCCGGGCGTCGTGGATCGGGGCGTCGTGGATGGAAGCCGTCTGGCGAGCGGTCGGTCACGCCGTGGATGAGGGGGGATCATGACGCCGGGACTACGCGACTGGCTGGCACTGGATGCCCTGCCGGGACTGGGGCCGGCCAGACTGGCACCGCTGCTGCGCCGCTGGCGGGAGGGCGACGACCTGCACTGGCCCCAGGGATGGCTGGCGGCGCTACCCGCGAATCTGGCCCAACCGCTGCGTCTGTGGCTGGACCATCCCGCGCGCAGCCCGCTTACGCCCGCGGTCGATGCCGCGCTCGAGTGGGAGCGGGCCGATGCCCGCCATCATCTTCTCCATCCCGGACATCCGGCATGGCCCGACCTGCTGACTCAACTGCCGGACCCGCCGACGGTGCTGTGGGCCAAGGGTGATCTCGAGGTGCTGAATCGCCCCGCCATGGCGGTCGTCGGTACCCGACGACCCACGCGGGAAGGCCAGGACAACGCCACGCGTTTCGCCCGGGATCTCGTTGCGAAAGGATTCTGCATCGCCAGCGGCATGGCTCTGGGCATCGACGGCGCCGCCCAGCGAGCGGCGTTGCAGGCCGGCGGCGCCACCATCGGCGTGCTCGGCTGTGGCGTGGATGTGATCTATCCGCCGCGCCATGCCTCGCTGTACCGGGAGCTGCTGGCGGGGCAGGGCTTGCTGCTGTCCGAGCATCCGCCCACGACCCGAGCCCATCCCCGCTTCTTCCCGCGGCGTAACCGTCTGATCACGGGGCTATCTCAGGGCGTGCTGGTGGTGGAGGCGGCCGAGAAGAGCGGTTCCCTGGTCAGCGCGCGCCTGGCGCTGGAGCAGGACCGGGAGGTTTTCGCGATCCCGGGCTCGATTCACAACCCGCAGTCGACGGGCTGTCTGCGCTTGATCCGCCAGGGCGAGGCGGCGCTGGTTCGCCACGTCGACGACATTCTCGACGACCTTGCCGCCTGGCAGGTGCCGGCGTCTGGCGTTCTCCCGACAGCGCATGCCGAGTCGAGCCAATTCTCGCCGTCATCGCCACGGATCGCGGCGAATCCGTCGTTACCCGGCGTCGCGTCTGCCGCTCCCGACTCGCCCTTGCTGGCGGCGCTCAGCGACGCGCCGACGCCGGTGGATCTGCTGGTCGAACTGACCGGGCAGCCGGTGGCCAATATACAGCTGGGGCTGCTCGAACTCGAACTCGACGGCTGGGCGGCCCAGACCACCGGCGGTTGGGTCAGAAGAGGGGGCTGACGCCCTGCGTCATCTCTAACGGGATCGGGGCCGCCACGCGGCGCGGCGGATGCGCCTACTCGCCGGCCGGCCCTCCCCACACTTTCAGATGATTGCGGCGAGCCCGCGATTTCTCCTCGTCGCTCAGGCTCCAGTCGCCGCCGTAGATCGCTTCTTCCCAGGCACCGTAGGCCGGATTGGGCAGCATGATGTAGCGGCTGCCGAAGGCATTGGCCTGGGCGTTGACGGCGGCCCTGCGGGCGGCGGCGGTATCGCGGTCGAAGCCGGCGGAGAAGTCGCCGAGGTTGTCGCCCATCAGCAGCACGACCCAGTGCGACTGCGATACGCGCTGACGCCGTGGTGTCTTGTCGCCGGAGTCGCTGCGCGGCAGCAGATGCTCGTCGTCGGCATCGGGAAAGCCGACCCGCTGCAGGTTGCGCAGCGTCGGCTCGGCTTCGCTGTCGCGGCGGTTGGTGATGTAGAAGATCTCGACCCCGTGCGATGCCGCGTAGTCCAGAAACGGCTTGGCGCCCGGCATCGGTACCGCGCTGGCTTTCTCCACCCACTGGTGCCAGCTTTCGCTGGCGTAGTTCTCGTCATTGGCGATCAGCCACGCCTCGTAGGGCGAGTTGTCGAGCACGGTTTCATCGACATCGACGACGATCGCCGGTGGGCGCTGCCCGCTCGTTCCGGGGGCGGAAAGGGCGCGATCCAGATTCATGCGGGCCAGGTTGAAGGCCTGATGGCTGAGCGCGGCGTATTCGCCGGAAGATTGCATCCACACCGTTGCCATCACCAGTTCGTCGGAGAGGGAGACCTTCGGGGCTGGCGGTTGCGCGGGTTGCTGGGCACAGGCAGTGAGGCCGCCGGCCAGCGTCAGCGAGAGCAGGGATAAGGAGAGCGGTGAACGGGGCATGGTCAGGTTCCTTGTCGTCTTGTTGGCTTCGTCTTGTTGGCATGTATTCCGGACGGCTCGACAGGGCGGGCAATAGTCGCACTTGCCACGCCGGATACGGGGCGGGGTGCGACGTTGAGGCACGGCCGGGCGTCGTTCGGGCATGGTAGAATTTAGCCCATATCCAGCGGCAGGTCGGCTCGCGGAAAGAAGGATCGAGATCATGCAGGACTTTGCAGCAGCCGTTGCGGCGCTCCGGCGCGGCGGCATCATCGCCTATCCCACCGAAGGGGTCTGGGGGCTGGGGTGCGACCCGGATGACGAACGGGCGCTGAGCGCGTTGATCGCCCTCAAGGGCCGGGCCAGCGAGAAGGGGCTGATCCTGATCGCCGGGGATATCCGTCAGCTCGCGGCGTGGCTCGAAGGCGTCGACGACGATGCGATGGCGCGTCTCGCCGCTAGCTGGCCCGGCCCCAATACCTGGTTGATCCCCGACAATGGCCGGGCCGCGCCGCTGCTGCGAGGAAGCCATTCCACGCTGGCGGTTCGCGTCAGCGATCATCCGCTGGTCCAGGCGCTGTGCGCGGCCTGGGGCGGCCCGCTGGTGTCGACGTCGGCCAACCGGGCCGGCGAACCGCCGGCAATGAGTGCGTCACAGGTGCGCGAGACGTTCGGCGAGGCGCTGGACGCGGTGGTGGAAGGCCCGCTTGGCGGGCGCGATCGGCCGAGCACCATTCGCGACCTGATGACCAACGAGGTGCTGCGCGCCTGAGAGACCACCTTTACCCAGCGACATTTTCTCGCTTCACGCTCCGGATTTTCACGACTCTGGACGCTCACTCTCCCGACCTGAAGGAACGACGACCGTGGCACATCCGCATCTCGAACGCGTCAAGGACTATCTGCTCACCCTGCAGGACAGGCTCTGCGAATCGCTGGCCGAGCTCGATGGCGGGGAACGCTTCCGCGAGGAGACCTGGGATCGCCCCGAAGGCGGTGGCGGACGGTCGCGGGTGATCGAAGAGGGCGCGCTGTTCGAGAAAGGGGGCGTCAATTTTTCCCACGTCTACGGCGAGAAACTGCCGCCTTCGGCAACCGCGGCGCGCCCCGAACTGGCGGGTCGGAGCTTCCATGCGGTCGGCGTCTCCTGGGTGCTGCACCCACGCAATCCGCACGTGCCGACCGTCCACGGCAACGTGCGTTTCTTCATCGCCGACAAGCCGGGCGAGGAGCCGGTATGGTGGTTCGGCGGCGGCTACGACCTGACGCCCTACTATCCCTATCTCGAGGATGTCCAGCATTGGCATCGGGTTGCCAAGGCGGCCTGCGATCCCTTCGGCGAAGCGGTCTACCCCCGCTTCAAGGCCTGGTGCGACGACTATTTCTTCCTCAAGCATCGTGACGAGACCCGTGGGGTCGGCGGGCTGTTCTTCGATGATCTCAACGAATGGCCGTTCGAGGAGTGCTTCGCCTTCCAGCGCTCGATCGGCGACAGCTTCGTCGATGCCTTCGGGCCGATCGCCCAGCGCCGGCGCGATACGCCGTTCGGCGAGCGCGAGCGGGAATTCCAGTCCTATCGACGCGGTCGCTACGTCGAGTTCAATCTGGTGTGGGACCGCGGTACCCTGTTCGGCCTGCAGAGCGGCGGGCGCACCGAGTCGATTCTGATGTCGATGCCGCCACTGGCCCGTTGGCAGTACCAGTGGGCGCCGCAGCCCGATTCCGAAGAGGCTCGGCTGCTCGCCTATCTCCAGCCCCGTGACTGGCTGAATACACCGGAGGAACACCTGCCGACATGACCGACCGCTACGCCGTTTTCGGCCATCCCATCGGGCATTCCAAATCGCCGCGAATCCATGCCGCGTTCGCCGAGCAGACCGGCGAAGCCATCGACTACACTGCGATCGAAGCGCCGGTCGCGGATTTCGCGGGGGCCTGGGGTGCCTTCGTCGCAGCCGGCGGCCGGGGCGCCAACGTGACGGTGCCGTTCAAGCAGGAGGCCTTCGCGCTGGCGGAAGTGCTCTCGCCACGGGCCAGACTGGCCGGGGCGGTGAATACGTTGATGTTGGGTCGCGATGGCAAGCTTTACGGCGATACCACCGACGGTGTGGGGCTGGTTCGGGATCTCGAGGCTCATGCCGCGCCGCTGGTGGGCGCTCGTGTGTTGCTGCTCGGCGCCGGGGGCGCGTCGCGTGGCGTGATCGAGCCGCTGCTAGAAGCCGGTGTCGCATCGCTGACGGTCGCCAACCGCACCGTGGCCAAGGCCGAGGCGCTGGCGGCGCTGTTTGCCGACAAGGGCGAGGTGTCCGGATGCGGTTTCGATGACGTGGCGGGGCCGTTCGATCTGGTGATCAACGCCACCAGCGCCAGCCTGGCCGGCGATCTGCCGCCACTGCCAGCGGCGCTTTTCACTGCCGAGGGGCTGGCCTACGACATGATGTATGCCGCCGAACCGACCGTGTTTCTGCGCTGGGCGGCCGAGCAGGGCGCGCGGTCGGTCGACGGGCTCGGCATGCTGATCGAGCAGGCCGCGGAATCCTTCTGGCTGTGGCGTCAGGTGCGCCCGGATACCGTACCGCTGCGGGAGTTACTGCGGCGCGAGCTGTAACTTGAGTTTCGGCAAGGCAACGAATTCCAGCAGAGTCAGCTTACTACTGTCCGAGTCTTAACGACCCTCTTGCTCGTGATTGCGAGGGGCAAGCCCCTCGCGCTCCCCTTTTGTGACGCCACAGACGGCGAAACTCTGAACGCCAATCGCCCGCGCTCGGGTCGGCGCGAAAGGGTATCTGACCGCCATGGATGGCGGAAATGCAGAAAATGCAGGAGCAATTTTCTGCCTGCCCAACGCGCCTCTTGCGTCATCCATGACGCAAGACCCGGCACGGGCGATCGTCGTCCAGCGCCATCTGGAAGGCGTCATTGGGTGGCTGATTCAAGCCTATCGGTTCTACCTGCCAGCAACCTGTCCCGCAAATGCCGACAGGTGGAACGTTAAACCTTGCAGCTGGGTCGTTTGCCCTCGGCCCTGGCCTGCTCATAGCGTGGCTGGGCTTCGTTGAGCCGCTCATTCAAACCTTCCATGCGCTGGCTGTTGCTGGGGTGGGTGGACATCCAGGCCGGCGGTTCGCCCTGACTGTTGGCTGACATGTTCTGCCACAGCTGGAGGCTGGCGCTGGGGTCGAAGCCGGCATCGGCCATCAGGTCCAGCCCTACCAGATCCGCTTCCGACTCCTGCTTGCGCGAGAAGGGCAGGATGACGCCATACTGCGCCCCGGCGCCCAACAGCCCCATGACCTGCTCGCCCCCCGCGCCTTCGAGGCCGGCAACGGTCTGCAGTATCGAAAGCCCGCTCTGCGTCGCGGCCTGGGTGGAGACCCGCTCGTTGGCGTGGTGTGCCAGCACGTGGCCGACTTCATGGCCGATGACCGCGGCGAGTTGATCCTGGTTGGTGGCGACATCGAGCAGGCCAGTGTTGACGCCGATGTAGCCGCCGGGCAAGGCGAAGGCGTTGGCGGTATCGTCCTTGAACACCTTCACTTCCCACTCGGAGATGCCGGCGCTGGCGGGCACTTCGGCGGTGATCGCCTTGGCCACGCACTGCACGTAGGTTGCCTGGGCACCGCTGACCGTGGGCAGCTCCTGCTCGTACTGCGCGAAACTCTGCTCGCCCATCTGAGCCAACTCATCGTCGGAGTAGAACGCCAGCTGGTTGCGCCCCAGCGGCGACGTGCTGCAGGCGCTGAGCAGCGCGGCAAGGCCGAGGGCGCCGATCACCCGGCGCGAAGGTTTTCCTGACATGAGAGGCTTCGAATCTTCCATGATGGTCTCCAAGATCTGCCTGAATCGTATGTTGTCGGGGTGGTTGGCCGAGACGGGTCATCGATTGGCACAAGATACCCGGCCTGTCGGGGCGGTCAACCGTCCACCGGCACGGTATCTGGTGCGGACGTGGTCTGCTCGCCGATGTCGAGGATCAGTGTCGGTGCGGTGACGATGCCGTCGAGCGCTGCGGGCAAGGTCGGTGTCAGCGACAGCTGGCTGCCTGCCGGCAGTTCGCCGCGACGACTGAGCTGGCGGGCGAGCGAAAGCAGCGACGAGACGCGCTCGGCGCGGGAAGCCAGGGCATCGATACCGGCCGGTTCGAGTGCCACGGGAAGCGTGACAGTGGCCGGTTCACCGCCCTGCAACTGGATCGGCTCGTCGACTTCGCCGCTGGCGGGTTCGGCGCCCGGCACCTGCAACTGCCAATCGAAGCCCTGCAGCTCGATCGGCGGCGCGCTGGCGGGCAATGTCATGGCGAGGGGAAGATCGATATTGACCGGCAGGCCGGCCAGCGCAAGTCCGGAGCTCAAGAGCGTGAGTTCGTCGATGTCTTCCAGGCCGGGCGAAAAGTGGTAGTTCCCGATACGGACGTTTTCGACACCCATCGAGGAAAGGGCGATCCGCCCCAGCATGAAGCCGACCTGCGGCAGCGCCAGGCAACCGCCCAGCAAGGACACCAACATCAGCGCGATGAACGGGCGGGAACGAGACGGCATCGCCTCTCTCCTTGAATTAGTGGCGGTCGGAAAAAAAGGGGGGGGGGGAAGCGGCGATGACATGGAAACATCCTGCCTCGAGTCCGGGGCGCGCTGCCGGGCCAGCGCCGTGTCCGGGGGGCTGTAAAAGCCCCCGCGACTGGACCCACGGAACCAACCGGCACAAGATACGCTGTTTCCGGCAATCCGCAATCGTCACGAATGACGATCTTCAGCGCTGTTTCATGAGGTTGCCGGTATGGTCTCGATCGTGAATGTCAATGAGGAGAGTGGAAGATGGATGGTGATCTGGCGCTACGTTTGAGCCGCCTGCTGGACCGTGTCGAGGGGTGGTTGCCGGAGCAGCCGCCAGCGGTCGACTGGAGTCGCGATATCGCAGCGCTATGGCAGTCTCACCCGCTCGGTGGGCAGTTGGTGGCGGTATCGCCCCGCGACGGGGTTCGGCTCGATGATCTGATCGGCGTCGAGCGTCAGAAACGTGCCCTGCTCGACAACACCCGCGCCTTCCTCAAGGGCTATCCTGCCAACCACGCCTTGCTGTGGGGCGCGCGCGGCAGCGGCAAGTCCTCGATGGTTCGTGCCTTGCTCAACACGCTGGCCGGTGAAGGGCTGCGCTTGATTCAGGTCGATCGTCACGACCTGGTGGCGTTGCCGATCCTGGTGCAGCGCCTGCGCGACCGGCCAGAGCGCTTTGTCGTCTATTGCGACGATCTCTCTTTCGAAGGCAGCGACGATGCCTACAAGGCATTGAAGAGCGTGCTCGATGGCACGCTGACCGGGCCGCCGGAAAACGTGCTGCTGTACGCGACCTCCAACCGTCGGCATCTGCTGCCGGAATCCATGGCCGACAACCAGGAAACTCACCTGGTCGATGGCGAACTCCACCATGGCGATGCCGTGGAAGAGAAGATCTCGCTGTCGGATCGCTTCGGCCTGTGGCTCGCCTTTCATCCGTTCAGTCAGCAGGCCTATCTCGAGACCTGCCAGCACTGGGTCGCTCATCTGGCCGGCGAGGGCGCGTGGAGCGAGGAGGCCCGCGCCGAAGCAGTGCGCTATGCCACCTTGCGTGGCGTGCGCAGCGGCCGGGCGGCGTGGCAATTCGCCTGTCAATGGATAGGTTCTCGCGCTATTCGCTGAGCCTTCACCCCCGAGAATGAGATACCCTCATTCGAAAGCATGAGCTACCGTCCTGGTAGCGTTGTCGTATTGAGGGGGGAACGGGTGAAAGCATCGCGCTTGCCGATGTGGCTGATCCTGCTGGGCATCCTGCTGTTGACGCTGTTCTTCGGCCGGATGCTGCAACAGGCGCTGCACAACGACCAGTTGGGTTTCGAGCGGGATCTGCGCTTTCAGGGTATCCGGAATATCTGGTTGATCTCTGGGTATCATGGGGAGGTAACAACTCCCCACTTCATCGGATTCCTTGGTTGATATGTCACTCAGGCCATTAAGGTACCTACAAAGCCTGGAACGTGTATGGACAATGACACTTACATGGCTTGGAGAGAGGGCGAGGCCAAGCTGAATGCAGAGCAACTCCCTCGCCCGTACCAAAACCGACTATTTCGGCCCAGCCCGCTCAATCAGCTCATCGTATCCTGGAGCCGGTATTCTCCGGACCAGTGAGACAGCGCTGTGGCTCGACTGTAATGTGTACTAATGACGGGCACTGAGCCTGGATACGCTGCTTGTAGACGGCAGGCGCCTCCGGGTCATGCGACACGACCGAGACGATGGCGGCGTGAATATTCGGACCAATGGCCCAGAGGTGCAGATCGCTGATTCGTGCATCGTCACTCTCAATGGCATGTCTGACGTCGTGCTCCAAGTCACTGCGCTGTTGATCAAGCAGCACGCGGGAGGTGTCTTTCAACAGATGCCATGACCAGCGAGTGATAAGTAACGCGCCGACGATACCCATGATCGGGTCCATCCAGTCCCAGCCCGCATACTTTCCGGCCAGCAAGGCAGCAATCGCCAATACAGAAGTTAAGGCATCGGCGAGTACGTGGAAGTAGGCAGCTCGACGGTTATGATCATGATGCCCATGCCCATGCCCATGCCCATGCCCATGCCCATGCCCATGCCCGTGGTCGTGGTCTTCCCCGCCCAGTATCCAGGCCGATACTCCATTGACGATCAAGCCGATGACGGCGACGAAAATAGCTCCATTGAACGAAATTTCTACCGGGTGGATGAAGCGGTCGATGCTTTCGATCACCATATACAGGGCGAAGCCTGCCAGCAGGACCGCGCCGGTGAACCCGCCTAGCGCATTGACCTTCCCGGTGCCAAATGAGAACTGTGTATTGCCTGCGTTGCGGCGAGCGTATGCATAGGCGAAGGCTGCAATACCCAGAGCGACAGCATGAGAGCCCATATGAAGGCCATCGGCCAGGAGGGCCATCGAACCGTATAAGACACCGGCCAGAATTTCCCAAACCATCATGACGACAGTTAGAGCGACGACGATCAGTGAGCGTATTTCACCGGATTTTTTACGATCTTGACCAAAAACATGATTGTGTTGCCATTCTTCGAGCCTGTGACCATGCATACTGTAATACTCCGAGTTGATAAAAATTATGGTCAGCAAGACCAATGAAAGTGGTGGCGATTGATGGCGAAGCCCTGCTAACAGCTCCGGTTCCGCAAGAACTTCAGGGGCGCGGATATTAAATCACTGCCAAAGTTCGCCTCTTACAGCTAGGGTACCCACGCTGTAGCTCGTGATGTTCTACTTGAGGTAGGACTTGATGACCTGCAGCACCGCTTCCAAGTCTTGTTGCCGCTGCTCCAACTCGGGTTCCCTGACGACGTGATCAGTCAAGTGCCCCTCAATGATGGCTGCCATCAGTCCATTCACCGCCCCACGAATCGCGGCGATCTGTTGCAGCACGGCCGTGCAGTCGCCCTCCTCGTCAAGCTGCCTTTCCAGTGCGGCCGTCTGCCCCTGAATGCGCCGAACGCGGGTTAATAGCTTCGCTTTGTCTTTGATCGTGTGCATGCAGTCGTCTCTTTAGTGGCCCAAAAACTATACTGGAGGGTAGTATATAAATACTAGGGGGTAGTATGCTTGTTTGCAAGAGAGGAGAGGTAGGTGAAGCTCACCAACGTGACACTCGCCAGCCGTAAGGAGCACGCCGCATGACCGAAATGCCCGACAACATCCTGCACCTGCCTGAGTACCAGGTGCTGGGCTGCAAATCCACCGACGACGAAATGCACTTCCAGGTGGACGCGCCCGATCCCATCGCCTGCGAGGAATGCGGCGTGCAGGGTGAGTTCGTGCGGTTCGGCAAGCGTGATGTTCCCTATCGTGATCTGCCCATCCACGGCAAGCGGGTCACCCTCTGGGTGGTCCGCCGCCGGTACACCTGCCGGGCCTGCAAGACCACCTTCAGGCCCCAGCTACCGGAGATGGTGGACGGCTTCCGCATGACGCTGCGGCTGCATGAATACGTGGAGAAGGAATCCTTCAACCACCCCTACACCTTTGTGGCGGCACAGACCGGCTTGGACGAGAAGACGGTACGTGACATCTTCAACGCCCGCGCCGAGTTTCTGGGGCGCTGGCACCGCTTCGAGACGCCCCGCATTCTGGGCATCGACGAGCTGTACCTGAACAAGCGCTACCGCTGCATCCTGACCAACATCGAGGAGCGAACCCTGCTCGACCTGCTGGCCACCCGCCGTCAGGACGTGGTGACCAACTACCTGATGAAGCTGAAAGACCGGCAGAAGGTCG
This sequence comes from Salinicola sp. 4072, assembly GCF_036663415.1. Classification (NCBI taxonomy): domain Bacteria; kingdom Pseudomonadati; phylum Pseudomonadota; class Gammaproteobacteria; order Oceanospirillales; family Halomonadaceae; genus Salinicola; species Salinicola sp. 4072. The sequence continues at coordinate 4,553 of NZ_JAXOVV010000032.1, read as the reverse complement.
AGATCGTCAGCATGGACATGTGGAACCCCTACCGGGCAGCGGTCAAGGCGGTGCTGCCACAGGCCCGTATCGTGGTCGATAAGTTCCATGTGGTGCGCATGGCCAACGATGCCTTGGAGAAGGTGCGCAAGGGCCTCAGAAAGGAGCTGAAACCCTCCCAGAGCCGAACCCTCAAAGGAGACCGGAAAATCCTGCTGAAACGCGCTCACGAAGTCTCAGACCGGGAGCGACTCATCATGGAGACCTGGACAGGCGCATTCCCGCAACTGCTGGCCGCCTACGAGCACAAGGAACGCTTCTACGGCATCTGGAACGCCACCACCCGGCCACAGGCAGAAGCCGCCCTGGATGACTGGATAGCCACCATTCCAAAGGGCCAGAAGGAAGTCTGGAGCGATCTGGTCAGGGCAGTGGGCAACTGGCGCGAAGAGATCATGACCTACTTCGAGACGGACATGCCCGTCACCAACGCTTACACGGAGTCCATCAACCGACTGGCCAAGGACAAGAACCGTGAAGGGCGTGGTTACTCGTTCGAGGTGATGCGGGCACGAATGCTCTACACCACGAAGCACAAGAAGAAGGCCCCGACTGCGAAGGTCTCTCCGTTCTACACCATCGGTTACGGACTGCCGGACTTCGCAGAGGAACTCAACTACGGGGTCAATCTATCAACCATCTGAGGGTGGTATCAGGTTGGTGGGGTGAAGGTGCCCCATCAACCATTAAATCCGTATACCCCGCTTTCAGTCGCAGGAACAGGGAATCACCATCCGCGCCTCCCGGGCCGGGCTGGAGCGACGCGTTCAACTACTCGCTTCGACGCTCTCCGCCGACCCCGTGGTACGGGAGCTGCTGGCTCGCGCTGCCGACAGCGGCGAGCCCGGGCAGCTGGATCAGCTGCGTCAGCAACTGCGCTCGCGGCTTTCGCCCTACTGGCAGTCGCTGCAGGATGGCTCCGCCGAGGCATTGAATGTCTATCGCCAGCATCAAGGCGAACTGACCACATTCCTGCGCATGCAGGCGCCCCAGCATTTCGATGATACGCCGGAAGCCGGTCGGTGGCTGGCGCAGAGCGCACTGCAGACCCAGCGCGCGCAAGCCGGCGTCGCCAGCGATGGCCATCGCGCTGCCACCGCGGGTGTCGCGCCGGTGCTGGTGCCCTCGAGTGGCGATACGCAGCCGCAGGCATCGGGACTGCTCGAGATCGAGTTCGGTGTCATCACTGACGTCGAAAAGCTCGGCGAGCAGCTGGGTGGCGGTGTTGCCGTACTGTTCCACGATACCCAGGACGTCGATATTCAAGATAGGGATGTATCAGTCGAAGACGCCCGCCGTGGCCAAGATCAGGGCCATGGCGTTTCGGGTTCGGGCTTGTCGGATACAGCGCTGCCAGCGGGCGCGCCGGGCGGTGAAGGCGCGTGGTGGGTCGGCGATGCCCGGCAGCCTCTGATCAAGCGATGGCTGACCGCCGGGCATCTCCCCGTCATGAAGCCAGGCGAGCCCGCTCATCGGGTCGTTCACGACGAGGACGGCACCGGCTATCTGCTTTCGCTGATACCGTTACAGGCGAGCGGCAGCCAAGACGGCACACCGGTCACCGCCGTGGCGGTCTGGAAAGATATTACCGCGCAACTCGACCATCGCGATGCGTTGGTGGTCGACACCTGGTTACGCTGGGGGGTGGCATGGCTGATCGCCGAGAGCTGTCTGCTATTCCTGTTATGGGGAACGCGACGAGTCACCCGTCATGCAATGATGGAGAGCCATCGGCGCCTGAAAAATCAGAAGGAGGCGCTGCAAACGCTCAATGATATCGCCGCGTTGCAGAACACGTCCTTTCTCGAACTCATCGACCACGCGCTCGACGCAGGCTGTCGCTTTCTCGGCATGCCCTTCGGTATCGTCAGCCATATCGAGAACGGGATTTATCACGTCGAGTCGGCACACTCCCCGGGCGGTATCCTCAAATCAGGCCAGACATTCGATGTGCGGGAGACGTTCTGCGAGTTTACGCTCCAGGCCGATGACGTCGTGGCATTCGCTGATGCCGACGAGGCGGGTCATGGTGAGCATCCTTGTCGTGTCGTACATGCGTTCAAGGGTTATATCGGCGCGCCACTATGGGTGAACGGACAGCGTTACGGCACGCTCGGTTTCAGCAGTGATACCGTACGGGAAAGTTCTTTCGACGAAGCCGAGCAGGAGTTCGTGAGGTTGTTGGCCCGCTGGGTAGGGTCCACGCTCTCTCGCTGGAAGGAGATCGAGGCGCGCGAGGAATTGAGCCATCGCTTGACCAAGATTGCCTCGCAGACCCCCGGCCTGATCTATCAGTATCGCCAGGATCCCGAGGGTCGCCCCTCGTTTCCCTACGCCAGTGACGCCATCAAGGAGCTCTACGGCTTGACGCCGGAAGAAGCGGCGGCGGATGCCTCCCAGGTTTTTGCGCTGGTTCACGAAGACGACCTCGAGCGTTTGATTCTTACGGTCAAAGAGTCGGAACGTGATCTGACGCCCTGGAATTGCGAATATCGCGTGCGCCGCGACAATGGTGATTTCATCTGGCTCTCCGGCCAGTCCATCCCCGAGCGCGAGTCCGATGGCGGAACGATATGGCACGGATTCCTGCATGACGTGACCGCGCGCAAGCGTGACGAGAGTCTCAAGAGCGAGTTCATCTCCACCGTCAGCCACGAGCTGCGCACGCCCTTGACCTCGATTTCCGGCGCGCTGGGTCTGATCCAGGGCGGAGCCCTCGGAACGCCGCCGGAAGCCATGCGGGGTATGCTCGTCACGGCCCACAACAATGCGCAACGTCTGATTCTGCTGATCAACGACCTGCTCGACATAGAGAAACTGGTGGCGGGCAAGATGGCGTTCCAGATGCAGGAGCAGCCGCTGATGCCGCTGATCGATCAGGCCATCGATTCCAATCAGGCGTATGCCGCCCAGTTCCGCACGAGGCTCGTGATCACCGAGCGGCTGGATGACGCCGGGGTCAATGTCGACGCCATGCGTCTCCAGCAGGTGATGAGCAACCTGCTCTCCAACGCTGCCAAATTCTCTCCGCCGGAGACGCAGGTCGAGGTGCGTGTCGAGTCAATCGCCGATCGCGTTCGCATCAGCGTGATCGACAGCGGGCCGGGAATACCCGAAGAGTTCCACGAGCGCATTTTCCAGAAATTTTCCCAGGCGGATGCCTCGAGCACGCGAAAGCAGGGCGGTACCGGGCTTGGGCTCGCGATCACCCGCGAGCTCGTCGAGCGCATGCGCGGATCGATCAATTTCTTCTCGGAGCCGGGGCATGGCGCCTGCTTCTTCGTCGAGCTGCCGTGCTTCGACCTGCCCCAAGAGGCCATGGATCAGGTATCGACCCACGAGGTCGACGAAGCGGCCGAAGCCAGTTTCTCCGGTTCAAGGCTGCTGATCGTGGAAGACGACCCGGACACGGCGGCGCTGCTGGCCACGCTGGTGCGGCACTGGGGATATCGGGCCGAGGTTGCGCATACCATGAACGATGCGATGAAATGGCTCGAGCGCCGTAGCTTCGACGCCATCACCCTCGACCTGATGCTGCCCGACGGTAACGGCTTGACGCTGCTGCGCCAGTTGCGGGAGCAGCCGCAGACCCGGGACATTCCCGTGCTGGTGGTATCGGCGACCGCGGAGGAGGGGCAACTGGAGATTGGCGGTCGGCTGGAAGCGGTGAACTGGCTGGTCAAGCCTTTCGATGAGCAGCGCCTGTCGAGCGTGCTTCGCAGTTCGCTGAGTCTGCGACCGCCACGCGAACGCATCCTGCATATCGAAAGCGACCCCGAACTGTCTCATCGTGTCGCCGGGCAGGTCGCGTCGAGCATGACCCTGGACGTGGCCCGTTCACTGCAGGAAGCCCGCTATCTGCTCGACAGCAATGAGTACGGATTGATTTCGCTGGATCTGACGGCCTCGCGGGGCCCGGGCTGGGAGGTGATTCCGCTGTTGAGTCAATTGGTCCAGCAGCCGGCCGTCGTCATTCTGTCCGAAGAAGCGTTGGCGCCGACCTTGCTGGGGCGCGTGAAGACGGCGATTGCCAAGCCGGGGCTTTCGGCCGAGGCATTGAGGGAAGCTTTCGAGCGCCAGCTTCATGGCGCCGGTGCACCGCCGGACGAAGATCAGGAGAACGAGCACTGAAAATGAAACCCCTTCAACGTATCTTGCACGTCGAGGACGATATCTCGATTCAGGAAGTGACCAAGCTGGCGCTAGAGGTCGTCGGCGGACTCGAGATCACGAGCTGCGACGATGGCCAGGCGGCAATCGCCCGTGCCCACGAGTGGCAGCCGGATCTGGTTCTGCTCGATGTCATGATGCCGGGGATCGACGGACCCACGACCCTGGCAAAACTCCGCGAACAGCCCTCCACGCAGTCGATCCCGGTAGTGTTCATCCCGCCTCATTCACGAGGGTGCTGATTGAGCGGTCTGAAGGTACTGACTGGTGGCATCGCTTATCAGGATCGGCTTCTTCAGCGCGAATAGCTGTTGAGTAATGCCAAAACGCTGAAATTTCCCCGC
>NZ_JAXOVV010000031.1:0-35104 GCF_036663415.1 Salinicola sp. 4072 | reverse complement strand
CGGCTCGGTCTTCAGCAGAGAGATGGCGATAGCAGTAAGTCATGGCAACACCGTACCTGATGGCTCACGTGTTGCACTTGGTCATTGAGACCGCCCTCCTTCGCCTGAATAAATACCCCGGTAGTATTTCGGGGTGATTTATCTGCCCAAACAAAAAACGCGCGGCGAGGCCGCGCGTTGGTAAGAGTCTCGATTTCCGTGGGTCAGGTCACGCGCTGGCCCGGCTTGGCGCCGCTGTCGGGAGAGAGCAGATAAATACCGTCGTCGTCACCTGCAGCCAGCACCATGCCTTCCGAAACGCCGAAGCGCATCTTGCGCGGTGCCAGGTTGGCGACCATGACCGTGAGACGGCCCTCGAGTGCCTCGGGGGCGTAGGCCTTGCGAATGCCGGAAAAGACGGTGCGCGTCTCGCCGCCGAGATCGAGCGTCAGCTTGAGCAGCTTGTTGGAGCCCTCGACGTACTCGGCCTGGTCGATCCGGGCGATCCGCAGATCGACCTTGATGAAATCGTCGAAGGCGATCTCGTCGCTGATGGGATCATCGGCCAGCGGCGTTTTCTGCTGGTCGTCGGCGGCGGGCGCCTTGCCGGTCAGTTTCTTCTCTTCCTCGAGCACTTCCTTCGAGGCCTCGATCATCGATGCGATCCGGTCGCTCTCGACACGGGTCATCAGCGGCTTGAACTTGCCGATGACATGGCCTTCCAGTACGTGCTGGCGGCTCTCCCAGTCGAGGCTGTCGACCTGCAGGAAGACACGCGCCTGCTCGGCCATGGCCGGCACCACCGGCTGCAGATAGACCATCAGGGTGCGGAACAGGTTGATGCCCACCGAGCAGATATCGATCACTTCCTGCTCGCGACCACCTTCCTTCGCCAGCACCCACGGCGCCTTGTCGGCGATGTAGGTGTTGGCTTCGTCGGCGAGTTCCATCACCTTGCGCATGGCGCGGCCGAACTCGCGCGCCTCGAAGTCCGCCGCGATATCATCACCGGCGTGGATGAACCTGGCGACCAGCTCCGGCTCGGCACAGGTAGCGGAAAGCTGACCATCGGCGAGCTTCTTGATGAAGCCTGCACAGCGGCTGGCGATGTTGACCACCTTGCCGACCAGGTCCGAATTCACGCGCGCAGCGAAGTCCTCGAGGTTGAGATCGAGGTCGTCGACGCGAGAAGTCAGCTTGGCGGCGAAGTAGTAGCGCAGATACTCGGGGTTGAGATATTCGGCGTAGGTCTGCGCCTTGATGAAGGTGCCGCGGGACTTGGACATCTTGGCGCCGTTGACGGTGACGAAGCCGTGGCAGTTGACGCCGGTCGGCGTGCGCATGTTGGCGCCTTCGAGCATCGCCGGCCAGAACAGGGCGTGGAAGTAGACGATGTCCTTGCCGATGAAGTGGTAGACCTCGGCGGTGGAGTCGGCTTTCCAGTAGCTGTCGAAATCGATCCCTTCGCGGTCGCACAGGTTCTGGAAGCTCGCCAGATAGCCGATCGGCGCGTCCAGCCAGACATAGAAGTACTTGCCCGGCGCGTCGGGAATCTCGAAGCCGAAGTAGGGCGCATCGCGGGAGATGTCCCACTCGTTGAGACCGGCCTCGAACCACTCCTGCAGCTTGTTGGCGATCTGCGGCTGCACGCGGCCCGAGCGTGTCCACTGTTTGAGAAAATCCTCAAAATTGGGCAGCTTGAAGAAGTAGTGGGTCGAAGTCCGCACTTCCGGCGTGGCGCCGCTGATCGCCGAGACCGGGTTGATCAGTTCCGCCGGCGTGTAGGTTCCGCCGCACGCTTCGCAGTTGTCGCCGTACTGATCCTCGCTGCCGCACTTGGGGCAGGTGCCCTTGATGAAGCGGTCGGCCAGGAACAATCCCTTGACCGGATCGTACATCTGCTCGATGTCGCGGGTGCTGATATGGCCGGCATCGCGCAGCGCGGTGTAGATCCGCTCGCTGTGGATTCGGTTCTCTTCCGAATGGGTCGAATGGTAATTGTCGAACGCGACGCCGAAACGGGCGAAATCCGCCTGATGCTCTTCGCTGACCTTGGCAATCAACTGCTCGGACGTAATGCCTTCCTGCTCGGCACGCAGCATGATCGCGGTGCCGTGGGCGTCGTCGGCGCAGACGTAATGACATTCGTGGCCGCGACTTTTCTGGAAGCGCACCCAGATATCGGTCTGGATATACTCCAGCAGGTGACCCAGGTGGATCGAGCCGTTGGCATAAGGCAGAGCGCTGGTGACGAGGATCTGGCGCGAAAGCGAGGCGTTGTTCGACATGGCGACTGGAACATTCCCGTAACGGAACCCGAGGTGGCGCAGTATCGATGGCCCCACGGGATGGATAGGCTGAAAACTTGGTCGACGATTGTAGCATCGCTGGGCTGGATTCGCGCTGATGTGTCTGAACGAGTCATGACCACATCATCGGCCCGGATATCGATTCGAGTGTTACAGTTAGCGGCCAAATCTCTACAGCCTGTCGCTTTAGGAGCCCGGGATGGCCGATGTCGATCTTTCGCAGTCACTGTGGATGCTGCTGTTTTTCGTGGCTCTGGGGTGGGTCGCGTCGCGGCATCTCAAGGTCGATCCGCGGCCGATCGCGACATTGCTCGTCTACATCATCTCCCCGCTGACCTTCTTCAACGGCCTCACCCAGGGGCATCCGACCCCCGACAAACTCGTGTTGACGGGGAGTGTGCTGCTGCTGGCGGCGCTGCTCTGCCTGGTCATCAATGCCCTGGCGGCACGCTTCTTCGGGGACCAGGAGCGGGCGCTGCTTGCCTTCTCGGCGGGCACGGGCAACACCGGCTATTTCGGCTTTCCGATCGCGCTGGTGCTGCTACCGCCGGAGGGCGTGACCCTCTATCTCTTCTGCATGCTGGGAATCTCGCTCTACGAGTTCACGGTCGGCTTCTATGTCAGTGCCCGTGGCCGTTTCTCGGTCAAGGAGAGTCTCGCGAGGCTGGCGAAGCTGCCGCTGATCTACGCCTTTCTGGCCGGCATGCTGGTCAGCGCTCTCGGCTGGCATATTCCGGATGTGGCCGTGGACGGGCTCGATTACTTCAAGTACTGCTTCACGGTGCTGGGAATGATGATCATCGGCATGACGCTGGGGCGCGTCACGTGGAGGGCGTTCGATGGCCGTTTCGTGGCCGCCTGCATACTGGTGCGCTTTCTCGTCTGGCCGTTGGCCACGCTGCTGATGGTGGTGCTGCTGCGCGCGAGCGTGGGGATTTCCGACTCGCTGGCATTGGCATTTCTGCTCATCGGTGCGGTGCCCATGGCCGCCAACGTCGTGGTCATCGCCATGGAGCTGGACATTCGGCCGGAGAAGGGCGCCATCGCGGTGCTGATCACCACGCTGGCCGCCCCGGTGCTGATACCGGTCTATCTCGGCGTGGTGCTGCCCTGGGTGCTCTCTTTCTGAGTGGAGGCCATTGGTGACGACGACCGTGCAAGAGGATGTCGTGGAGCAGCAGGGCTTCATTCTGACGCGTCACTGGCGGGATGCACCGGCCGGCACCGAAATATCGCTGTGGCTCGCCACCGATGCCGGGCCGCGGCTGGTGCGTCTGCCTCCGCAGACATCGGTCGCTTTCATTCCCGTCGAGCAGCGCGCGGCGGCCGAACGGGTGTTGCGTCAGGAGCGAAATGTCGAACTGCGCGAGCTGGAACTGAAAGACTCCGATCAGCGCCCGGTTCTCGGTCTCTATTGCCGGTCTCACAGACAGCTGATGAACCTGGAGCGGCGGCTGGGCGAGGCGGGTATCGACGTGTTCGAGGCCGATGTCCGGCCGCCGGAGCGCTACCTGATGGAGCGTTTCATTACCGCGCCGGTCACCGTCAGCGGCCGCGAGGGAATCGATGGCACGATCCTGGACGCACAGCTGAAACCGGCGCCGGACTATCGCCCGGCGCTGAAGCTCTGCTCGCTGGATATCGAGACCAGCGAGCGCGGCGAACTCTATTCGATCGGTCTGCACGGCTGCGGTCAGCGGATCGTCTACATGCTGGGGCCGCCGGCGGGAGAGGGCGGCAAGGCGGATCGCGAGCGCGACTTCGAGCTGGTCTACTGTGACTCTCGCGCCGAGCTGCTGCATGCGCTCAACGCCTGGTTCGCTCGTTTCGACCCGGATGCGATCATCGGCTGGAGCGTGATCCAGTTCGATCTGCGTCAGTTGCAGCGTCACGCCGAGCGCTTGAACGTACCGCTGACGCTGGGCCGAGGCGGCGCGGCGATAGAGTGGCGTGCCCATGGCCGCAGTTCCGGCACCTCGTCCAGCCACCATTTCGTCACCATTCCCGGGCGACTGGCCATCGATGGCATCGAGGCGCTGCGCTCCGCGACCTGGCGCTTCTCGTCTTTCAGTCTGGAAAATGTGGCGCAGACGCTGCTCGGCGAGGGCAAGGCGATCGACAACCCCTACCAGCGCATGGCGGACATCAACCGCATGTTCGCCGAAGACAAGCCGGCGCTGGCGCGCTACAACCTGAAGGATTGCGAGCTGGTCACGCGGATCTTCGATCATGCCCGGATCATGGACTTCCTGCTCGAGCGGGCGAGCGTGACGGGCCTGGCCGCGGATCGCAGCGGCGGCTCGGTGGCGGCCTTCTCCCATCTCTACCTGCCACGCATGCATCGGCTCGGGTTCGTCGCCCCGACGCTGGGCAGTCGCGACGGCGAGGACAACCCCGGCGGCTACGTAATGGATTCCCGTCCGGGGCTCTACGACTCGGTGCTGGTGCTCGATTTCAAGAGTCTGTATCCGTCGATCATTCGTTCGTTCCTGATCGACCCGGTGGGCCTGGTCGAGGGGTTGCGTCAGCCGGACGACGCGCACGCCGTGTCGGGTTTCCTGGGAGCGAGGTTCTCTCGCACGGCCCATGCTTTGCCGGCGATCGTCGAGCAGGTCTGGGAGGGGCGCGAAGCCGCCAAGCGGGAAGGCAACGCGCCACTGGCCCAGGCGCTGAAGATCATCATGAACGCGTTCTACGGCGTGCTCGGCTCGCGGGGTTGCCGCTTTTTCGATCCCCGCCTGACTTCGTCGATCACCATGCGCGGTCACGAGATCATGCGCCGCACCCGCGAATTGATCGAAGCCGAGGGTTATACCGTTATCTATGGTGATACCGACTCGACTTTCGTGTGGTTGGGCGGGGCGCACGAAGCCGAGGCAGCGAATGCGATCGGGCAGCGGCTGGTGGCGCTCGTCAATGACTGGTGGCGCCGGCATCTGCGCGAGACGTTCGATCTGGAAAGCGCGCTGGAGTTGCAGTTCGAAACGCATTTCGCCCGCTTTCTGATGCCGACCATTCGCGGCGCGGAGGAGGGTAGCAAGAAGCGCTATGCGGGGCTGGTGCGAGGTGAGGACGGCAGCGAACGGCTGGTATTCAAGGGGCTGGAATCCGTACGGGCCGACTGGTCGCCGCTGGCGCAGCAGTTCCAGCGCGAGCTCTACCGGCGCATCTTCACGGGTGAACCGTACCGTGACTACGTGCGCGGGATCGTCCACCAGACGATGGCCGGCGAACACGACGACGCGCTGATCTACCGCAAGCGTCTGCGGCGCAAGCTCGACGATTATCAGCGCAACGTGCCGCCGCACGTGCGTGCCGCGCGCATGGCCGACGACCTCAACCGTCAGTTGGGCCGGCCGCAGCAGTACCAGAACGGCGGCTGGATCCGCTACGTGATCACCGTCTCCGGGCCGGAACCACTCGAAGCCCGCCGCTCGGCGATAGACTACCACCACTATGTCAGCCGTCAGCTGGCACCGGTCGCCGACGGCATACTGCCGTTCGTGGGGGATGACTTCGCCAGCCTGACCGATCAGCAGTTGGGGCTGTTCTGAACGACCCGCTGATCTCTTCTGGCATCTCGCATCAGTCGGGGAGGTCGGGGAGGTCGGGGAGATAGACGCCGATGTTGTCGTAACCCTGATCGGTCAGGTGGGCGGCCTGCATCCGGCTCATGGTGCCCTGGGCACAGTAGAGCAGATAGTGGTAGTCGTCCGGCAGTGTGGCGACGCGTTCGCCCAGCTCGAAGTAGGGGATGACCAGCGGTTGGCTCTTGGGCAGAACCAGCGGATCGAGGCCGCGCTCGTCGGGATGGCGGATGTCGATCACTCGGACCTGGTCATGTCTCGGGTCACGGCTGGCCGTGGCCGACGGCGAAGCGGTCGCCACCGCGTCCTCGCTGCCTGTCACGTCTTCGTTCAGCAATTGGTCACTGCGCACGACGCTCGCTCGGGCAATGGCATCGTCCAGTACGCTTTGATCGAACCCGGCCTCGGCGTCGAGTATTCGCTCTGGCTTGGGTCGCGTGTTGGGCTTGCGTGAGATCGTCCCGCACACTTCCGGGAGGCCCTCGGCCAGTTCGGCTGTGCCGATGCGCCGCGCCTGCTCGATGATTGTCTGCTTGTCGCTGGCGATCAGCGGCCGCAGGATCGGTCGCTCGCTGGCTGCATCGATCAGGCCGAGATTGGTCAGGCTCTGGCTGGAGACCTGGGCCAGCGCGTCCCCGGTAACCAGCGCCGGCAGACGGTGACGTTGGGCGATCCGGTTGGCAGCGCGGACCATCATCCGCTTGAGGACCACGCCGGCGAGAGCGGCCGGCGCGGTGCGCTGAATGGCGTTCATCACTTCGACGAACGGCATGCTGATGAAGTCGACACGGTGAGAGGCACCGTAACCCCGCCACAAGCGATCCACGACCTGACGTACCACACGCTCCTGATCCGGTCCGCCGAGATCGAAGTACAGAAAGTGGGTCTTCAATCCTCTTCGCATCATCTGCCAGGCCGCGACCGGCGAGTCGTAGCCGCCCGAGATCAAGGCCAGCGCCTGGCCCTGGGTGCCCATCGGGTATCCGCCCAGGCCGGGTAGTCGTCGCGTGACCAGTGTCAGGCGCGCGTCGTGAAGTTCGAGGCGCACGTCGTGTTCCGGCTGCTTGAGATCGACCCGCGCCGTGGGCACCGCCTCGAGCAGCGCGGCGCCAAGGAAGCGTTCGAGAGTCTCCGAGCGGAAATCATGCTGCCCCCGGCGCTTGACGCTGACGCGAAAGCGGCGATTCGCCAGCGTCTCTCGCCACAGCGGGACGAGTCTGGCAGCGGTATCCTCGAAGGAGGACCAGTCGTGGGTTTCGACGATCTGGATCTCGTGGATGCCGGCCACGCCTCGAAGGCGGGCTTCGAAGGTCTCCCGCGCGGTATCGTCGAGAGAGCGGCGCGGGCGGATTTCCAGTGCGTCCCATTCGTCTCGTACCCGCACGCCCGGGGTAACGGAGGCGAGCGTATTGCGAATGTTGGTACGCAGATATCTCACCATTTCCCGGCGCACCGGGCGGGATTTGACGGTGATTTCCGGAAACAGCTTGACGCGATAGCGCATGATGGGGAGTCGGTCGGCTCGAGGGCGGCGTAGGGTAACAACACTGGAGCCCGCTCGCCAATTGACAGGCCGGATTCGGGGGTGCTATTAAGCCGCTGCCGGCAATCGTGCCGGTGTTCGCGCCGAGACCCGACCACGTCCGTGAGCGGCGTCAGGCGCTCTTCGAGGAATCACTCAAGATGGCATTGCGCCGTATATGGCATTGCGCCGTATGTTGATGGCGTCCGGATTGGTCGTGGCGATGGCCGGCTGCGCTTCCAATACCTTTGCGCCCAATTACCAGTCGAACAATACCGACATCCTGAGAATCGGCGGCGAGCGGCCGGATGCTGCCGCGCCGGCGATCGAGGATCTCGGCTCGTTCTGCGTGCAGACCACGCAGCAGTGGAACGATCAGGGCAAGACTCCCGACGGCCAGCGGCTGTGGGTGAAAAGCACGCTGCGCCAGGCCGTGGCGTGTCGCTGAGCCACTGATTCCCCGGTCGCTCTCGATTGGCTGTATCGCGAGTCGCCGATGGCGCCACAGCGCAAGAGGCTCGAACCGTCACGGGTTCGGGCCTTTTTTTGGCCTATGCTGAGGTCGTGCTCGATCGATTGATCAAGCTCGCCTGGGGTTGTCTGCCGGCGATCTCGTCGCCATCTTCCCAATGTGTAGCCGACAGGCGAGCGGTCCTGAAACAGGAGGGAAGCGGATGACCTACGAGCTCTATTACTGGCCGGGTATCCCCGGTCGTGGCGAATTCGTTCGCCTGGCGCTGGAGGATGCCGGCGCGGATTACATCGATGTCGGCAAGCGGTCCGCTGGTGAGGGCGGTGGAGCGGGTGCCGTCAGTGAATTCATCCACGGCGGGGAGCTGGCACAGCCGCATTTCGCACCGCCGGTATTGAAAGCCGGCGAGATCGCGGTGTCCCACGTCGCCAATATCCTGCAGTTTCTAGGCCCTCGGCTGGGGTTGGTGCCGGAGGACGAGGTCAGCCGCCTCTGGGCCAACGGCTTGCAGTTGACGCTGACGGACTTTGTCGCCGAGATTCACGACACTCATCATCCGATCGGCGCGTCGCTCTACTACGAGGACCAGCAGGAGGAAGCCAAGCGACGCAGCGTCGTTTTCGTCCAGGAGCGATTGCCCAAGTTTCTCTACTACTTCGAGCGAGTGCTCTCGGCCAACGCCGGCAACGAGCCCTATCTGGTCGGTACGGCACACAGCTACGTGGACCTGTCGCTGTTTCAGGTCGTCACGGGGCTGCGCTACGCCTTCCCCCGCTCGATGGAGCGGCTGGAGCCCGAAGTGCCGGAGGTGACGGCGCTGGCGGATCGCGTGAGTCAACGGCCGAAACTGGCGGCTTACCTGACCTCGGATCGGCGGCTCGATTTCAACGAGAGCGGCTTGTTCCGCCACTATCCGGAACTGGACACCTGACAGCGCCGGTTAGCGTGCTAAAGTAGGCATCTGACCGGACATGCCAACATAGGAGGCAAGCATGCCATTACTCGATAGTTTCATGGTCGACCACACCAAGATGAACGCACCGGCGGTGCGTGTCGCCAAGCAGATGAAGACACCGGGCGGCGACAACATCACCGTCTACGATCTGCGCTTCTGCGTTCCCAACGAAGAGATCCTGTCCGAGCGCGGCATTCACACGCTCGAGCACCTGTTCGCCGGCTTCATGCGTCAGCACCTCAACGGCGACGGCGTCGAGATCATCGATATCTCGCCGATGGGCTGCCGCACCGGGTTCTACATGAGCCTGATCGGCCATGTCGACGAGCAGACCGTGGGGGCCGCCTGGAAAGCGGCGATGGAAGACGTACTGGCGCTGACGGATCAGAAGTCGATTCCCGAACTCAACATCTATCAGTGCGGAACGGCGGAAATGCACTCGCTCGACGAAGCGCAGCAGATCGCCCGCAACGTCACCACGCGCGGGATCGGCGTCAACTCCAACAGCGAGCTCAAGCTGACCGAAGAGTTTCTTGCCGCTCACGGTGCATGACCATCGGCACCATCGTGATGCCACGCAGCGCGTTCTTTAATGCGCCAGACCCGCAACCTCGGTTGCGGGTTTTTTCGTTCGGCGAGGCACGTCGATCGAAGCCGGTGGGCTTTCGAACCTTTCGGGCTTTCGGTGTCAAAATGTCGGTCAACACGCGCCCGAAGCCGCGCGAAACGCATTGTTTCATCGCCATTTATCGCAGTTCATCGCAGAGGAGTGAGCCATGCTCGATGCCGTTCAACAGTTTTTCCAACGCGTTCTGGCCGTGCCGGAATCCGACGGCCGTGACGCCGTGACACCGCAACTGGCGGTCGCGGCGTTGTTCAGCGAGGTGCTGCGTGCCGATTATGAGGTCGATCCTCAGGAGTTGGCCACGCTGCGCCGGATCTTGATGGCCCGGTTCTCGATGGACGAGGCCGCCGCCGATGAGTTGATCCAGCAGGCTCAGGCGCAGGTCGAACAGGCGGTGGATCATTTCCAGTATGTTTCCCTGCTCAACGAACGCTACAGCTACGATCAGCGTGTCGAGCTGATCGCCGCGATGTGGCGTCTGGCCTACGCCGATCATGAACTTGCCGCCCTCGAGGAGCATCGCATCCGGCGGCTGGCGGACCTGCTCTACGTGACCCATAGCGACTTCATTCGCACCAAGCTGACGGTGCAGAACGAGTTCGAGCGCGATTGACCGATCTGGCCGTCATCCCTGGTATCGATTCGAACCGTGGTGAGCGTTCCCCGTTGGTAACGATGTGCTACCTCATTCGATCGGCTCGGCTGCTATTTCCCAGCACAACGCTAGGGTATAGGGCGCCGGGCTCGTTATACTGGCGGAAAGTCATGCTTTGAACGTTGCAAGGAGAGGTTCGTGATCGAGGGCATCAAACATATCGTGGCGGTCGCCTCCGGCAAGGGCGGCGTCGGCAAGTCCACCGTCACCGCCAATCTGGCGTTGGCGATGGCGGCGGAAGGGTATCGTGTCGGCCTGCTCGACGCCGATATCTATGGCCCGAGCCAGGCGCGGATGCTGGGCTTGCCGGAGAACACCCGCCCCGAGGTGGTGGACGAGAAGAACATGAAGCCGGTGATGGCGCACGGCATCCAGGCGATGTCGATGGCATTCATGGTCGATATCAACCAGCCGATGGTATGGCGTGGCCCGATGGTTTCCGGCGCTTTCCAGCAACTGCTCAACCAGACGCTGTGGGACGATCTCGATTTTCTGTTCATCGACATGCCGCCGGGCACCGGCGATATCCAGTTGACGCTGGCGCAAAAGGTGCCGGTCGACGGTGCGGTGATCGTCACCACGCCGCAGGACATCGCGCTGCTGGACGCGCGCAAGGGCATCGAGATGTTCCGCAAGGTCAACGTGCCGGTGCTGGGCGTGGTGGAGAACATGAGCCTGCACATTTGCTCGAACTGCGGCCATAGCGAGCCGATCTTCGGCGCTGGCGGCGGCGAGCGTATCGCCGAGCAGTACGAGACGCGGTTGCTGGGTCAGCTGCCGTTGCAACTGTCGATCCGCGAGCAGGCCGACGGTGGCAAGCCGAGCGTGGTTGCCGAGCCGGAAGGCGAGGTGGCTGCCACGTTCCGCCAGATGGCGCGTGATGTCGCCAGTGGTGTCGCCGGACAGGATACCGGTGGCCCGACGATCTCGTTCAGCGACTGATCGAATCGCCTTTCGATTTCTCCGGCGGTTTCGGTTCTTACCCAGGCTATTCCCGATCGCGCAGGGCATGACCACTCGCCATGCCCCGCGCGACGTTTGCGGCATGGGGGGGCGTCGTTTCCTTTCCTTTTTTCTTTTCCTTAATGAAATTGGGCCGCTATCATGTCGCCCCGATCAGATCGCTCCCGTTTTCCTCGGCCCAACGAATAGATGACGTCGTGACGACGTCAGTCTCAGTCTCAAGGACGCCTGCATGAGCATTAAATCCGACAAGTGGATTCGCCGTATGGCGGAGCAGGAAGGCATGATCGAGCCGTTCGAGGCCGATCAGGTCCGTCACGTGAACAACCAGCGCGTCATTTCCTATGGGACGTCCAGCTACGGCTACGATGTCCGCTGCGCCGACGAGTTCAAGGTGTTCACCAATATCCACTCGGCGGTGGTCGATCCCAAGGCGTTCGACGAGAAGAGCTTCGTCGACGTCAAGGGCGATGCCTGCGTGATTCCACCCAACTCCTTCGCCCTGGCGCGCACCGTGGAGTATTTCCGCATCCCGCGCAGCGTGCTGACGATCTGCCTGGGCAAGTCGACCTACGCGCGGTGCGGCATCATCGTCAACGTGACGCCGCTGGAGCCGGAGTGGGAAGGTCACGTGACGCTGGAATTTTCCAACACCACCAACCTGCCGGCCCGTATCTACGCCAACGAGGGTGTGGCGCAGATGCTGTTCCTGGAATCCGACGAGGTCTGCGACGTTTCCTACAAGGACCGGGGTGGCAAGTATATGGGGCAGCGTGGGGTCACGTTGCCGCGCACCTGAGAACCCGTCTACGATCTGCTGCGCGTCGGCCAAACATTGTTGAGCCGGAGCGCAGCGGAGATAACAGCCGGAGGCTGGCCCATAGGGCGAGCGAAGCGAGTCAAACACTTTCGGAATGCTCATTTAGCCCCAAGCTCCGCGCCCTAAAGCGTTTTCGCCCCGAATTATCCAAATCGTGGCTCTAGCTCGCGAGATCGTAAACAGATTCTGATAGCGACGCGGTTGATACGAGACGGGGCGCCTGATGGCGCCCCGTCTTGCGTTACGCTTCGACGCTCAGGCCGAGCGGTCGTCGTTGCGGTTCTGGATCGTCTCGCTGAAGCCATCCAGAAACGGCTTTTCTGCCGGGTCCAGGCGATCCATGCCGGAAACCACGCGATGCCAGTACGGATAGAGCGGTGCCGGGCGAGTCAGTTTCTCCAGGCGTTGATGCTCTTTCGGGGATAGCGTCAGATCGGCGGCGGCGAGGTTGTCGCGCAGGTGCTCTTCGGTGCGGGCACCGACGATCAGGGACGTGACGCCGGGGCGATCCTTCAGCCATGCCAGGCAGACACGGGGTATGGAGCAGCCATGGGCTTCGCCAATGGCGGCCAGCGCCTCGATGATGTCGTAGGCCCGTTCCATGTCGTGGATATAGGGTTCCGGCCACCCGTTGCCCTGACGGGTATCCGGCGGCGTCTTCTGGCCCCGGCGGACCTTGCCGGTCAAGAAGCCTTCGCCCAGCGGTCCCCAGATCAGCGAGCCGACGTTCTGATCGAGCGCCAGCGGCATCAGTTCGTACTCCGCCTCGCGGGACTCCGGCGTGTAGTAGATCTGCTGGCTGATCGGCTTGATCATGCCATGCGCCTCGGCCTTGCCGAGCGTCTTCATCATTTGCCAGCCGGTGTAGTTGGACGTGCCCCAATAGCGTACCTTGCCGCTGGCGACCAGATGATGCATCGCCTCGAGCGTCTCCTCGATGGGAGTGACGCCATCCCAGTTGTGCAGCTGGTAGAGGTCGATGTGATCGGTGCCCAGCCGCTTGAGACTGGCCTCGACGGCGCGAATCAGGTGGTAGCGCGAGGCGCCGGTAGCGTTGGGGTCATCGCCCAGCGGGCTTCGGCCCTTGGTGGCGAGGATGATGTCGTCGCGCTTGCTGCCCAGCGCCTTGCCGGTAATTTCTTCCGCCAGCCCGAGCGAGTAGAGATCGGCGGTGTCGACCAGGTTGACGCCGGCATCGAAGGCGATATCGAGCAGCTTCTTGGCCCCCTTGACGTCGACGCTAGCGGCCTTCTCGAAACCGTTGGCGCCGCCGAAGGGCACCGTGCCCAGCGTCAACGTCGATACCATCAATCCTGAATTGCCTAGCGGACGATAATCCATATCGCTTTTCCTCCTTGCGTGCTGAAACCTTCATCGACGGAAACGATTCATCCGGCACGAGGTGCCGAACGAAAGCATGATGTCAGTCTGGCAAAGATTGGCGGTTGGGCAAGCGCGGGTAGCGTCCGCAGCGGGGAGATCGTCGGCGCCGGGAGCGCCGACGAGGGAAAAAACAGCTTACCGGCGATCAGTCGTCGAGATCTTCGTCCAGCTCTTCGGCGGCGTCGGCATGGGACATGCGCAGACCCGTCGGGGGCAGTGGCACGTTGTCCAGCGTCACCTTGCCATCGGGCGACAATTTGACACGGCCTTCGAGGAACCAGCGCACCGCGATGGGATAGATCAGATGCTCGCGGGCATGGACCTTTTCGATCAGCGCGTCGACATCCTGGTCCGGTTCGACATTGACCACGGCCTGGATCACCACCGGCCCGCCATCGAGTTCCTCGGTGACGAAATGCACGCTGACGCCATGCTCGGCGACACCGTCGGCCAGTGCGCGCCGGTGCGTGTCCAGCCCCTGGTAGGCGGGCAGCAGCGACGGGTGAATGTTGAGCATGCGTCCGCGATAACGGTCGACGAAAGCGGGCGTCAGGATGCGCATGAAGCCGGCGAGCACCACCAGATGGGGCTCGTGGCGGTCGATGACCTTGATCAGCGCGGCATCGAATGCCTCGCGCGAGTCATACTCGCGGTGGGGCAGGGCGACGGCATCGACGCCGGCATCCCGGGCGCGCTTGAGTCCATAGGCATCGGCCTTGTTGGAAACCACGGCGACGATCTCGCCGCCGCCCAGTTCGTCGTGCTCCTGGGCATCCAGCAGTGCCTGCAGGTTGCTGCCGTTACCGGAGATCAGTACCACGACCCGCGGCTTTTCGGCCGCGGCGGCTTCGAAGTCGTTCAGCGTGTCGTGCTGCTGTGAAGGATAGTCACCGCTCATGCCGGCAGGTTCTCCAGTTGCACGGCTTCTTCATCGGCGCTACGGCCGACGATCTCGCCCAGACGATGGACGGTTTCGCCGGCGGTCTCGAGATGGGCGATGGCCTGGTCGGACTGGTCGGCGGGAACCACCACGACCATGCCGATGCCGCAGTTGAGCACGCGGTACATCTCGCGCTCTTCCACGTTGCCCTGCTGCTGGAGCCAGTCGAACACGGCGGGCCGCCGCCAGCGGCTGACGTCGATCCGCGCGGCCAGATGTTCCGGCAGCACGCGCGGCACGTTCTCGAGCAGGCCGCCACCGGTGATATGGGACAGCGCGTGAACGTCGACACTGCTGGAGCGGATCAGCGACAGCAGCGGCTTGACGTAGATCCGGGTCGGCGCCATCAGCAGGTCGGCCAGCGGCTTGCCTTCCAGGGTGTCGTCGAGCTTGCCGCCGCCGACTTCCAGAATCTTGCGGATCAGCGAGTAGCCGTTGGAGTGCGGGCCGGAAGAGGCGAGCCCCAGCAGCACGTCGCCTTCACCGACCTTGCTGCCGTCGAGAATCTCGGATTTTTCTACCACGCCGACGCAGAAGCCGGCCAGATCGTAGTCGCTGCCCTCGTACATGCCGGGCATTTCCGCGGTCTCGCCGCCGACCAGCGCGCAACCCGCCTGGCTGCAGCCTTCGCCGATGCCGGTGACCACGTCGGCGGCGATATCGACATCCAGCTTGCCGGTAGCGTAGTAGTCGAGGAACTGCAACGGCTCGGCACCGGCGACGACCAGGTCGTTGACGCACATCGCGACGAGATCGATGCCGATGGTGTCGTGACGTCCCAGGTCCATAGCCAGGCGCAGCTTGGTGCCGACGCCGTCGGTGCCGGAGACCAGCACCGGCTGGCGGTAGCCGCTGGGAATTTCACACAGCGCGCCGAAACCGCCGAGCCCGCCCATGACTTCCGGCCGCGAGGTGCGCTTGGCGACGCCCTTGATTCTCTCGACCAGCGCGTTGCCCGCATCGATGTCGACACCGGCGTCTCGGTAGGTAAGAGACTGGGAGCCGGGCGAACGGGGCGCGTTCGGGGTATCGGAAGAGGAGCGCGTCATAGGAGGACCTTTCTCGCGGAGCCAAGGAATAAGGATGATGTTCAGCGGGGGGCATTGTAGCATTGCCTTCATTGAGGGGGCAGTCGAAGGACGACGAGAGCGCGATGACAAAACTGCAAATCTGGGGCGCGATCGGGGCGGCGCTGGCGGTCTGGCTGCTGATCCTGCTGGAACCGATCCTGATGCCGTTCTTCGTCAGCATGATCCTCGCCTACCTGGGCGACCCGGTGACCGACTGGCTCGAAGCGCGGGGACTGTCGCGGCGCCTTGCCGTCAGCGTGGTGTTCCTGCTGCTGGGCGTCATCATTATCGGCGGCGTGCTGGTGCTGGTTCCCGTGCTGGGACGTCAGATCGCGCAACTGATCGAGGCGCTGCCCAGCATCTTCAACTGGGTGCAGGCAACGGTTCTGCCGGAGATCCAGTCGTTGACCGGCATCGATTTCACTGCGGACTTCGACCAGCTGCGCGATGCGCTGATGGCTAACTGGCGCGAGACCGGCACCTTCGCGGCGGCGTTTCTCGCCCAGGCGTCTCGCTCCGGCCTCGCCTTTGCGGTGTGGATCGGCAACATCGCGCTGATCCCGGTGGTGACCTTCTACCTGCTGCTCGACTGGGACCGGATCAAGGGATATATCCGCGACATGCTGCCCCGGCACATCGAGCCCCGTGTGACCTCGCTGACCACCGAGTGCGACGAGGTACTGTCGGCGTTCCTGCGGGGGCAACTGCTGGTGATGCTGAGCCTGGGCGTGATCTATGCGGTCGGCCTGAGCGTGATCGGGCTGCACTTCGGGCTGTTGATCGGGGTAATGGCGGGGCTTGCCAGCATCGTGCCGTATCTCGGCGTGATCGTCGGCATCGTGACGGCCGCAGTGGTGGCCTTCTTCCAATTCGATACCTGGCTGCCGCTGGTTGGCGTGCTGGTCGTTTTCGGCATTGGCCAGATCGCCGAAAGCACCGTCCTTCAGCCGCTTTTGCTGGGTGACAAGATCGGCCTGCATCCGGTGGCCGTGATCTTCGCGGTACTCGCCGGCGGCCAACTGTTCGGCTTCACCGGCATTCTGCTGGCGCTGCCGGTGGCTGCCGTCGTCATGGTGTTGCTCCGTTACGCCTACCATCGCTATCGTGGTAGCCAGCTCTACAATCGTTCGCGCAGCGGCGCGCTTTCCCAAGACCAGAGCCAAGGAGATGGATCGACATGAGTCCGGGGCCGTCCCAACTGCCGCTCGGCGTCGGGCTACGCGATGATGCCACTTTCGCCAACTATCTGCCGGGCGACAACGCGTCACTGGTGGCGCATCTCATGAAGCAGCTCGACGAGAGCGGGGAATCTTTCCTCTACCTCTGGGGCAGCGAGGGCGTGGGCTGTAGCCATCTGTTGCAGGCGGCGTGCCACAACGCCGATGCCCGGGGCAAGCGAGCACTCTATCTGCCGCTGGATATGCTGGGGCATTTCCCGCCGGATATTCTCGAGGAGCCGGAGCGCCTCGATCTGCTGGCGATCGACGACCTGCAATTGGTGGTCGGGCGCAAGCGTTGGGAGGAGGCGCTGTTTCACGGCTTCAATCGTCTGCGTGATGCCGGCAAGCGACTGGTGATCGCCGCCGACCGCTCGCCGCGTCAACTCGAGGTCAAGCTACCGGATCTGGCTTCCCGCCTGAACTGGGGCATGGTGTTTCACGCCCAGCCGCTGAACGACACCCAGCGCCTGGCGGCCCTGCAGCTGCGTGCGCAGGTGCGCGGGATGGAACTGCCGGCAGAAGTGGGGCGTTATATCCTCCATCGCGGCCCGCGCCAGCTGGACCCGCTGTTCGAGATCCTGTCGCGGCTCGATCGCGCCTCGCTGTCGGCCAAGCGCAAGTTGACCATCCCCTTCGTCAAGCAGGCGCTGGAGTGGTGAGCCGCTAGCAGCCCGATGGGGCGCGCGTGCGGTAGTGCCAGGCGTCGAGGAGATGCCCGTAAATCCACCACCGATAATTCCGTGGTTTCGCCTTGCTGCGCGGGGCGATCGGGCGAAGCATGGGCGGACGCGGTGTAGCAGGACGCCACCTGTTGCGCAGAGATGACCGAAGCGGTGTTTTGGAGCACGGGGAGCGACTTGAGTATTGATGTTGACGATTTGAACGATGTGGGAGGCGGGAAAGAAGCACAACGATAACTGATGGGTAACGCTGAAAAGAATCTGGATGCTTGTATTTATCGGCATTATGTATTTAATTGTTACCAATAGATACAAAGCGTTCCATCATAATGCTCTATGCCCACTCAACTGCTTCTAGTGACCGGCACGATTGGCAGACGCTGAGCGATCATCTCGAAACGGTCGCCAAGCTAGCCTCACAGCGCGCGGAGCGGTTTGGAATGCCAGAAGCCGCTTATGCGGCCGGGTTGCTGCACGATCTAGGCAAATACAGTCATGAGTTTCAACGCCGCCTGCAAGGAGCGGCACTCCGGGTCGATCACGCCACGGCCGGTGCAGCCGTTGCCAAAGAGCGATTGGGCCCGCTGGGGCATCTGCTGGCCTATGCCATCGCCGGCCATCACGCCGGACTGGCCAATGGCCGCGACGCGGGTGAGCGCACGCCGCTGACAAACCGGCTCAAGGCAGACCTGCCCGAACTCGATCCATGTTGGCAGCAAGCGCTCACTTTGCCTGCCCAGTTGAGGCCACCTGCACACTTCACGTTGCGCCGTGATCGCGGTTTCTTTCAATACGCCTTCCTGACCCGAATGCTGTTTTCCTGTCTGGTCGATGCCGACTTCATCGATACCGAGAATTTCTATGCGCTGCATGAAAAGGGTCTGCCCCATTCACGTGGCGGCGGTCCTGGGCTCGATGTACTGCGTGATGCGCTGAACGCTCATCTGGCAGCATTCAAGGCCGATAGCGACGTCAATCGGCTACGCGGTGAGATACTGACCCATGTGCGTAATCAGGCCGAAAAAGCCCCCGGCCGTTTTACGCTGACGGTGCCCACCGGCGGTGGCAAGACGCTGGCCTCGCTGGCATTTGCACTGGATCATGCCATTGCCCACGGCATGGACCGTGTCATTTATGTCATCCCCTTTACCAGCATCGTCGAGCAAAACGCGGCGGTGTTTCGTCGCGCGCTGGGTGAGCATGGCGAAGCCGCCGTGCTTGAACATCACAGTGCTTTCGATGCCGATGGAAGCGCCAGTGGTCAGTCACGCACGCGAAGCAGCATCGATAAACTGCGCCGTGACAGCGAGAACTGGGACGCACCGATTATTGTCACCACCACGGTACAATTCTTCGAGAGCCTGTTCGCCGCCAAGACATCGCGTTGCCGCAAGCTGCATAACATTGCGGGCAGCGTGGTGATTCTCGACGAGGCGCAGACCATGCCGCTTCCGCTGCTACGCCCCAGCGTGGCGGCGCTGGATGAGCTGGCGCTCAACTACCGTACCAGTGTCGTGCTCTGCACCGCCACCCAGCCGGCATTGGCCGAGACCGATGACCCTGAACGAAGTTTCGTTGGCGGCTTGCGCGACCTGCACGAGCTGGCGCCCTGCCCGAAGAAGCTCTATCGCCAGCTTGAGCGTGTCACCGTGCGCCATGTTGGCACGCTGGATGATGAGACGCTGCGCGACGAACTGCTCGCTACCGAGCAGACGCTGTGCATCGTCAATAACCGCCGTCATGCACGAGCGTTGTTCGAAGCGATGGCCGAACAGCCCGGTGCCTATCATCTCACCACATCGATGTGTGCCGTGCATCGCCGCCAAGTGCTGGCCGAGATTCGCCAGCAATTGAAGGATGGCCGGCCCTGCCGCGTCGTCTCTACGTCGCTGATCGAAGCCGGCGTCGACGTCGACTTTCCCCGCGTGCTGCGCGCTGAGGCCGGGCTCGACGCCATCGCTCAGGCCGCGGGGCGCTGCAACCGGGAAGGCAAGCGCTCGAAAGCGGACAGCGAAGTGCGCATTTTCGCCACCGCCAATGAAGAGTGGGCGCCGCCGCCGGAGCTCAAGCAATTTGCCCAGGTCAGCCGTGAAGTGCTCAGAAGTCATCGTGACGATCCACTCTCTTTGGATGCCATCGACGCCTACTTCCGCCTGCTCTACTGGCAGCAGGGACCACAGCAGCTCGACCGGCACGATCTCTTGCAACTTATCGAACACGGCCGCCTCGACGGGTTACCGTTCGAAACGCTCGAGCAGAAGTTCCGCATGATCGAGAACGCTCAGCGCGCCGTAATCATCCCCTTCGACAAGACGGCTCGGGATGCGCTCCGGGAGCTGTCCTATGCCGAAGGTGTGGGCGGCATCGCCCGTAAGCTCCAGCCTTACACGGTGCAAGTACCGCACCAGGGCTTCGCGGCGTTGGAGCGTGCTGGGGCTATTGCAGCTATCGAACCGGACAAGTTCGGCGAGCAGTTCATAGTGCTGATCAATGAAGATCTCTACGACAAGCGGCTGGGATTGAATTGGAGCGAACCGACTTTTCGTGCCAGTGAATCAAATATTTGGTGAAACGGCCGATGATTTATTAGAGAACACAACAAGGAGCGGCGCATGAGTTTTGGCGTTCGGCTACATATCTGGGGGGAGCGGGCCTGCTTTACCCGGCCAGAGATGAAGGTAGAAAGAGTCTCCTATGACGTGATTACGCCTTCGGCGGCGCGTGGCATTCTGGAGGCCATCCACTGGAAGCCGGCGATTCGCTGGTGTATCGATCGTATTCATGTACTGAAGCCGATTCGCTTCGAATCGATCCGCCGCAACGAAGTAGCCGGTAAATTATCGGCAGGCACGGTGTCCAAGGCGATGAAGGCGGGTCGTGTCGATGATGTCAATTATTTCGTCGATCAGAACCGCCAGCAGCGCGCCGCGACCATTCTGCGTGATGTCGGCTACGTGATCGAAGCGCACTTCGAGTTCACGTCCCGCGCCGACGACAGCGACACACCCGGCAAGCATCTCGATATCTTCAATCGTCGCGCCCGCCAGGGGCAGTGCTTTCACATGCCGTGCCTGGGCACCCGGGAGTTTCCGGCCGCCTTCGAGTTGATCGAGTCCGATGAGCAGATGCCGGCGGCAGACGATGATCTGAGTGGCGAGCGCGATCTTGGTTTCATGCTCCATGACATCGACTTCGCCAACGGCAAGACGCCGCGCTTCTTTCGCGCCAGGATGAAGGACGGCGTGATCGAGGTGCCGCCATTTGCGGAGGCGCTGGCATGATTCTCTCCGCACTCAACGACTACTATCGGCGTCTCGCGGCTCAGGACAAGGTGCCGGTACCCGGCTTCAGCAGCGAGAAGGTCAGCTATGCGCTGGTATTTTCAAGTGACGGTGAGCCGGTTGCCATTGATGATTTGCGCGATACGTCAGGAAAGAAACCAAGGCCAAGATCGAAGCAAGTACCGGTCGACAAGCGTCGCACTTCCGGGATTCATGCCTATCCACTATGGGACAAGACCGCCTATGCGCTGGGCGTGACCGCGAGTGAAGGAAAGCGGCTGGCGGATGAACACGCCGCGTTCAAGATGCGTCAGGTAGCACTGTTCGCTGGCAGTGATGACCCTGAATTACAGGCTTTCCTGGCACTGCTCGACCAATGGTTGCCAGAGAAATTGGCCACGCTTCCCGGCTATAGCGAAGAGGTGCTGGATACCAATATCGTGTTTCGTCTCGATGGGCAGCAGCACTATCTGCATGAAAACCTGTCGGCATGTAGTCTTTGGCGGGATGCGCTGGACAGCGATGAAGGTGCAGCCGGTCAGTGTCTGATTACCGGTGAGACAGCTCCACTAGGCACCGACCACCCGGCCATTCGCGGCGTGAGAGGTGCTCAGTCATCTGGTGCCTCGCTCGTCTCCTTCAACAGCGACGCCTACAATTCCTACGGCCACAAGGGGCAGGACAATGCCTCGATCTCGAAAACGGCCATCTTTGGTTACTCCACGGCACTCAACTATCTGCTTCGTGGCGATAGCGACAACCATCAGCGCCTCTCGATCGGTGACGCTACTGTAGTGTTCTGGGCCGAGGCCAGCGATGCGGCGCATGCCGAGGCCGCCGAAGGCTTCTTCGCCATGCTCAACGAGCCACCGAATGACGAACAGGAAGCCGCGCGACTCAAGACGTTGCTGAATGGCATCGCCCAGGGCCGTCCGCTAGCCTCGTTCGACCCGGCACTAGAAGATGATACCCGCTTCTTCGTGCTCGGGCTGGCGCCTAATGCTGCGCGATTATCGATCCGCTTCTGGTGTGTCAATCGCCTAGACCAACTGGCTCGCCATTATGCCGATCATCACCGTGATCTACAGCTGGAGCCCGCACCCTGGAAGGGAATCGGCCCGGCCATGTGGCGGCTTTTGTATGCCACCGCGCCCAGTCGCGATGGTAAAGCGAAAGCCGAGGATATTCCGCCCCAACTCGCCGGTGAGCTGGCTCGTGCCATTCTCACCGGTAGCCGCTATCCGCGTGCGCTGCTGAGCAACGTCATCATGCGTCTGCGTAACGACGGTGATATCAGCGGCATTCGCGTGGCGCTCTGCAAGGCCGTGCTCGCGCGCGAAGCGCGACTCGCGGCGCGTTCGAATTTCCATGCTCAGGAGGTGCCCGTGAGTCTCGATCGACAATCCACCCATCCCGGTTATTTGCTTGGACGACTGTTCGCCGAGCTGGAAAGTGCCCAGCGTGGCGCCCTCGGTGACCAGGTCAACGCCACCATTCGCGACCGCTACTACGGCGCGGCGTCGGCGACGCCGGCCAGCGTCTTCCCGATGCTGCTGCGCAATGCCCAGAACCATCTGTCAAATATGCGCAAGAAGGACAATGGCGGGCTGGCCTATAGAATCGAGCAAGAGATCAGCACCATTATCGATGGTCTCGGCGATACCTTTCCCAGACACCTCAAGATCGAAGATCAAGGGCGGTTCGCTATCGGTTATTACCATCAGTCACAGGCGCGTTTCGCCAAGCGCGACAGTGCAACGACATCAGAAGAAACCACGCAGGGAGAAGACGTATGACCGTCATCGCCAACCGTTATGAATTCGTGCTGCTGTTCGACGTTACCAATGGCAATCCCAATGGTGATCCTGATGCCGGCAACCTGCCCCGGCTTGATCCGGAAACCAATCAGGGGCTGGTCACCGATGTCTGCCTTAAGCGCAAGATTCGCAACTACGTCGCGCTGGAAAAGGAAGACGACGCTGGTTATGCCATCTACATGCAGGAAAAATCGGTCCTTAACAATCAGCATAAAAAGGCCTACGACGCGCTCGATATCAAACCTGAGCCGAAAAAACTGCCGAAGGATGAAGCCAAGGCGCGCGAGCTGACCGCCTGGATGTGCCAGAACTTCTTCGATGTACGCACCTTCGGCGCGGTGATGACCACCGAAGTCAATTCCGGCCAGGTGCGTGGCCCGGTACAGATGGCCTTTGCCAGCTCGATCGATCCGGTCGTGCCCATGGAAGTCTCCATTACCCGCATGGCCGTCACCAATGAGCGCGACCTTGAAAAAGAGCGCACCATGGGCCGCAAGCACATCATTCCCTATGGGCTTTATCGGGCTCACGGCTATGTGTCGGCGAAGCTCGCCGAGCGCACCGGCTTTTCCGAAGACGATCTCGAACTGCTGTGGCGGGCCTTGATCAACATGTTCGAGCATGACCGCTCCGCGGCGCGTGGCGAGATGTCGGCGCGCAAGCTGATCGTCTTCAAGCACGACCACCCGATGGGCAATGCGCCGGCGCATCGGCTGTTCGACAGCGTGAAAGTCGAGCGGGTCGAAGGCGAAGCCGATACCCCCGCGCGGCATTACAGCGATTATCGGGTCACGGTCAACGCCGAGGCGCTGCCGGCTGGCGTCAGCGTCGAAGAGCGGCTGTAGATAAAAAACCATGGAGGACGAGGTCCGCCTGATCCCGCTCTCGGCGTTGCAGCACTATCTATATTGCCCGCGCCAGTGTGCGTTGATCCATCTCGAACAACAGTGGGCGGAGAACCGCTACACCGCCGAGGGGCGCATCTTGCATGAACGCGCCGACCGTCTCGGCCACGAGCGTCGGCGCGGCGTACATACCGCCATGGCGCTGCCGCTGGCCAGTGAACGATGGGGATTGACCGGCATTGCCGACGTGGTCGAGTTCGATGAGCGGGAAGCGCAGACCATCGTCCGACCCATCGAGTACAAACGCGGGCGGCCCAAGGCGCATCGCGCCGATGAAGTGCAGCTCTGCGCCCAGGCGCTTTGTCTGGAAGAGATGTTGAACGTGGAAATCGAACACGGCGCACTTTTTTACGGCAAGACGCGGCGGCGCAAGGACGTGCCTTTCGACAAGACGTTGCGGGCGTTGACGTTGGATGTGATCGTCAGCACCCGTGCGCTGTTCGATAACAACCGCACGCCGCCCGCGGTATACGAGGCCAAACGCTGCGACCGTTGCTCGCTGATCGACGCCTGCCAGCCGCAGATAATGGGCAAGCAGCGCTCGGCGAGCCGCTGGCTGGCGCGTCAGTTGCAATCACTGGATGAGTAGAATCCGATGCGCCGTCAGCTCAATACGCTTTACATCACTACCGAAGGTGCCTGGCTCAGGAAGGACGGCGCCAACATCGTCATGGAAGTGGAAGGCAAGGAGCGCGCCCGCCTGCCGATTCACATGCTCGAATCGCTGGTCTGTTTCGGTCGAGTGCTGGTCTCACCGCCGCTGATGGGATTCTGTGCCGAGCGGGGCGTGACCATCACCCATCTCACACCTTACGGTAAATTTCTGGCGCGCATCGAGGGGCCCGTGTCGGGCAACGTGCTGCTGCGCCGCGCGCAATATCGCGTGAGCGATGACGAAACCGGCTGTGCCGCCATCGTGTGTGGCGTGCTGATCGGCAAGGTGCATAACCAGCGCGCCGTGTTATCGCGTGGCCTGCGCGACTACGGTGCCAAGCTGCCGGAAGAGGAAAAGGCGCGGCTTGAAGGGGAGCGCTCGAGCATGAGCCGGATTGCACGCGACCTGCTGATCGAACCCGCCACAGACAGGCTGCGTGGATTGGAAGGGGAGGCGGCGCAGCGCTATTTCAGCGTGTTCGATCTATTGATTCGTCATGAGAGCGACGCGTTTCGCTTTACGGGGCGTAATCGCCGTCCGCCGCGTGACTGCACCAATGCGCTGCTTTCGTTTCTCTATACGCTGCTGACTCACGACTGCCGCTCGGCGCTGGAGAGCGTCGGCCTCGACCCGGCGGTCGGCTTTCTGCATCGCGATCGGCCCGGGCGATCCAGCCTTGCCCTCGATCTCGCCGAGGAGTTCCGGCCGCTGCTGGGAGACCGCCTGGCGCTGTCGCTGATCAATCGACGTCAGCTACGGGAAAAGGACTTCATCATTGCCGAAAGTGGTGGCGTCACCTTGACGGAAGAGGCCCGTAAGACGGTGCTGACCGCCTATCAGGAACGCAAGCGTGAAGAGCTCAATCACGCCTTCATTGGCGAGAAGGCGCCGATCGGCATGTTGCCTTTTCTTCAGGCGCAGCTATTGGCGCGTCATCTGCGCGGCGATCTCGATGCCTATCCGCCCTTTCTCTGGAAATAGATCGGGAGTTCTTCATGCTGGTACTGGTCAGCTACGATGTCAGCGTTACCTCTGAGGGCGGCCCACGCCGGCTAAGACGAGTGGCGAAAGCCTGCCGTGATTTCGGGCAGCGTGTACAGTTCTCCGTCTTTGAAATCGAAGTCGAACCGGACCAGTGGGCTCGACTGCGACAGAGCCTGATCGACTTGATCGATGAAGAGGTCGATAGTCTGCGTTTCTATTTTCTCGGACGTAACTGGCAGAAGCGTATCGAACATGTTGGCGCCAAGCCGGCGCTGGATATGAATGGTCCCCTCGTGTTCTGAAAGATTTTTCCTCTGCGAACCTCAAGTGTCCCTCTCTTTCCCGCCAGGTTCGCAGCTCTTTAACAAGTTGATTCAAGAGCAATCGAACGCTTTACGTGGTTAACGGCGCTCCATAGGCTGCATATCAAGTAAGGGTTCGCTGATGTACAGCGATTTTGTTTTATCGTTCAATGAGTTATAAACGAGCAGTCGCGGCCCGCACGGGTCGCGCGGATAGAAACACCGCCGTTGCCGCCCAGAGAGAGCGAACGGTTTGGGTCGCGGCCCGCACGGGTCGCGCGGATAGAAACGCGTCATGGCGCTTGAACAGCGCTTTCATGCTGTGTCGCGGCCCGCACGGGTCGCGCGGATAGAAACAAGGAAATCGATCTACTCGGGCGACAAATCGAGCGTCGCGGCCCGCACGGGTCGCGCGGATAGAAACATGCGCGTCGCTATCGCTCCGCTTGCAGGTTCACGTCGCGGCCCGCACGGGTCGCGCGGATAGAAACGATGACGCACTTGTGCTCGCGGCTTGAGGAGATGGTCGCGGCCCGCACGGGTCGCGCGGATAGAAACGCCCCGCTAGCGCCGGGGTGGACTGGTGCGGCTACCGTCGCGGCCCGCACGGGTCGCGCGGATAGAAACTCGAGTCGCCATCGATATGGCCTCCTGTCGGATTGTCGCGGCCCGCACGGGTCGCGCGGATAGAAACAACGACGAGATGAGTCGGCTGGATAGCGTGCTTGGTCGCGGCCCGCACGGGTCGCGCGGATAGAAACCGAGCGGTACGAATCCACTATCGTCTACGGCTATTGTCGCGGCCCGCACGGGTCGCGCGGATAGAAACCGGGTCATCGTAGGTGACGAACTCGAGATCCAGCGTCGCGGCCCGCACGGGTCGCGCGGATAGAAACTCGAGTCGCCATCGATATGGCCTCCTGTCGGATTGTCGCGGCCCGCACGGGTCGCGCGGATAGAAACAACGACGAGATGAGTCGGCTGGATAGCGTGCTTGGTCGCGGCCCGCACGGGTCGCGCGGATAGAAACAACAGCACGCATTTCGTCTTGCAACTGCTGCTGAGTCGCGGCCCGCACGGGTCGCGCGGATAGAAACGATGTCAGATCCCCCACGGCTATGAACCAGCCAAGGTCGCGGCCCGCACGGGTCGCGCGGATAGAAACAAGGTAGACTACGCGCTGTCCGGCAATGAGTTCAGTCGCGGCCCGCACGGGTCGCGCGGATAGAAACTAGCACGGCATTACAAGCCCAGACACAATCTGGGCGTCGCGGCCCGCACGGGTCGCGCGGATAGAAACTCCAGCATGTAAGTGGCGGCTAGATCGCGGCAGTCGCGGCCCGCACGGGTCGCGCGGATAGAAACTGACGTCGCCCCAGATTGGGAATGGTTCGAATGCGTCGCGGCCCGCACGGGTCGCGCGGATAGAAACTGACGCGGATGCCGACGGCTACGCTCCTGCGAAGTCGCGGCCCGCACGGGTCGCGCGGATAGAAACTCTAGCGAATGCTTGCCGCCTTTCATGCGCCTCGTCGCGGCCCGCACGGGTCGCGCGGATAGAAACATCGACCAGCGTGGCCGGGTTGAAGGCGACGATGGTCGCGGCCCGCACGGGTCGCGCGGATAGAAACATGACCTGCGTCACAGCTATGCATCGATGCTCGCGTCGCGGCCCGCACGGGTCGCGCGGATAGAAACAAATCGCCTGCGTGGTGGTTGCTGGTGTTTCCAGGTCGCGGCCCGCACGGGTCGCGCGGATAGAAACCTCGACGATGCGACTGAGCGTTGCCGTATCATTGGGTCGCGGCCCGCACGGGTCGCGCGGATAGAAACAACGAGGGCGGGATCGTGCCCACCCTGAAAGCAAAGCGTCGCGGCCCGCACGGGTCGCGCGGATAGAAACATTCGTCGGCGGTTTCCCGCCCTTCTGGCCAGGTGGCCGTCGCGGCCCGCACGGGTCGCGCGGATAGAAACATTCGTCGGCGGTTTCCCGCCCTTCTGGCCAGGTGGCCGTCGCGGCCCGCACGGGTCGCGCGGATAGAAACATTACGGGCATGACTCCCGCCCCTCGTTAGCTGGTCGCGGCCCGCACGGGTCGCGCGGATAGAAACACGAGGGCGGGATCGTGCCCACCCTGAAAGCAAAGTCGCGGCCCGCACGGGTCGCGCGGATAGAAACAGCACCGAGGCGCTTTAGCGCTAGGTCGTATCGGCGTCGCGGCCCGCACGGGTCGCGCGGATAGAAACGATAACGGCGTCGTTAGCGTCAGCGTCGCAGAGAGTCGCGGCCCGCACGGGTCGCGCGGATAGAAACACGCTGCGCATCGAGGCACGCACCGACGAGCCGATGTCGCGGCCCGCACGGGTCGCGCGGATAGAAACGAGGGTGGCAAGTACGCTGGCACCCTTATGAAAATGTCGCGGCCCGCACGGGTCGCGCGGATAGAAACTACACGGACGTGATCGGCGCCGGCGAGCCCTGGACGTCGCGGCCCGCACGGGTCGCGCGGATAGAAACATCGTCAGTTGGCTTGCGCCAGACGATGCGAGAGGGTCGCGGCCCGCACGGGTCGCGCGGATAGAAACCCAGTCCATATCGACTGTGAACGTCTCTGGTCGCAAGTCGCGGCCCGCACGGGTCGCGCGGATAGAAACTGCAGCATGTCTAGACGTGAAGCGCTTTCCGGTTCGTCGCGGCCCGCACGGGTCGCGCGGATAGAAACGCCTGCTTGCAGTGATCCGTATCCAGCGGACCCCGTCGCGGCCCGCACGGGTCGCGCGGATAGAAACAAAACAGCTTGGAAAGACCTGACCGAAGAAGAGAGTCGCGGCCCGCACGGGCCGCGCGGATAGAAACACCCAGGCACAGGTTCGGGACCTCCGCACCCTGGTCGCGGCCTGCACGGGCCGCGCGGATAGAAACATCGATCCCTCAATGACCATGGCCGGAACGCCTGTCGCGGCCTGCACGGGCCGCGCGGATAGAAACGGTGGCATAGGTGTTGCGCAGATCCTTGAGCTTGTCGTCGCGGCCTGCACGGGCCGCGCGGATAGAAACTATTCCAGCTCCGAGCCGATGCGGCACAACAAGGGGTCGCGGCCTGCACGGGCCGCGCGGATAGAAACATGATCCAGCGCCCGGAAATGCTGGGCTGCATGGTCGCGGCCTGCACGGGCCGCGCGGATAGAAACAGCGACTCGATGGCACGCTCAATATCGAGCCGGGCGTCGCGGCCTGCACGGGCCGCGCGGATAGAAACAGCGACTCGATGGCACGCTCAATATCGAGCCGGGCGTCGCGGCCTGCACGGGCCGCGCGGATAGAAACTACGATCTGGCTCGCCGCGTGCTGGTCGACTCCGATGTCGCGGCCTGCACGGGCCGCGCGGATAGAAACACAAGTGGGCCGGCACCGTGCGCCCGGCGAAGATCGTCGCGGCCTGCACGGGCCGCGCGGATAGAAACGTAGGCGTGATAAGCGGCGTTTGGCATGTCAGTCGTCGCGGCCTGCACGGGCCGCGCGGATAGAAACAGCACGCCCAGCGGCTTAGGTGCAGACTGGACGGGTCGCGCGGATAGAAACTCTGGCACGCCAGTCGCCTACACGCGCCAGGGCGCAGGTCGCGGCCCGCACGGGTCGCGGCTCGATCGCGCCTCGCTGTCGGCCAAGCGCAAATTGACCATCCCCTTCGTCAAGCAGGCGCTGGAGTGGTGAGCCGGCTCATAGCGTGACGTCGCGGTAGCGAGCCGATGCGGCGCTCGCCTGGCCGGATTCATGCGCCCGACGCTCGCGGATCATCTGGTGCAGCGTGCTCATCAACTTGGCTGCGCCGGGCGACATGCGGCGTTCGCGCAGGCTGATCAGACCGAAAGGCTGCACGCTGAGCGCATCGGTAGACGGCAGAATCGCGAAGCGCGGCTGGGTGCAGAGCAGATCCGCAACCTCGCGTGTCGTGACCGTGATCGAATCCGACTTGTCGACCATGGCTAGTGCCATGTAAATATCCGGCGTGTTGATGATGCGTTGGGGTGGCGCCACCTTGTGATGCAGAAACAGATGCTCGACACGCTGCCGCATCAGCGCCCCCGGAGGCTGGAGTACCCACGGGAAGTCCAGCATCGAGGCCAGGTCGAAGTCGTCTTCCCTCGCGAGCGGGTGGCCGGCACGACACACGAAGCACAACGCTTCCTCGCCAATCTCCTCGAACACGAAATCCCCCGCCGGCATGCCGCCGGGAATGCGGGCAATGGCGAAATCGAACTCGCCGTCGCGCAGTCTCGGTACCAGGTTACGGCTGACGCCGACGTCGATATTGACCTCGAGATGAGGGCTGTCGCGATGGACGCGTTCGACCGCGCTGGCCAGTAGCGTCACCGCCGGTGCCAGAACCGTGCCGATCGACACTGTCCCTGCATTGCCTTCGTTGAGCGCGTTGATCTCGTCACCGGCCTGGGCCAGCGAGGTCAACATGCCGCGGGCATGCCGGATCAGGCTCTCTCCATACCAGTTGGGCGTGACGCCCCGCGAATGCCGGTCGAAGAGCGAAACGCCGAGCATGTGTTCGAGTTCTCCCAGCAGCTTGGAGGCCGCCGGCTGGCTCATGCCCAGACGTTCCGCGGCCCGGTGGAGGTTGCGGTAGTCGTCCAGGGCCACGAACAGCTGAAGATGGCGAAACTTGAGCCTCACGCGCAGGAACCAGTCCGGGGGCAGCAGATCGAGAGGCTGGGATTTCATGACGCTTTTCCGATGACGGGTTCGACGTTGGAATGAGGCATGGCGTGAAGTTCTCGAATAGTCAGATGGTGACGACCAGTCTACGGTGTAAACGAACGACGGCGATAATGGACCGGCCCGAGCATCAACGAATGATATCCAGAAGCGTCATGCCGAAACGAAACAGGAGCTTGCGATGACACGCCATGTCCTTTCCCTTTCCCGATGTGTAGGCATCGGTCTGTTCGGACTGATGATCGGCCAGGCCTTTTTACAAGCCCAGGCACAGACGATGCCGATGAATTCGCCATCCTCCGGTGCCTTGCCGCCGGGCATCGAGCGTTCGGTCTTCGGCCGGTTGCCGGATGGTCGCGAGGTCGACTGCTACAGAATCACCAACGACAACGGGATCGAGATGCGGGTCATCAACTACGGCGGCATCATCGTGTCGCTGAAGACGCCCGATCGGCACGGGAAGATGAATGACATTGTGCTGGGCTTCGATTCGCTCGACGATTATCTCTCCGACACCTACCGTCGAGCCAACCCCTACTTTGGTGCCTTGATCGGGCGCTACGGCAACCGTATCGCCAACGGCCGTTTCACGCTCGATGGCGAGACCTACACGCTGCCGACCAACGATGGAGCCAACACGCTGCACGGTGGCGATACGGGATTCGATCAGCGCCTGTGGCATGCCGAGCCCTTCTCGTCTTCGGAGGGCCGAGGTCTGGTGCTCACCTACACGAGCGATGACGGCGAGCAGGGGTTCCCGGGGCAGCTCTCGACGCGAGTCAGCTACACGCTGACCGACGACAACGAACTGGCGATCGATTACCGGGCAAGGACAACTCGCGCGACGCCGGTCAATCTGACCCAGCACAGCTACTTCAATCTGCAAGGCGAGGGGAGCGGCAGCATTCTGGATCACCGGGTGATGATCAATGCGAGCGCGTACACGCCGGTGAGTGAAACCTTGATTCCCACCGGCGACATCGCCGATGTCAGCGGTACGCCGTTCGATTTCCGTCAGCCAACCGCCATCGGCGCGCGCCTGGGGCAGAAGAATACCCAGCTCGCCTACGCCGGAGGCTATGACCACAACTTCGTGCTGAGCAAGAATCCCGGGCAGGGTGACCGGCCAGCGCTGGCAGCCAGAGTAATCGAGCCGAACAGCGGCCGGGTGCTCGAGGTTTCCACCACGGAACCAGGGATGCAGTTCTACTCGGGCAATTCCCTCGATGGCAGCCTCGTGGGCAAAAGCGGTCGCCCTTATACCGAGCGTTCCGGGCTGGCACTGGAAACGCAGCACTTTCCCGATTCGCCCAATCGGCCGAACTTCCCCACGACGATCCTGAAGCCCGACGAAACGTATCACTCGCAGACTGTCTATCGCTTCTCGACAACGCAGGCGATGCCGTAACTCGCTAGCATCGGTCGCTGGCGTACGGGGCATGCAGACCGCCGCTAAACGTTTTCCCCCGTTCTGACTAGATACCTGATGGGGCGTGATTCTGTCGCTCGCGGTCATGTTCGATCGCTGGAAGCAGACTCGCCGAGCCGGTGGCTGACGAGTCCCGGCATGCAACCTGCAACTTTGGTCGCGTCGAAACCACAAGCTTGTATGACGAACACGTGTTCTTACGCTTGATGCGGCCCATCCAATAACCATATTGATATCGATTTTACCGACTTTTGGTATTTCATGGTTATTGATGCTTGGCGCTACTGTGGCCGCATCCCACGGCGAGCAGGACAAGTCGACGCCGTGGCAGTCGTCAGGAGAACGCCATGCAAGACACGACACAAGCGGCCGCCGGTCTATCCACGCTGGGGTTGATGGGTATCGCCGCTGCGGCTATCGCCATTTTGTTGGTTTTGATCATTCGAGTGCGTCTGCATCCCTTTTTTGCGCTGGTCATCGTCAGTATCGGTACGGCACTGGCGACCGGCATCACGGTGGCCGATCTGCTACCGACATTGCTGGGCGGCTTTGGCAAGACGCTGGGCAATGTGGCGCTGTTGATCGGCTTCGGGGCGGTGCTGGGGCGCCTGGTTGCCGTTTCCGGCGGGGCGCGAGTGCTGGCCGACACGCTGATCAGTTTGTTCGGCCGCAAGCGGGCGCCGCTGGGTCTGTCGATCGCCTGCCTGCTGTTCGGCTTTCCGATCTTTCTGGATGCCGCCTTCGTGGTCATGCTGCCGGTGATCTACTCGGTCGCCCGTGAGCTCAAGGCGTCGCTGCTGCTGTACGGGCTGCCGGCCGCGGGTGCGTTCCTGGTCATGCACGCCCTGATGCCACCGCATCCCGGCCCGGTCGCGGCGGCGGTCTTCCTGCACGCAGACATCGGCCAGGTGCTGTTCGTCGCGCTGCTGGTCGGATTGCCGACCTGGTACGTGATGGGCTATCGGCTGTCGCTGATACTGGCCAAGCGGTCGCCGTTCCAGCCGGTGCCGAACTTCATGGGGGCGGAGAGCGAGGAGATCCCGCCCGAGAAGCGCCCGGCGTTCGGCACGGTACTGCTGGTGCTGTTGCTGCCGCTGGTCCTGATCTTCCTCAACACGGGGCTGTCGACGCTGGGTCAGAGCGGCGTGATCGATGGCGACAACCCGCTGGTTTCCGCGCTGATGGTGATCGGCGAGACACCCATCGCGCTGCTGATCAGTACTTGTATTGCCATGTGGCTGCTGGTCATTCGTGCCAGTGAACGCGGGGCAATGGATTCCATCAACGAGATCGTCGAACAGGCGCTCTCCCCGGTCTGCAGCATCATCCTGATCACTGGTGCCGGCGGCATGTTCGGTGGCGTGCTGACGGCCAGCGGCATCGGCGACGCGCTGGCGGACAGCCTCCAGGCGTTCGGGCTGCCGGTGATTCTGGCCGGTTACGTGATCGCGTCGGTGATCCGGATCGCCCAGGGTTCGGCCACGGTGGCCGGTACCACGGCGGCGGGGATCATGGCGCCGGTGGTGCTGGGAGATCCCACGCTTGCCGGATTGCCGGCGGCTTGCATTACCGTCGCGATCGTCGCCGGTGCCATTGGCTATTCCCACGTCAACGACTCCGGATTCTGGCTGGTCGGGCGCTTCCTCGGTGTCGACACCAAGACCATGCTCAAGACATGGACGGTGATCTCCATCGGTATTTCGCTGATGGCCTTTGGCTTGGCGTGGTTGGTGTTTTCCTTGCTGTGATTCTTGATGACACGCGTTGATAGCACCGGTTGATGAACACCCTTGATGATGGCCCTGACCGCCACCGCACTGACGGTGGCTCGAGGAGAGAAAAATGAGCGATTCATCGGACAAGTCCCAAAAACCGTCCCAAAAAACAGAATCCCAGAAGAAGCGCCAGCTGCGCTCTGCCCAGTGGTTCGGTAGCGCCGACAAGAACGGCTTCATGTACCGCAGCTGGATGAAGAATCAGGGCATTCCGGATCACGAATTTCAGGGCAAGCCGATCATCGGCATCTGCAATACCTGGTCAGAACTGACCCCGTGCAATGCGCACTTTCGCAAGCTCGCCGAGCACGTCAAGAAGGGCGTGCTCGAAGCCGGCGGCTACCCGGTCGAGTTTCCGGTGTTCTCTAATGGCGAGTCCAACCTGCGGCCGACGGCGATGTTCACCCGCAATCTCGCCAGCATGGATGTCGAGGAGGCCATTCGCGGCAATCCGATGGATGCCGTGGTGCTGCTGGTGGGTTGTGACAAGACGACACCGGCGCTGTTGATGGGCGCGGCGAGCTGCGATATCCCGACGATCGTGGTAACCGGTGGGCCGATGCTCAACGGCAAGCATGAGGGCAAGGATATCGGATCCGGCACCGTGGTCTGGAAGCTCTCCGAAGAGGTCAAGGCCGGCAAGATCTCGATCCACGATTTCATGGCTGCCGAGGCCGGCATGTCGCGCTCCGCCGGTACCTGCAACACCATGGGCACGGCGTCGACCATGGCGTGCATGGCCGAATCGCTGGGCGTTTCCCTGCCGCACAACGCGGCGATTCCGGCGGTGGATTCCCGTCGCTACGTACTCGCGCACCTCTCCGGCAACCGCATCGTCGAGATGGTCGACGAGGATCTGAAGCTGTCGAAGGTGCTGACCCGCGAGGCGTTCGAGAACGCGATTCGAACCAACGCGGCGATTGGCGGCTCGACCAACGCGGTCATCCACCTGAAGGCGATCGCCGGGCGCATCGGCGTCGATCTGCCGCTGGACGACTGGACCCGTATCGGTCGCGGTACGCCGACCATTGTCGACCTGCAGCCCTCCGGGCGCTTTCTGATGGAAGAGTTCTATTACGCCGGCGGTCTACCCGCGGTGCTGCGTCGGCTGGGCGAGGCCGATCGCCTGCCGCACAAGGACGCGCTAACCGTCAACGGCAAGACGCTATGGGAAAACGTGCAGGACGCGCCACACTACAACGACGAAGTGATCCGGCCGCTGGACAATCCGCTGCGTGAAGATGGCGGCATCTGCATTCTGCGCGGCAATCTGGCGCCCAATGGCGCGGTGCTCAAGCCCTCGGCGGCCAGCCCCGAGCTGATGAAGCATCGCGGCCGGGCGGTGGTGTTCGAGAATTTCGACGACTACAAGGCGCGGATCAACGACCCGAACCTGGAAGTCGAGGTCAACGACATTCTGGTCCTGAAACACTGCGGCCCGCGCGGGTATCACGGTATGGCTGAAGTCGGCAACATGGGCTTGCCGCCCAAGATCCTGGAACAGGGTATCACCGACATGGTTCGCATCTCGGATGCCCGCATGAGTGGTACGGCCTACGGCACGGTGGTCCTGCATGTGGCGCCAGAAGCCGCGGCTGGCGGCCCGCTCGCGGCGGTCCACAACGGCGACTGGATCTCGATGGATTGCGACAGCGGCGCGCTCAATCTCGAGGTCGACGACGCCGAGATCGCCCGGCGGCTGGCGGAAGCCGATCCCATGGCGGCATCGAACCAGATCGCCACGACCGGCGGCTACCGCCAGCTCTATATCGAACGTGTGCTGCAGGCGGACGAGGGCTGCGATTTCGACTTCCTGCGCGGTTGCCGGGGTGCCGAGGTGCCGCGCCATTCGCATTGAAATATCGCTTGATAAGCGACTGCGCTCGATCAGGCTGTGTTAAAAATCGGCTTAGAATGCTCATTTACACCCCGTAAACTCCGCTTCTTCGCCGATTTGTAACTATTCAGGTGGCTGCGGATGGCATGTCGCCAACCACCTGATTTTTTTGGCATAGTGTGCCTGATCCTTCGGCACGTCTATGCGGTGA
>NZ_JAXOVV010000030.1:0-35678 GCF_036663415.1 Salinicola sp. 4072 | reverse complement strand
AGGTGGATAGGCTTTCACCCATAGCGGATGGCTCTCTTGGTTCAGATTCTTGGCGGAACACACTGAATTTTCAAGAGAATACCATCCGCTATCTTCGTTTTCGGGCCGGCCTCATGAATAAGCCGGGATCATGTTCAGATAGTTTGCGTTGACGAGAGATCAGGGCGCCCCGTAAGCCCGTACCGGCCTGCGGGGGTCGCTGCGCGATAATGGCCCTTCACTCGTTTCCGTTTTACCGCCGCGAGGTCTTGCGACCTCGGATCGAGTCAAATCGAATTCGGTCGTTGAATCCATCGCTGTCTTCAACGAAAGCCGCCGACCCGACCCATTCTCCCCGGCCTCTTGCCTTGCCACGCAGGACACTTGGCCAGGGAGTCGCTATCACTGCTTGCCGGTGCTCCTGCGAACGCCCGGTATCGGGCCGAGCCAATGCTTGAACTATGATTCATCGCTGCACAAATGCGAGCGCTATTTCTACCGCTCGAATTCACAGCCCTCCGCTTCAAGGCGCTTCATGTCAAAGCGCTTCATGTCAAAGCGCTTCACATGAAACTCTCGAAGACTCGGCAGGTTGGCACGCAGTTTCGACGCACGCTGGCGCCGACGCCATTCGGTATCGACGACGCTACCGATGACGTAATTTTTTATTGATTGACCGTTCAATTAAAATACGGCGTTATGGATCAACTTTCAACAGCCGCACCGTCAGACTCTCATGCACCCGCAAGGGTCAGAGCATCGAAAGCGACGACGCCGGATACGGATCCGACGTCGCCGCGGGAAGAAAAAGGGAAGGGAAAAGGAGTCGAAAGAGAGATGAAAAGAGAGCGAGGACTTACTCCGCCTTGAGGCGTCCGCCCATTTCCTGAGCGAGCTCGACGGCATAGTGGTCGGTCATGCCACCGATGAAGTCGAGCATCCGGCGGTAACTGTCATACAGGGGCCAGTTCGGCTTCGGCGTATTTTCGCCGATCAGCGCCAGCACACGCTGATGCTTGAAGGACGATTGGCCAGTGTGATGCAGCTCGTGGGCTGCCCCGATGAATGCCTCGAGCAGGATGCCGAGCGTGGTGTAGGCGCCGATCTCGAGCTTGGCCTTGCGCTCGTTCTGGAAGATGCGCTCGCGGGCCAATTGCTTGGCCGAGGAGACGCCCCAGGTCAGGTCCGGGTGGCACAGCTCGAGCAGATCATCGTTCAGCGTGCCATTGAGCAGCGCCCTTTCGTGCTGGACGAAGACATCACCGACTTCATTGACCGCCCGCTCCATCGCCGCTCCGCGAAGCGCCGCGATCCGTCGACGCTGGGATACACCATCGACGGCCATCTGCTCGTAGCCGGCCGGCGGCTCGCCGGCGATCTGCAGCAGTACCTGCGCGACTTCCTCATAGCGCAGGATGCCCATCTCCAGACCATCCTCCAGATCGAGCAGCGCATAGCAGATATCGTCCGCGGCCTCGACCAGGTAGGCCAGCGGATGCCGGCACCACTTCGACTCGCCGACCGCCTTCAGCCCCAGACGCTCGGCCACCTCGACCAGTAGCTGCTTCTCGGACTGGTAGCAACCGAACTTGCCCATCTGGCCACCGTGCTCGACCGTCCACGGATACTTGAGCAGGGTGCCCAGCGTCGCGGCGGAGAGCCGCATGCCGCCCCGAAACTGGTTGTACTCGATCTGGGTCACGACCCGGAACCCCTGGGCGTTACCCTCGTAGGTCAGCAGATCGCGGCGCTGCGCGTCGTCGAGCCCTTCCAGCAGGCCACTGCCCTGCAGCTCGGCCCACTTGAACCAGTCTCGTATCGCGTACTCGCCGGCGTGGCCGAACGGCGGATTGCCAATGTCGTGCCCCAGGCAGGCCGCCTGGACGATCACGCCGAGATCGGCAGGCGTCACCCAGCCCGGCAGGCTGTCGCGCAGCTGCTCGCCGACGATCATCCCCAGGCTGCGGCCGACGCAGCCCACCTCGATCGAATGCGTCAACCGGGTGTGGATATGATCGTTGTCGGTCAGCGGGTGGACCTGGGTCTTGCGCCCGAGCCGGCGGAAGGAGCCGGAGAAGACGATGCGATCGTAGTCCTTGTGGAAAGGGCTGCGACCGATTTCACCACGCGAGGTCCGGGCATCGTGCAGACGGACGGGATCGAGCAGGCGCTCCCATTGCATGGTGGTCATCGCGGTCTCCGTTAACAGTAAAGGCAGCTTCGGGCTTCGGGCTTCGGGCTTCGGGCTTCGGGCTTCGGGCTTCGGGCTTCGGGCTTCGGGCTTCGGGCTTCGGGCTTCGGGCTTCGACCGACTAGGATGCCGCCCGGGTCGCGGAAAGAAAAGCACCCACGCCCGGCTTGCGGCCCATCATCCCTGCTCTTGGCTCTTGGCTCTTGGCTCTTGGCTCGCAGCTCGTCGCTATTCTTTCACGTCCATGTACTCGCGCGCCCAGATCCGATACTCGTCGAGCGTCGAATAACGCGTCGACAGCTGCGAGGCATCCAGATCGTTGGTGGCGATGTTGCGCTGCTCGCGCAGGCAGTCGTAGGTCGCCTTGATCGCCGCGAAGTAGGCCGCGTGGCCGTTGACGACGATGCGCACGCCGAGCTTGGCCAAACGTGCACGATCGCGCAGCGCCGGGTTGTCGTAGGTGACCAGCATCAAGGGCACCGTCAGCGGGGCGGCAAGCGTTTCCAGATGCTCGAAATCCCGCACGCCGACCAGGCAGATGGCATCGACACCGGCGGCCTGGTAGGCACGAATGCGCGCGATGGCGGCATCGTCGTCGAGCTGGCCGGCATGGGTGCGCGCGATGATCGACATGGCAGGATCGATACGCGCCTCGAGTGCCGCACGCATCTTGCCGACCCCCTCTTCGACCGGAATCAGATCGGTCGACTTGTGGCCGTACTGCGCCGGCAGCAGGGTGTCTTCGATGGTCAACGCCGCCACGCCGGCACGCTCGAGTTCGGTGATCGTGCGCATCACGTTGAGCGCGTTGCCATAGCCATGATCGGCGTCGGCGATCACCGGCAGGCGGGCCACGCGGCCGATGCGGGTCGCCTGCTCGACGAACTCGCTCAGCGTGATCAAGGCGAAGTCCGGTGCCGCCAGTACCTGCAGCGAGGCGACCGAGCCCCCGAGAATGCCGACTTCGAAATCGAGATCGGCGGCGATACGAGCCGACATCGGATCGAAGACCGACGCCGTGTAGTAGCACGCGTCGCTGGCCAGCAGCTTGCGGAACGCGTTACGTAAATCGTGTTGCGAGGGGGTTGTCACGAAACACTCCTGTCTCTATCACCCTTGCGGGCTTTGCTTCCCAGAGGACCTGTCTTTCATCCTGGAAACATGGTTTTCATGAAGGCGCTGCTTTCGCCCTTGGCACAACTCGGGCGCCCGCCGATAGCCGATGAAACCGCGATGAAGGCATCGGCGCGGACCGACAATCCTACCACTAAAGTTTGAGAAACGACGCTGGTACCGGGGCGCCGCCTGACGATCGATGAATGCCATGCATGATGATCGTGAGCGCGCTTCATTGGCCGAAATCCCCTCCAACCCGCATCATTAGCGGCCTCAGTATCGTTATTTGATCCACGTGCCACCATCGGGTCGGCGCCTCTCGAAAGGAAACCTCATGTCGCAAACGCATCCCCCATTCCGAGCCGATATCGTCGGCAGCTTTCTGCGCCCAGCCGCACTGAAGGAAGCCCGCGTCCAATTTCAGCGCGGCGCCATCGATGCCTCGGTACTTGAAAGGATCGAGGATGAGGAAATTCGTCGCGTGGTCGAACAGCAGGAAGCCGCCGGTCTTCAGGTGGTGACCGACGGCGAATTCCGCCGTGCCTGGTGGCACTTCGATTTCCTCGAAGAGCTCGATGGCGTCACGGGATACCAGGGCGAGCAGGGCATCCAGTTCCAGGGCGTGCAGACGAGTGCCAAGCAGATCCGCGTCGACGGCAAGGTCGGCTTCAACCCCGAACATCCGATGCTGGATCATTTCCGCTATCTGGCCGGCGTCGCCAACGTCATGCCCAAGATGACGATCCCCAGCCCCAGCGTGCTGCACTTCCGTGGCGGTCGCAAAAAGATCGATAGCGGCGTCTATCCCAGCCTGGATGCCTTCTTCGCCGATACCGCCGACGCCTATCGCGATGCCATCCGCGCATTCTACGAGGCCGGCTGCCGCTATTTGCAGCTGGACGACACCGTCTGGGCTTACCTCTGCTCCGAGAAGGAGCTGCAGGCCGCGCGGGATCGCGGCGACGACCCGGACCAGTTGCAGGCGATCTACGCCGAGATGATCAATCACGCCCTGGCCGACAAGCCGGACGACCTCTATGTTTCGCTCCATGTCTGCCGCGGCAACTTCCGCTCGACCTGGATCAGCGAAGGCGGCTACGAGCCGGTGGCGGAGACACTGTTCGGCAAGGTCGGCGTGGATGCCTGGTTCCTCGAGTACGACAGCGACCGTGCCGGCAGCTTCGATCCGCTGCGCTTCATTCCGGAAGGGCACCAGCAGGCGGTGCTCGGCCTGATCACCACCAAGGTGGGCGAACTCGAGGATCCGCAGGCCGTCCGGGCGCGTCTCGACGAGGCCACGCAGTTCGTCGACAAGCAGCAGCTCTGCCTGAGCCCGCAATGCGGCTTCGCCTCCACCGAAGAAGGCAACAACCTTGCCGAGCAGGCGCAGTGGGACAAGATCCGGCTGACGCTGGAGATCGCCAACGCCTACTGGGGCCAGGGCTGAACGCCCGGAAGATCGGCCCTGCCGGGGAGATGCAACGTCTCCCCGGCAGGGCCGCCGGCTAGCGGGGCTCGCTTTCGTCGTGGCGAATGAGCGACCCCAGCAGACGGCTGAGAAAGCCTTTCCGCTCGGGATCGGGCTCCTGCTCGATCAGCGCTCTGGGATCGATGCTCTCCCGGTCGATATGCACGAACGCCGCCTGAAAGGCCGGTAACGTCAACCTGCCTTCGCTCAGCTGCGCCGTGAATCCGGCCTGATAGATGATCTCGCCGGCCCCGGCCGGCAGACTGGTGGAACGCGATTCCTCGGTAAGGTTGAAGACCACCAGGATCGCCTGATCGTGAGAGACCCGCAGCCAGCCCAGCAGTTCGTCGTCGAAGTCGCTCAGGATCAGCGTCCCGTCGACCATCGCCGATTGAGACTTGCGCCAGCGCAGGAACTGCCGCGTCACGTTCAGGGTGCTTTCCGCATCGGCATGCTGCTTCTCGACCGACAGCTGACGATGATGCCCGTCCACCGGCAACCACGGCTCCACCGACGTGAAGCCGCCGTGCTCGCCGCTCGCCCATGGCATCGGCGTG
Source organism: Salinicola sp. 4072 (assembly GCF_036663415.1). Taxonomy (NCBI): domain Bacteria; kingdom Pseudomonadati; phylum Pseudomonadota; class Gammaproteobacteria; order Oceanospirillales; family Halomonadaceae; genus Salinicola; species Salinicola sp. 4072. The sequence goes on along the minus strand of NZ_JAXOVV010000030.1, from coordinate 30,367 downwards.
CGACAGCCGTCGCGCCCCTTGTACTCCGGCCATAGCGCCAGCCCATACGGGTCGACCAGCCGCTCATAGGGCACGTCCGCCTCCGGCAATCCCAGTTCCTCGCCCTGATAGAGACAGATGCTGCCATAGAGCGAGCAGAGCATGACCGTGGCGACCTTGGCCACCAGCGGCCCGTGCTGTTCCAGGTTCTCGTGCTCGGTCCAGCGGGACACGACGCGCATGACGTCATGGTTGGAGAGCGCCCAGCAGGGCCAGGCGTCGCCCGCGTAATACTGGAAATGCTCGATGATGTCGCGCAGCCGCTGGGCGCTGAACTCGGCATCGAACAGATCGAAGGTATACGCCATGTGCAGGCGATCATCGCCGATGGTGTACTCGACCATGCGCTCCAGCGGCCTGTCGTCGGAGATCTCTCCTACCGTCATGGTGCCGGGATACTCGTCCATCAGCGCGCGCAGTTCGTTCAGAAACCCGATGTTCTCCGGTTGGCTGATGTCGAACTGATGCCGCTGCATCGAATAGGGGTTCGATGCCGGCACGCTGGGGGTCTTCAGCTCGCCGCTGCCCAGCGCCGGGTTGTCCTGCAGGCCCAGGCTGTGGAAGTAGAAGTTCGAGGTATCCAGGCGGAAGCCGTCGACGCCGAGATCGAGCCAGAAACGGGCGTTATCGAGCTGCTCCTTGCGCACCGCCGGGTTGTGGAAGTTGAGATCCGGCTGGCAGGAGAGGAAGTTGTGCAGGTAGTACTGGCGGCGCCGGCTGTCGAAGGTCCAGGCGCTGCCGCTGAAGAACGACAGCCAGTTGTTCGGCGCCGTGCCGTCGGGTTTGGGATCGGCCCAGACGTACCAGTCGGCGCGCTGATTGTCGCGGGAACTTCGGCTCTGCAAAAACCAGTGGTGCTGATCGGAGGTATGGCTCAGCACCAGATCGATGATCACTTTCAGCCCCAGCCCGTGGGCGCGCTCGAGCAGCATCTGGAAATCGTGAAAGGAGCCGAACATCGGATCGACGCCGCGATAATCGGTCACGTCGTAGCCGAAGTCTTTCATCGGCGACGGAAAGAACGGTGAAATCCAGATCGCATCGACACCCAGTTCGGCCACGTAGTCCAGCTTGGCAGTGATCCCGGGAAGATCGCCGATGCCGTCGCCACGCGCATCCATGAAACTTCGGGGATAGATCTGGTAGATGACGCTGCCACGCCACCATTGGGTCGAGTCGAACATGGAACTCCCCACGTTGGTGAATATTGATCATGGCCTTCAACCTGCCAGGACGATGCCCGGCGATCCACCGGACGTCGCCCGAACGCGTTCGGAGACTCGACCCGCGAGCCTGCGGCTCCGCCGGCTGACAGGCCGACGAACGGTAGCCACGGCAATGATGACGGAGCGCTCCCGGCGCTATTCGTCGGCCAGTGCCGGCAACAGCACCTTGACCTTGCGCGTCAGCGTATTGCGCCCCCAGCCCAGCAGTTCGGCAGCCTCGCCCTTGCGTCCGCCGGTATGCTTCAGGGCGGTCTCGATCAGGATCCGCTCGAAATCCGGCACCGCCTCTTCGAGCAGGTGCGTGTGACCCGAGGCCAATGCCCGATCGGCCCATTCCCGGAACGCGTTGCGCCAGTCGCCGCTCGGCGTCTCGCTCCCTTCGAGTTCGCGCAGCTCCGGCGGCAGGTCGTCGACCAGCACTTCACGGCCGGAAGCCATCACGGTAAGCCAGCGACAGGTGTTTTCCAGCTGTCGAACGTTGCCGGGCCAGGGTAGGCGTGTCAAATGCGTCTCGGCCTCCTTGGTCAGCACCTTGGACTCGGCCGAGAGCTCCTTGGCAGCCTCGGCGAGAAAGTGCTGGGCCAGGCGCGGAATATCCTCGCGGCGCTCTGACAGTCGGGGCAGATGGACGCGAATCACGTTGAGCCGGTGGAACAGATCCTCGCGGAAGCGCCCATCCGTCACCAGTTTTTCCAGGTTCTGGTGCGTCGCGGCGATGATCCGCACATCCACCTTGACCGGCACGTGCCCCCCGACCCGGTAGAACTCGCCGTCCGCCAGCACGCGCAGCAGGCGCGTCTGGGTATCGGCGGGCATGTCGCCGATCTCGTCCAGAAACAGCGTGCCGCCATCGGCCTGCTCGAAACGCCCGCGCCGCTGGGCGGCAGCGCCGGTGAACGCCCCCTTTTCGTGGCCGAACAGCTCGGATTCCATCAGATCCTTGGGGATCGCGGCCATGTTGAGCGCGATGAACGGGTGTCCGCTGCGCGGGCTGTGCTGGTGCAACGCCTGGGCGACGCGCTCCTTGCCGGTGCCCGATTCGCCATTGATCAGCACCGTGATGTGCGACTGCGACAGCCGGCCGATCGCCCGGAACACCTCCTGCATCGCCGGCGCTTCACCGATGATCTCGGCGGACAGACCCTCCGGCATCGCCGCGGGAGAACGCCGCTCGCGGGCGTGCGCCACCCCGCGCCGAACCAGCGCCAGCGCATCGTCGACATCGAACGGCTTGGGCAGGTATTCGAACGCGCCACCCTGATAGGACGCCACGGCACTGTCCAGGTCGGAGTGCGCCGTCATCACGATCACGGGAAGGTCGGGATGCATCTGGCGGACTTTTGCCATCAGATCGAGCCCGTCGAGCCCCGGCATGCGAATGTCGGTCAGCAGCACGTCCGGCGGGTTGCGTTCGATCGACTCGAGCGCAGCATCGGCCCGCTCGAAGGATTGCACTTCCAGATCCGGCTGTGCCAGTGCCCTTTCCAGAACCCAGCGAATCGCACGATCGTCGTCGACGATCGCGATACGGGCGACTTCAGTCATGGCAGTTCTCCAGCAGAACGGTGAATCGCGCTCTCAGCGACTTCGGTACTCTCGACAACTTCGGGACTCGCGACAACTTCGGGACTCGCGACAACTTCGGGACTCGCGACAACTTCGGGACTCGCGACAACATGGGCCAACGGCCCGCGCGCACGACCCGGTCGAGGCGCTCGCGTACGAAGAAGGGATGCGGCCAATCTCACTGCTGCGCCTCGAACGGGATCAGCAGCCGGAACTCCGTGGCGCCCGGCTGGGATTCGCATTCGATCAACCCCTGATGCTGATGCAGAATCGACTGCGCGATCGACAATCCCAGGCCGCTACCCTCGGCGCGACCGGAGACCATGGGGAAGAACAGCGTCTCGCGGATGTGCTCCGGAATGCCCGGGCCGTTGTCGACGATCGCGACTTCACACACCAGCCGGTGGCGCTCGGCGCCCAGGGTGAACTGACGGCGAACCCGGGTACGCAGCAGCAGGCGCGGCTCGGGCGTTCCGAACTCTTCCATGGCTTGAACCGCATTACGCGCAATGTTGAGGACGGCCTGAATCAACTGCGGCTCGTCGCCGACCAGATCCGGCATGCTGGGGTCGTAATCGCGCTCGAATCTCAGTTGATGATGCTCCGCCTCGAGCAGCGCCCGCACCCGCTCCAGCACCTTGTGCACATTGAGCGGCTCGTGGTGCACCAGCGTATTCGGGCCCAGCATGCGATCGACCAGATCCCGCAGGCGATCCGCCTCCTCGACGATGATTCGGGTGAATTCGGCCAACTGCGGATCGGGGAGATCCCGCTCCAGCAACTGCGCGGCGCCGCGGATGCCACCCAGTGGATTCTTGACCTCGTGGGCGAGGCCGCGCATCAGCACCTTGACCGTCTCCTGGCGTGCGATCAGCGCCTCCTCGCGGGAAATTCGCAATAGCCGATCCCGCGGCTCGATCTCGAGCAGCAGTTCGCGGCTGGTGATCGGCGTCGCGGTGAAATCCACCGTGATCACTTCCCCGGCGGTCAGCACCATCGCCGCTTCCCGCTGCGTGTAGGGATGAAACTCCTGCATCGCCTTGAGCAGCACCTGTCGGATGCTGCCGTCCTCGCCGTTCAAGCACTCCAGCCAATGACCGACCACCCGGGGCCGGCTCGCGGCCAGTAGCGCCTCGGCGGCAGGGTTGAGCCAGCGCACGTGCAGATGCTCGTCGAGTAGCAGGACGGCGGTCGTCAAGTGCTCCAGCAAACGTTGATACATGCGTCGTTCCATCGTGGTGATCCGGTATGTGCTTATACAGTGCAAAAACCGCGCCACTCCCCGATTTCGCTCAGGACCGGGAAACGCTCAATAGCAACCAAGTCTTCATTCACCAAAATGGTGCAATTCTCAAATCGCTGCCTATCGATTATTCGAATTCGGGTTATTGGGATTGGCGGGCAGGTTGACGCTGGCCCGCTGGACGTAGAGCGTCACCGCTGGCGTCGACAGCCGCACCTGGCCCTGAGCGTCCAGCAGCTCAGCCTGGATCTGGTGCTCGCCGCGCTCGAGCTGGCTCAGCGCGAACACGCTGGTATGCATCGGCGATTGACTCACCTTGCCGTCGACCCGGAGCTGAACCCGGTCGCCCGGCTGCAGTTCGGGCTCGATCGCCAATTGCACCTGAACGTTGCCGCCCTGGCCGGTCGGCAGGGTCTCGCCATTGCTCGGGCTGGTGATCGCAAAGCGCTCGTAGTCGACCGCCGAAGGCGATGTCGGCGTCGACTCGGCCGGGCGCGAGCGGCTTTCGACCTCTGCCGGATCGACCACCGTAATGGGCTTGAGATCGACCCGGTTGCCCTGTCCGGGCTCGTCGCTATAGACCACGTTGCCGTTGGCATCGACATGCCGATAGACCGGGGCCGCCAGTGCCGGCAACGCCACAATCAGCGCCGCCACACCGCCGACCATCCACCCAACCCGTCGTGCTTGCATCGTTATCCTCTCCTTGTCGCCCACCGATCATGACACCGGTTTATCGGCCGATACCGGCCAGGGCCTGAATGTGTCCGGCTCGCCTTGGCCCCCGGTGCCTCCCTACGCCCGGGCCGACGGACTCCTCGTGCAGATCTTTCGGCAAGAGGCCAAGAGCCGGCAAAAGCAGGACGCTCCACGAACGAAAAAGCCCCACCGAGGTGGGGCTTTTCGTCAGGCCAAGGTGTGAACCTCAGACACTGTAGTAGAGGTCGAACTCGACCGGATGCGTCGCCAGACGCAGGCGCTCGACGTCTTCGTTCTTCAGCTCGATGTAGGCATCGATCATGTCGTCGGTGAACACGTTACCTTCGGTCAGGAAGGCGCGATCGGCGTCGAGTGCTTCCAGCGCCTGATCGAGGCTGGTGGCCACGGTCGGGACCTTCTTGCCTTCTTCCGGCGGCAGATCGTACAAGTTCTTGTCCATGGCATCGCCAGGGTGAATCTTGTTCTTGATGCCGTCGATACCGGCCATCAGCATCGCCGCGAACGCCAGGTACGGGTTGGCGGTCGGGTCGGGGAAGCGAGTCTCGACGCGCTTGCCCTTCGGGTTGGAAGTGTACGGAATACGAATTGACGCAGAGCGGTTACGCGCACTGTAGGCGAGCATGACCGGCGCTTCGAAGCCCGGCACCAGACGCTTGTAGGAGTTCGTCGAAGCGTTGGTGAAGGCGTTCAGCGCGCGTGCGTGCTTGATGATGCCGCCAATGTAGTACAGCGCCATTTCGGACAGACCGGCGTACTCGTCGCCCGCGAACTGGTTCTGGCCATCTTTCCAGAAGGACTGGTGAACGTGCATCCCGGAACCGTTGTCACCGACCAGCGGCTTGGGCATGAAGGTTGCCGTCTTGCCGTAGGCGTGCGCCACGTTGTGGATGACGTACTTCATCTCCTGAACTTCGTCGGCCTTCTTCACCAGGGTGTTGAACTTGACGCCGATTTCGTTCTGACCGGCGTTGGCCACCTCGTGGTGATGCACTTCGACGCTCTGGCCGATCGCCTGCAGCGTGTTACACATTGCGCTGCGGATATCGTGGAAGCTGTCGACCGGCGGCACGGGGAAATAACCACCCTTGACGCGCGGACGGTGGGCCAGGTTGCCACCTTCGACCTGACGATCGGTGGACCAGGCACCCTCTTCGGAAGAGATCTTGTACATGGAGCCTTCGATATCGGTCTTCCAATGCACTTCGTCGAAGATGAAGAACTCGGGCTCCGGACCGAAGAAAGCGGTGTCGCCCAGGCCGGTGCTGTTCAGATAGGCTTCGGCACGCTTGGCGATGGAGCGCGGATCGCGCTCGTAGCCCTGCATGGTGGCCGGCTCGATGATGTCGCAGCGCAGGATCAGCGTGGAGTCTTCGGTGAACGGATCGAGGAAGGCAGTCCCGTCTTCCGGACGCAGAATCATGTCGGACTCGTTGATGCCCTTCCAGCCTTCGATGGAGGAGCCGTCGAACATCTGACCATCTTCAAAGAATTCCGCATCGACAGCACTGGCAGGAATCGTGACGTGCTGCTCCTTGCCCTTGGTATCGGTAAAGCGCAGATCCACCCACTTGACGTCGTGTTCTTCGATAAGGGCGAGGGTTTTCTCAGACATGTTGTCCTCCACTGTGAGCCATGGCTCGATTCGTTGGCGAATATCCAACACCGTTTTTTGGCATGTGTGTTTTGTAGCACGAAGTTAGCGCTCTTGCCCACGCGCACACCGTTTTTACATAGCTATGCAGAGAATGTGCCAAAATGAAGCAGGACAGTGAGCGACTGATATAACCGCATGACGAGAAAGATAATTTTAACATCCATTCGTAGGCTAAGCGGCGACTGAATGCACGCAAACCGTTCATCCCGCCGGATCACGAATCGCTGAAAGCACCAACTTGGCGCACCACTTCACCCATATGCACTAATATGGAGCATTGAGTCGTCGCCGGAAACTTTGCCGAAACCCGATAGGCGACGGATACTGTTCGTACGCGCCGTGACTCATGGCGATCAATGACTCAGTAATGGAACTACCCATGCCTAGGCTGGATCGCACACAGGATGTGGTACAGCGCCTACGCGGTCACTGGCGTCTCAATCTCAGCGAGCCGCTATGGGGCCGAAGCGCTATTCTCGCACTGCGCCGGGTACTGGATGATGAAGCCGAGGCACGCCTGCCCCACCGCGCCGATTGGTGTCTGGGCCCGGACAGTTTTCAAAAGCTGCTGGAAAGTCTCAGCGACAGCGCGCAGATCGTCAGTCTGGAGAGCGTGCTGCAGCTTCATCACGATCAGTTGCCCCGCATCGCACTCACGTTCGACGGCGGCTGGCGTGACACGCTCAAACAGGTTGCACCCACGCTGGAACGCATGGCACTGCCGGCCAACGTCTTTCTCCCCTGCCCGGTCACTCAGCGAGCCTGGAGCTCCTGGCATGAAGCGTTCGGCGAAGCGCTATGGCATGAAGACACGGCCGAGCGTGCCGCCCAGCAGCTGGTCGAAGCCGGCCTGCCCGCGCCGCCGATTGTCGCCGGCAGCCGGGACGAGCATTACAGTCAAGCGATCAAGACTTACGTTGACGAGCTCGACCAGTCGTACAAGCCGGCCATGTTGCATGCTGTCGCCGCGACGCTGAACGCCGACGCGATTGTCTCCGGCGAGTCGCTGGACGCGTTCAGCATCCGGCGGCTCGAGCAAGGTGGGCTTTTCCGTTTCGGCAGCCTGATGCCGCCACGATTCCTGACCCAGGACGCCCGGGCGCTGGCCCAACTACGCGAGAGCCAGCACCAGCTGGCCATTCTGTGCCGCCATCCGTTGCCCATCGCCGCCTATGCCGGTGGCGGCGAGGACGACGACCTGGCACGGCTCGCGACCGGCGCGGGCATCGAACACGTGCTGACTCGCCGTACGGGCTGGCTGGAGCCACCGGTCGATACGGTACTCCTGCCCCGTTTCGTCATTACCCAACCGGTCGCCAACAGCCCCGGGCGGCTGTTCGACTGGCTGCTGGGCAACCTGCGCTCCTGAGATTGCCGCAGAGCCCGGCTTCAAAGCTCGGGAATGTCGAGCTTCGGCCACCGTCGTTGCCACCCCTTAGCGGCAACACGGTGCCGAAACACCTCGCGATCGCCATGCCGAGGGTTGTGCGTGACCCGCCCGGCCAGCAGCGAGGCCACGCCGAACGGCGCGATCAGGCGGAGGCAATCATCATCGCCCAGCGTGACGCCCACCGCAGTTTCACGTTCGACCCAGACACTCAGCGCTTCCTCTATAGATTCATAGGGACGATGCCCGTGGCGCTCGTGCATTCGCGCCTGGTTCTTGACCGACCAGGGCAGCGTCGAGGCGCGTTGCAGGCGCTGTTCGTACTTGCGATCGGCGCGCTTGCCGGCATGGACCGAATCGAAATAGGCCGGATCGAAATAGATCAGATCGATATCGTTCAGCGGCGTGGATGGCGAATAGCCGTGCAGGCGGTCCCAGACCAGATTGCGCACGAAGCCGGCGGCCAGGCACCAGTCGGGCAGGCACAACGACCGCGCCTGGCGCAGCGCCTCCATGCGCCAGACGTCGGCACGAACCCACTCGCCTATCTGCTCAGCGTCTTCCACGGGATCCTCGCAAGAATAAAAACCGCTATTTTTCAGCTAGTTGTGATGACAATAAAAGGCGCGCCAGAACCGGGTCCGGGGCAAACGACCTTCTCTCGCGCCCGCAGGATCGCCGTGAAAAAAGATCTTGCGCTACGTCGATAGACTAAAGTAGCCAGTGTCGCGCGCTTGCCTGTACAATGCGCGCCCGACCCTCCTACTCAGTGCCCAGGGGACTCGTCGATCCAGCGCAGAGCGTGGATCATCGACTTAGGGGCTGTCGGCGTTTCATGCACGGCCGCGCCGGAGCCAGTTTTTGTGCGGGGCAAGGCGTGAGGAGCGCAGTTTGGTCATCCCAAATGCACGACGAATAACGCAGCAACGTGCAAAAATTGGCCCGGCCCTTCGGGTTGCGCGGCAAATGGCGCCATGCGGCGTTGCGGGATTGGAAAAGGGAACCATCCTTCTCTGCATCCCGCGCCTGGCCTGGCGCCATTTGACCCAGCAACGCGGTTCGCGCTGAAACGTCAACAGCCCCTAGACATGGGCGCACACATTTTACGATGGAAACCGCCCCATGAGTGACAACGCCTCTAACGCTCGCATCGAGAGCATTAGGAACATTGCCATTATCGCCCACGTCGACCATGGCAAGACGACACTGGTCGACAAGCTCCTGAGCCAGTCCGGCACCCTGGACCGCAAGGCCGAGGGGCAGGAGCGCATCATGGACTCCAACGACCAGGAAAAGGAACGCGGCATCACCATCCTGGCCAAGAACACGGCGATCCGCTGGCAGGCACCCGACGACGACGAGGTCTACCACATCAACATCGTCGACACGCCGGGGCACGCCGACTTCGGCGGCGAGGTGGAGCGCGTAATGTCGATGGTCGACTCGGTCCTGCTGCTGGTCGATGCCGTCGACGGCCCGATGCCGCAGACCCGCTTCGTCACCCAGAAGGCCTTCGACCAGGGCCTCAAGCCGATCGTCGTGGTCAACAAGATCGACCGCCCCGGCGCGCGCCCCGACTGGGTGATCGACCAGATCTTCGACCTGTTCGACAACCTCGGTGCCTCCGACGAGCAGCTCGACTTCCCGATCATCTACTGCTCGGCGCTCAACGGCATCGCCGGTCCCGAACCGGAGGAGCTCGCCGAGGACATGACGCCGATGTTCCGGTCGATCGTCGACATCGTCGAGCCGCCCAGGGTCGAGCTCGACGCGCCCTTCCAGATGCAGATCTCGGCGCTCGACTACTCCAGCTACGTCGGCGTCATCGGCCTGGGCCGCATCACCCGCGGTAGCGTCAAGCCCAATCAGCAGGTCACCGTTGTCACTAAGGAAGGCAAGAGCCGCCGTGGCAAGATCGGCCAGGTGATGACCCACATGGGCCTCGAGCGCGTGCAGACCGAGGAAGCCACCGCCGGCGACATCATCTGCATCACCGGCATCGAGGACCTGGCGATCTCCGATACCCTGTGCGACCCCAATGCCGTCGAGGCGCTGCCGCCCCTGACCGTCGACGAGCCCACGGTGTCGATGACCTTCCAGGTCAACGACTCGCCGTTCGCCGGCAAGGACGGCAAGTACGTCACCAGCCGCAACATCAAGGATCGCCTCGACCAGGAGCTGATCCACAACGTCGCGCTGCGCGTCGAGCAGGGCGAGTCGGCCGAGAAGTTCAAGGTTTCCGGGCGCGGCGAACTGCACCTGTCGGTGCTGATCGAGACCATGCGCCGCGAGGGCTACGAACTCGCCGTGGGCCGCCCCGAAGTGATCATCAAGGAGATCGACGGCGAGAAGCAGGAGCCGTACGAAGAGGTGATCATCGACTGCGAGGAGCAGCATCAGGGCGCGGTCATGGAAGAGCTCGGCTACCGCAAGGGCGAGCTGACCAACATGAACCCCGACGGCAAGGGCCGTGTGCGTCTGGACTTCATCATCCCCGCCCGCGGGCTGATCGGTTTCCGTGGCCAGTTCCTCACCCTGACCTCGGGCACCGGCATCCTCACCAGCCGTTTCGACCACTACGGCCCGCTCAAGCCCGATGCCGCCGTGCAGCGGCGCAATGGCGTCCTGGTATCGATGGTTTCCGGCAAGGCGCTGGCCTACGCGCTCTACGCGCTGCAGGACCGCGGTAAGCTGATCATCGATCACGGCACCGAGGTCTACGAAGGCATGCTGGTCGGTATCAACAACCGCGCCGACGACATGGTGGTCAACCCCACCAAGGCCAAGAAGCTCGACAACATGCGCGCCTCCGGCAACGACGAGAACCTCGTCCTCACCCCGCCGGTCCGTTTCACCCTCGAGCAGGCGATCGAGTTCCTCGACGACGACGAGCTGGTCGAGGTCACCCCCAACCATATCCGCCTGCGCAAGAAACACCTCACCGAGAACGAGCGCAAGCGCGCCAAGAAGAAGTAACCGCTGTCGAGGCCCTTTCGCGGACCCGCCACTCCTGGCGGGTTCGTTTTTCTTGATCCAGGTCGCATCCACCCCCTTGCCCGCGAGACGACCGTCCCGGGACTTGTCCTGGAGCAAATTCCCGGCCCGCCCGTGACGCTATCGTGAGCACGCTTTCCCATGCCGATGCGCTTCGTCGCGCGGCATAGGACTCACCACAGCCCGGGAGATTTCGAGATGCGTTCTTCTATCCTGCTTTCCGCCGCCCTGCTCGCCACCGGCCTGGTGTCCAGCGCGTCTGCGCTCGCTTATGGCCAGGGCGACCTGTTCACCCGCTTCGGCGTCGCCAAGGTCGAGCCCAAGAGCGACAACGGTGAATTCGACGACCTGAACATGGATGTCGACGTCGGTGACGACAGCGGCTTCGCCTTCACCCTCGGCTACCGCTTCACCGACAAGCTCGGCATCGAGCTGCTGGCCGCCGAGCCCTTCAAGCACGATATCGCGCTGAACGGCGACAACCTGGCCTCCACCAAGCACCTGCCGCCGACCCTGACGCTGCAGTACTACCCGCTGGGCGGCAGCGATGCCCGCGTTCAGCCCTACGTCGGCGCCGGCATCAACTACACCCACTTCTCCGACGAGGAGCTCGACGTCGGCAGCCTCGACCTCGACGACTCCTGGGGGGCCGCCGCCCAGGTCGGTGTCGACCTGCTGATCAATGACCACTGGGCGCTCAACGCCGCCGCCTGGTATCTCGATATCGACAGCGACGCCACCGCCACGGTCGCCGGCACCGACTACGACGCCGACGTCGAGATCGACCCGGTGGTGGTCATGGGCGGGCTCAGCTATCGCTTCTGAGCGCCCCGGCGGGCGGCACGGCCAGCCCGCCTGTAGGCGTCGCCCGCCGCACGCGCTACGCTGTGAAGGCAAACCCGCTGCCCGCAAAGGAATCGCGATGCACAAGCACATCGAATGGGACGCACCGGGCGACACCAGCGTCTCCGCCCACTATGCCAAGGACCCCAACGACTACGGTGAACCCCATCCCGGCAGCATACTCACCGGCCGCTATCGTGGTGCAACGGTGCGTATCCGGGTCGAGGCCTATCGCGATGCCACCAGCATCGGCGAGGTGGTCGCGCTGATCGACCCGGCCAGCGGCGAGCGACTGAAGACCCTCGGCGACCTATCTCTCGGCGACCGGGTGCGCCTGCCCGACGACAAGCGCGCCTTCCAGCCGCCCGCCCCCGACCGGGATACCTGAACCCGGCCAGCCCCCTTGCCAGCCCCCTGCCAAAGGGTATGATGAAAGACGCGGCGCCGGCCGGTGCCGCTTCTTCGTTCCGCGAGCCACCAACGAGACGCCAGCGACGAGACGATGCCCGATTCCACGCCACCGCCTCCCCCGCCGCGCCACGACTGGGCATTGTTCCTCGACTTCGATGGCACCCTGGTGCCACTCGTCGACCATCCCCGCGACACCACCGTCTCGGCGCCGCTGCGCCACCTGATCGCCACGCTCGATCGCGAGCTCGACGGCGCCGTGGCGATCGTCAGCGGCCGTCCGGTCGCCGAGCTCGAGCGCCTGCTCGCCCCGCTCACCCTGCCCCTGGCCGGCGTTCACGGGCTGGAGTGGCGCGACGCCAAAGGCGCCTACCACAGCGCCATCGAGCGCCCCGAACGATTGGCCGCCTGCCGCGACGCCCTGGCCACCTTCGTCGCCGAACACACCGGCCTGCACTACGAGGACAAGCGCGTCTCGCTGGCCCTTCACTACCGTGGCGCGCCCGATCGCGCCGAGGCCTGCCGCCGGTTCATGGACGAGTGGCGGGACACCCTAGGCGAGACCTTCGAGACCATCGCCGGCAAGTACGTCATCGAACTGCGTCCAGCCGGCGTGCACAAGGGCACGGCGGTCGAGCGGCTGCTCGACGATCCGGTCTTCCGTGGCCGCCGCCCGGTGTTCGTCGGCGACGACGTCACCGACGAGGACGCCTTTCGCGAGGTCAACGCTCGTGACGGGCTCAGCGTGCGCGTCGGCGGCGGAAGCGAGACCGTCGCAACCTATTATCTGGAATCGGTACAGGAGGTACTGACATGGTTGGAGAGTCTGCCATCCCGTTCGACCTGAGCGCGTCGACCGACTCGCGATCCCCCTCCCTGGAACTCGGCCTCATCGGCAACTGCCAGATCGGCGCCCTGATCGATGCCGATGGCCGGATCGTCTGGTGTTGCCTGCCCCGCTTCGATGGCGACCCCTTCTTCTCGCGCCTGATGGACACCACCGACCGCGGCTACTTCGCCATCGAACTGCAGGACCAGGTCGCCAGCCGCCAGTACTACCAGCGCAACACCGCCATCCTGTGCACCGAGCTCACCGACAAGTTCGGCGGCCGTATCCGCATTACCGACTTCTGCCCGCGCTTTCGCCTCTACGACCGGACCTTCCGTCCCGAAGCCCTGATACGCCGCGTGCAGTGCCTGGCCGGCACGCCGGTGATTCGCATCCGGTTGCGTCCGACCACCGCCTACGGCGAACGCACCCCCGAGACCACCCACGGCAGCCATCACATCCGTTACATCGGCCAGGGCCGGGTGACCCGGCTGACCACCGACGCCTCGATCACCCACGTGCTGCAGGAGTCGCCGATCGTCCTCGAGGGCGAGCTCAACTTCGCACTCGGCCCCGACGAGAGCGTCACCGAGTCCGTCACCGCCATGTGCCAGCGCTTCGAGACCCAGACCACCATCTATTGGCAGGAATGGGCGCGCGGCCTGGCCATCCCCTTCGAGTGGCAGAGCGCGGTGATCCGCGCCGCCACCACCCTCAAGCTCAGCACCTTCGAGGATACCGGCGCGGTGATCGCCGCGATGACCACCTCGATCCCCGAGGCCGCCGATACCCAGCGCAACTGGGACTATCGCTACTGCTGGCTGCGCGACGCCTACTTCGTGGTCCATGCCCTCAACCGCCTGGGCGCCACCGCGACCATGGAGAATTACCTCAACTACATCATCAACCTGGTGGTCGGCGCCGCCGAGCACGAGCTGCAACCGCTCTACGGGATCGGCGGCGAGGCACGCATCGAGGAGTACGAGGTCAGCGGACTCGCCGGCTACCGCGGCATGGGGCCGGTACGGGTCGGCAACGCCGCCTACCATCAGGTACAGCACGACGTCTATGGCGCCGTGGTGCTGGCCGCCAACCAGGCATTCTTCGACGAGCGCCTGGCACGCCCCGGCGACGAGGCACTGTTCCGCCGCCTGTCGATTCTCGGCGAGCAGGCCGCACGGCTGTTCGACAAGCCCGACGCCGGCATCTGGGAATATCGCGGCCGCGCCCGGGTGCACACCTACTCGGCGATCATGTGCTGGGCCGCCTGCGACCGGCTCGCCCGCATCGCGGCACAGCTCGGGCTCGACGAGGACGCGACCCGCTGGCGCCATCAGGCCGACCGCATGCATGACGTGATCTGCCGGGAGGCTTGGAGCGAGTCGCGCCAGGCGTTCACCGAGAGCTTCGGCGGCGACACCATGGATGCCAGCCTGCTGCTGATGCACGAGCTCGACTTCCTCGCCGCCGACGACCCGCGCTTCATCAGCACGGTCGGCGCCATCGAGGCCGAGCTGCGCCGCGGCGATCACCTGTTCCGTTACGCCGCCGCCGACGACTTCGGACACCCCGAGAATGCCTTCAACATCTGCACCTTCTGGTACATCGACGCGCTCTGGGCGATCGGCCGCCGTGACGAGGCGCGCCGCCTGTTCGAGAACATGCTCGAGTGCCGCAACGCCCAGGGGTTGCTGTCCGAGGATCTCGACACCACCAGCAACGAGCTGTGGGGCAACTTCCCGCAGACCTACAGCATGGTCGGACTGATCAACTCGGCGCTGCATCTGAGCCGCAGCTGGGAGGAAGCCGTATGACACGCCTGGTAGTGGTTTCCAACCGTGTATCGATCCCCGAGGCCGGCAAGCCCCAGGCCGGGGGCCTGGCGGTGGCCATCACCGGCGCGCTCAGCGAGCACGGCGGGCTATGGTTCGGCTGGGACGGCCGCATCAAGCAGGTACCCTCGAACCATCCCGGCGTGGTCACCCGGGACAACGTCGATTACGCGACGCTGTCGCTCTCCAAGGACGACTACGATGACTACTATCTGGGCTTCGCCAACGAGGTGCTGTGGCCGGTCTTCCACTTCAACCTCGGTGCCATGGACTTCCGGCTCGACTACCTGAAGGCCTACACGCGAGTCAACGCCCGCTTCGCCGACGCCCTGACCCCGTTGCTTCAGGGTGGCGAACTGATCTGGGTCCACGACTACCATCTGCTACCGCTGGGCAAGGAGTTACGCCAGCGCGGTGTCCGGGCGCCACTGGGTTTCTTCCTGCATATCCCCTTTCCCAGCTACGACCTGCTGCGCGCGCTGCCCTGCCATCGCGAACTGCTCGAGGATCTGCTGTATTACGACCTGGTCGGTTTCCAGACCGAAAACGACCTCCACGCCTTCCACGCCGCCCTGGTCGAGACCTTCGGCGCCCGCATCGACGGCGACATCGTCGAGTGCCAGGGGCGCCGTATGCGCACCGGGGTCTACCCGGTGGGCATCGAGGTCGATGAAGCGATCGCCGAAGCGGAAAGCGCCATCGCCGAGGATCCGGCCCGCCAGTTCCAGGCCGACCTCGGCAAGCGCGACCTGATCATCGGCGCCGACCGGCTCGACTACTCCAAGGGCCTTGTCCAGCGCTTCAACGCCATCGAGACGCTGCTCACTCACTTCAAGCATCGCCGCCAGCGTACCATCTTCATGCAGATCGCCAGCCCTTCGCGCAGCGAGATCCCCGAGTACGACGAGCTCCGTCGCCAGCTCGAGGGGCTGGCCGGACACATCAACGGGACCTATGCCGACATCGACTGGCTGCCGGTACACTACCTCAATCAGACCTACGCCCACGGCGACCTGATGGGGCTGTTCCGTGCCGCACGGGTCGGCCTGGTGACACCGCTGCGCGACGGCATGAACCTGGTCTGCAAGGAGTTCGTCGCCGCCCAGGACCCGGCCGACCCCGGCGTGCTGGTGCTCAGCGAACTGGCCGGCGCCGCCCGCGAACTCAGCGGTGCGCTGCTGGTCAACCCCTACGACGTGCATGACATTACCAGCGCCATCGAGCGCGCCCTCAACATGCCGCTCGACGAACGCCGTCACCGCCACCGCCAGATGCTCGAGGTGCTGCGTCGCAACAGCCTGCTGGCATGGCGTCAGCGCTTCATCGACGACCTTGCCCACAAGCCTGACTGATCGGCTGGCCGAGCCCCTTGCCACGCTGGCAAGGGGCGCTCCGGGGGAGTTGGCAAAGCGAGCCACGCTTTCTACCTTGACTAACGAATCCGCCGAACAGGAGACAGCGATGGCCGACCTGGGAACCTGCGCCTGCGTGGGCTGCGAACACGAAGTCACCAGCGAGCAAAGTGCCATGAGCGAAGGGCAGGCCTTCTGTTGCTCGGCCTGTGCGGCCGGTCATCCCGATGGCATGCCCTGCATCCACGAAGCGTGTCCCTGCACCGAGCTCAACCGTCCCGCTTCCGGCGAGTTGCCCCGCGAAGGCCTCTGATCCGGACACCGGAAATCCTCGAGCCAGCATCCTCAAGGCAAGGAGCGATCATGCAGAAACAAGCCCGTGTGGAACCGGTATTCACCGCCCGCGCCATGAACGAGAAGGTCACCGGCTGGATCGTGATCGACGAGAGCCAGCCCGACAACGAGAATGTCGTTTCCGAGCACGACACGCAGGACGAGGCGCTGCGTGCCGCCGAGCGGTTCGAAAACGCGGAGCACTGAGCCATCCACCACGGCCCGCCACCGGCGGGCTGTCTGATCCCCACCCCGGCCCCAGCGATGTCAGTCGCGTGCCGGCTTTTCACACCCTTCGTCGATCACCAGTAATGACCAAAGCCCCGGAAGCGGGGGACACCCGGATTCGATGCCGGCGGCACCGACAGCACGTCGTGCGCGGGATCTGCCGGCCTGCTTCGCTGTGGCAGCGACCGCAACCGTGCCACCCGGTCCTCCGTTGGGGGATGCGTGCGCAGCAGTGACGGTTCGGGAATGCGTCGTCCGGGCAGAAACATCTCTTCCCAAAAGCGCCCGACGCGACGCTCGAGCTTGAGCAGCGCCCTGGCCAGCCCGGCGGGGTCCCCGGTCAGCTCCGCCGCCGCCCGGTCGGCGTCGTACTCCCGGCTACGCGACAAGGCCAGCTGCAGAAGCGCCATCAGAAGCGGCGAGAAGGCCAGTAACAGCAGTATGTGCCAGGGCAGATAAGCGGCTCCGGTCAGGAACAGCGGCAGATTCAGCAACAGAATCAGCTGACCGATCCAGGAGGCCAGGGAGACGATCCGCGACATGGCATCGGCAAGCCCCATGATCCACAGGTCACGGTGTGAAATATGCGCGACCTCATGGGCCAGAACCCCCTGCAGCTCCCGCCGGTCCAGCAGTCGCAGAAGCCCATCGGTGACGCATACCGCACTCTCTTCGGGCGCGCCGACCGCAAAGGCGTTGGGCAGGCGGCTGGGCACGTAATAGAGTTCCGGCACTCGCGGTAATCCGGCCCTGCGCGCCAGATCCGCCATCATGACAATGCCTTCGGGAAACTCCCTGCCGCTGAGCCGTCGCGCCTTATAGGACGACAACAGCAGACGCCTCGGCAGCGCCGGGGTCAGGACGAGACCCAACATCGCGCCCGCGACGATCAAAAACGTCAGCGCGGGCCCCGCCATCATCCCGACCACGGCCCAGACGATCAGCCCCATACCGCCGATCAACAGGGCAGAGTGCAAGAAGTTATATACGCGATGCCGTCGAGTGGGGGTCATCCTTAGTTTCTCGCCATAGCCGCATGGAAAACGCCATTCCTTTCCAGCACGCAGAGTCAGGGCACGCTACCTGGCGGCCACCGAGTCGCCGAACCTCATGCCCCGGTATTCGGCGTCGACGGAAGCTGCACGCAAAAGCCGACAGGTAGGCGTGGCAACCATACCGGTGCCGGTTGCCATTATTCGCCTCTATCTCGATCCTGACCGGGAACTGGCCAGAACCGTTCAGGCAGCCGCGACCTCGGGCACACGGACCTTCTCCGCGACGGCGGCAAGATCAGGCTCATCGAGTGTTTCGCGATCGAGCAGTTCGCGAGCCGTCTCTTCCAGCAGCGCCCGGTTGGCTTCGAGAATCGCCACAGTACGCGCGAAGACTTTGTCGATAATCGCCTTCACCGCCGCATCCATCCTCTCGGCCGTCGCCTCGCTGTAACGGCGGTTCAACCACGAGGTCTGATCGCCCGTGCCTAGAAAGCCGGGGCGATCCGTGTCGTAGCTGACATGGCCGAGCTCCTCATCCATGCCGTAGCGGGCCACCATGGCGCGGGCGATATCGGTAGCCTTCACCAGGTCGTCGGCCGCACCGGTGGAGAGGTGACCATAGATGATCTTCTCGGCCGCCCGTCCACCCAGCAGCACCGCGATCTTGTTCTCGAGTTCCTCGCGGGCCATCAGGAAACGGTCCTCCGTCGGGCGCTGGATCGTGTAGCCGAGCGCACCGATGCCTCGCGGGATGATGGAGACCTTGTGCACCGGATCCACGCCCGGCACCGCCATCGCGACCAGCGCATGCCCCATCTCATGATGCGCCACGATCTCGCGCTCGCGCGGATTGAGGACACGGTTGCGTTTCTCCAGCCCCGCGACGATGCGCTCGACCGCGTTGTTGAAATCGGCCATGGTCACGGCCTCTGCCCGGCGCCGGGTGGCGAGCAGGGCGGCCTCGTTGACGAGGTTCGCGAGATCCGCCCCCGAGAAGCCGGGGGTCAGGGCCGCCACCTTCTCCGCGTCGACATCAGGCGCAAGCGTCACCTTCTTCATGTGCACGGTCAGAATCGCGATCCGCCCCGCCTTGTCGGGCTTGTCCACCAGCACCTGCCGATCGAAGCGACCCGCCCGCAACAGCGCAGGATCAAGCACCTCAGGCCTGTTGGTCGCGGCCAGCAGCACAATCCCCGATGTCGGGTCGAAACCGTCCAGCTCGGTCAGGAGCTGGTTCAGCGTCTGTTCCCGCTCGTCATTGCCGCCGGCATGCTGGCCCGAATTGCGTGCACGGCCCAAGGCGTCGAGCTCGTCGATGAAGATGATCGCGGGGGCATTCTTGCGGGCCTGCTCGAAGAGATCGCGAACGCGCGCCGCACCGACGCCCACGAACATTTCGACGAACTCCGAGCCCGAGATCGACAGAAACGTGACGCCCGCCTGCCCGGCCACGGCGCGGGCGAGCAAAGTCTTGCCGGTGCCCGGGGGGCCGACCAGCAGCACGCCCTTCGGCACTCGGGCGCCGAGCTTTCCATACTCCTCGGGGTTGCGCAGGAAGTCCACGACCTCCTCCAGTTCGCCCTTGGCCTCGTCGACTCCGGCGACGTCGTCGAAGGTCACGCCGGTTTCCTTCTCCATGTAGACCTTGGCGCGACTCTTGCCGACCTGCATGAAACCGCCGAACCCCTGCTTTTCGGCGAACTTGCGAAACAGCAGCATCCACACCGCAAAGAAGACAAAGGCCGGCACGACCCACGACAGGATCGTCCCGACCCAGGTGTGTCTTGGCACACCGGTGATCTCGACGTCGGCCGCATCGAGCCGGTCGAGGATCGCGGGGTCCACGATGGTGGTAACGAACTGGCTGTGGCCATCGACCGGCGTGTCGAAGGTACCAGTGATCGTGTCGCTACCCACGGCGACCGCCCGTATCCTGCCGTCTTCGAGGTAGGACTCGAATTGACTGTAACTGATCGGCACCACGTCCCGTGAACCGGCGATGATATCCTGGATAACGATCACCGCGACGAAAGCCAGCACCCAGTACCAGAGATTGAATTCGGTCTTCTTCTCCACCTTTTCGCCCTCCGCCCTTGCCGCTAGTCTTTCCCCTTCCCTTCCGGCCAGAAGCCACATCCTTACACGCTGCCCTGCCGGCACAGCGTGCGCTCAAGACACGCCTCGCATGATCTCTCCACGTCGAGGCATACGATATATGTGGGCCCGAGCCAATTCAGTCAAGGCTACAGGAGCCTTTCCCGATCCTGCCCTCTTCCATAGCGTTGCGCAAGCCGCCGATCGGTTCCGGTAGCCACCGGCGACCGAGCCAGACGAGTAGCCTTGGGCAGGAAACACCCAAAACTGATAGACAAAACACGGGCTATATTGCTGTATGGATCACCGTTTATCCGGCTTGTTCCTGCTTCCCCCAAGGTGCCCCACAGGAGTCACTCGTGATCATGTGGAGCCACTCACAAAGCACTGGTTCCAGCGCCTTGATAGGTTCGTGTTCGGATGCGAGGCACGACTCCGCCGGAGCTTCTCTGACGAAAATGGTCGATGGTTCTATCTGGGCGGGCCGACCGAGCCCCCATGGCCACGCTTGTCATTTTCTGAGCTGCCTGGGCGGCAGCGAACCGCGCCGTGCTCAACGTCGAGCAGACCGTTCGTTTCTGAGCTGCCTGGGCGGCAGCGAACTTCAATATCCAGTAGTGCATCGCGCGCCGGCATTTCTGAGCTGCCTGGGCGGCAGCGAACTTCGTGCGCTCGGTCATCTACGACACACCCTGTTTCTGAGCTGCCTGGGCGGCAGCGAACGCGGATCGGGTAGCGAACACGGTGCTTCGATCTTTCTGAGCTGCCTGGGCGGCAGCGAACGTGTCCCGGTTCATCTGGTTCTCGATCATCTCTTTCTGAGCTGCCTGGGCGGCAGCGAACATCGCCTGGTTGTCGCCGCCGTCGAGCACCTGTTTCTGAGCTGCCTGGGCGGCAGCGAACGTCAAGGGCTTCCCGGGGACTGTCGCGCCTCCTTTCTGAGCTGCCTGGGCGGCAGCGAACGCTCGCGATGGCTTCGAGCGGGTGTACGACGATTTCTGAGCTGCCTGGGCGGCAGCGAACATGCGCGAGTTCATTGCGGCGTCCAAGGCGCTTTTCTGAGCTGCCTGGGCGGCAGCGAACATTTTACTGCCCGACTCCTACCCTTGCCGGCCTTTCTGAGCTGCCTGGGCGGCAGCGAACCACCCGGCGTTCGTCGTCGACGGGGTCGAGAATTTCTGAGCTGCCTGGGCGGCAGCGAACCCGAAAAACTTTATGGAGCGGTAAGTGTTTCTTTTCTGAGCTGCCTGGGCGGCAGCGAACATGACGGCGACACGTTCCGCGCCAACGTCCAATTTCTGAGCTGCCTGGGCGGCAGCGAACCTGCTTTGCGGGACTTCCGCGAAGCGTCGATGATTTCTGAGCTGCCTGGGCGGCAGCGAACAATCTCGCGGTGGATCTCGAGCGCGGCCAGCATTTCTGAGCTGCCTGGGCGGCAGCGAACACTGAGTCGTTGGCGTCGGCGTCGCAAAGAATTTTCTGAGCTGCCTGGGCGGCAGCGAACGGTCCGACCGACTGGAACGACTACGCGCAGCTTTTCTGAGCTGCCTGGGCGGCAGCGAACTAAGCCTGACGCATGGCGTCGATCCGCGTCTCTTTCTGAGCTGCCTGGGCGGCAGCGAACTCGACCGACCGCGAGATCGCCGGCGGCGGGCTTTTCTGAGCTGCCTGGGCGGCAGCGAACATGACGGCGACACGTTCCGCGCCAACGTCCAATTTCTGAGCTGCCTGGGCGGCAGCGAACCTGCTTTGCGGGACTTCCGCGAAGCGTCGATGATTTCTGAGCTGCCTGGGCGGCAGCGAACAATCTCGCGGTGGATCTCGAGCGCGGCCAGCATTTCTGAGCTGCCTGGGCGGCAGCGCACTGCAAACCAACCTTTCGCCTATCGACAATCTATTTCTGAGCTGCCTGGGCGGCAGCGAACATCGACAATGACGCCTTTCTTGATGCCGAGCATTTCTGAGCTGCCTGGGCGGCAGCGAACACATCGCTGTTCCCGAGGGCATCCTGCAGCCGTTTCTGAGCTGCCCAGCCATTCGCCCAGGTCACCACTTCAATGAGGCCGCTGCAGCTTACGGCAAGCTCCGTCTTGATCCGTGTCAATGGACAAGGTTCGAATCTGCGCTAGGTTAAGATATACATCACTCTGCAGGAGCCCTGCCGCATGGCCAGGCACACGTCATTTCCTAAGCAATCCTCGCGGTCTGCCACCGCCTGGCATCGCTTTGGTCTGGTCATCCTGCTGGGCATGGTGCTACTGCTCTCTAGCGCCGCCACAATGGCAGATGACCCCTCCTCGGCAGATGCTCCCTCCTCTACTGAGTCTGGCCAGGTTGGCGTTGAGCCTCACGCAGATACGCACTCGAACACCGAGTTCATCAACGCAGACTATCCTCAACCGCGATGCCACCATGGCCATGGCACTCGTAATGTCGGCAGCGCCCTGTTGCGCCTGGAGCGCCAGGACTTGGAGCTCGAGCCCCTTCCCTTGAGCATGACGGCCCCGGCCATAGCGCCCCGGGTTGTCACCGCCAGCGGCTCGCCAAGTGCCCCTCCCTCACCCTCCTCGGTTCCTGTCTACCTTTTGACCCAACGCTACAGAGTCTAAGTCGACCTCGTATCTCCATCTCGCGCTTCCAGCCGTGGCCGCGTGGGAGAAAACCCGTGCCCGCCCCACATTGATCCAGGCAACTGCCGGAGTGGCCGCTGTGTGTGCAGAGACTCTTCCCACCATGAGAAGTGCATGCACATTCGCAACCACACCCGAGTGCTCGGTATCGGGTACGGCTTAGCGGACGTCACGAGGAAGACTTTATGGACGCACTGTTTTACTTCCTGCTTTGGGCAGCAATCCTCTTCTTGATGATGCGGTTCGGCTGTGGCGCCCACGTCATGGGGCACAGCCATGGCAGGACCAAACACGACAACGATAGCCCAGGGAATCAACGTGCAACTGAAGGGCTGGAGTGGATTCCGCCAGCCGAGGACGTCGACCCCGTCTGCGGCAAGACCGTCAGAACGAAAGGGGCCAAGCCAAGCGTCCACGATGGCCACGTCTTTTACTTCTGCTCTCGTGACTGCCGGGAGCGCTTCGAGGCCGCGCCCGAACAGTATCTCGTCCCTGGTGCAACGGCCTCGCCCCTCCAACCGGAGAACAAAGATGCCTGATGCCAATGCTCCGTTGACAGCCAAGCCCCGTTCAGGAACTCGCTTGCCGGTTCAGGCAACGCCGCGGATTCCCATGATCGCACTCGGGATGAGCCTGGGGCTGTTCCTGGCCGTAACCTTCATCCTTTGCGTCGGCTTCGATCTGCTGTTTCCCGACCAGGCGATGTATAAGAGCTGGCTGCGCTTGTTGCCAGGCTTCACTTGGCTCAGCTGGTCAAGCTTCTTCCTGGGGCTGGTCGAAAGTTTCGGCTACGGCTGGTACATCGCCCTGGTCTTCGGCCCGCTATACAACTTCTTTGTCACACGCCTCAACCGACACAGCGGAGCGTAGGCCATGAACGAATCCATCACTCAATACCGAAGGCCTCAACGCATGCGTGCGGCGTTGATTCCATTCCACTGAAGAGGTCGGAAACTGTCCGGGATCAAGAGCCGCCTACTTTCATCTACCTTCTCTTGACCCTTGGGTTACCCGCAGGCTTTAGCCTGACGTCAGGGCAAAGTAAGTAACAAGAAAAGGAGATCCGACCATGTGGGGCGACATGATGGCGTATATGGGGAGTTACGGCTGGGGGCATATGCTCTTCGGCGGGCTCATGATGGTGTTGTTCTGGGGCATCGTCATTGCCTTGGCCGTTCTCCTGGTGCGTGGCCTGACCCGAGGCCGGGGCGAGCCATTTTCTCAACGGCGGCCAACGGCCCTGGACCTTCTTCAAGAACGCTACGCCCGGGGAGAAATCGACCGCGAGGAGTACGAGCAACGCAAGCGCGATCTTCTGCTTTGATCGCACCTCCTGATTATTGGATACGGCACTATTAGTTTCGACCCTATCGAGATAGGGCCACGAGGTTGAATCAAGACGCGGAAGCGACGGAGACGATTCCATGACGCAACACCAACACGACCATTGTCACGGGCATGCCTCGCACGAGGCACCGACACTAGGCAGCGGCGATACGGACCAACACGCCGCCGGCAGCCAGGGTGGCGCCCAATACACCTGCCCGATGCACCCGGAGGTCGTCTCCGACCAGCCGGGTGACTGCCCCAAGTGCGGCATGCACCTCGTGCCCGTGGGAAGCGACGACTCGCAGACGCATGACGGGCATGGTCATGGGGCCTCCGCGCCGGCCCACGGCGGCAAGTACGACAAGGTGCCGGCCGGGCATGCCGGCGCCGTCTACACCTGCCCGATGCACCCCGAGGTGCGCCAAACCACTCCCGGTGCCTGCCCCCTGTGCGGTATGGGTCTGGAGCTGGAATCGGCGGCGGTCGGCGATGAAGGGCCGAATCCCGAGCTGGTCGATTTTACCCGACGCTTCTGGGTCGCGGCCGTGCTCACGCTTCCGGTCCTGATTCTGACGATGAGCCCCTACCTGGGCCTCGGGGCCATTCGCGACTTCTTCGGTGAACGCAACGCGATGTGGATCGAGCTGGTGCTCAGCACGCCGGTGATCCTGTGGTCGGGCTGGCCGTTCTTCGTGCGCGGCTACAACTCCTTCCGCACCATGAACCTCAACATGTTCAGCCTGATCGGCATGGGGGTCGGCGCGGCCTATCTGTTCAGCATCGTGGCGGTGCTGGTGCCGGGCGTCTTCCCCGACGGCTTTCGCCGGGAAGACGGCACCGTCGGCGTCTATTTCGAGGCCGCGGCGGTGATCGTCACCCTGGTACTGCTGGGTCAGGTGATGGAGTTGCGCGCCCGTGAAGGCACCGGCAAGGCGATCCGCGCGCTGATGGACATGGCCGCCAAGACCGCGCGGGTGATCCGGCCCGACGGCAGCGAAGAAGAGGTCGCGCTGGAAGACGTGCAGGTGGGCGACCACCTGCGGGTGCGCCCCGGCGACAAGGTGCCGGTGGACGGCGTGGTGGTCGAGGGCCGCTCCTCGATCGACGAGTCGATGATCTCGGGCGAGCCGGTGCCGGTGGAAAAGGTCAAAGACGACAAGGTCACCGGGGCCACGATCAACGGCACCGGCAGCCTGGTCATGGAGGCCACCCGCATCGGCGCCGACACCATGCTCAGCCAGATCGTCGAGATGGTGGCTGCCGCCCAGCGCAGCCGCGCACCGATCCAGAAATTCGCCGACAAGGTGGCGGGCAAGTTCGTGCCCGCGGTGATCGGCGTCGCCATCCTCTCCTTCATCGCCTGGGCGATCTGGGGGCCGGCGCCGGCGCTGTCCTATGCGCTGGTCTCGGCGGTGGCGGTGCTGATCATCGCCTGCCCCTGTGCACTGGGGCTGGCCACGCCGATGTCGATCATGACGGCCACCGGACGCGGCGCGCAGGCCGGCGTACTGATCAAGAATGCCGAGGCGCTGGAAGGCTTCGCCAAGGTCGATACGCTGATGGTCGACAAGACCGGCACCCTGACCGAAGGCAAGCCGAAGCTGGTGGCGGTGCTGCCCGAGGAAGGGCATGACGAGGCCGAGGTATTGCGCCTGGCGGCCAGCCTCGAACGTGGCTCGGAACACCCACTGGCCGAGGCCATCGTCGCCGGCGCCGAAGAACGTGGCGTATCCCTCGCCGATGCCACCGATTTCGAAGCCGTGACCGGCATGGGCGTCAAGGGGGTCGTGGACGGCCAGTCGGTGGCCCTCGGCAACGCCAAGCTGATGGCCGAACTGGGCCTCGATGGCGGCCGGATCTCCGAGACCGCGAACGCCCGCCGCGATGAAGGCGAAACGGTGATGTTCGTCGTGCTCGATGGCCAGATCGCCGGCCTGGTCAGCGTCGCCGACCCGGTGAAGGAGACCACCCCCGAGGCCCTGAAGGCGCTGCACAAACTTGGCTTTCGCATCATCATGGCCACCGGCGACAACGAGCGGACGGCCAAGGCGGTGGCCGGGCGACTGGGTATCGATGAGATCCGCGCCGACGTGCTGCCCGAGGACAAGGCCCGCATCATCCGCGAATTGCAGGAACAAGGCCGCAAGGTGGCCATGGCGGGCGACGGGGTGAACGACGCTCCCGCCCTGGCCCAGGCCGATGTGGGCATCGCCATGGGCACCGGCGCCGACGTGGCGATCGAAAGCGCCGGCTTCACGCTGGTCAAGGGCAACCTCGACGGCATCGTTCGGGCCCGCAAGTTGTCGCTGGCCACCATGCGCAACATCAAGCAGAACCTGTTCTTCGCCCTAGTCTACAACGGGGCCGGCGTACCGATCGCCGCCGGGATCCTCTATCCGTTCCTCGGCATCCTGATCGGGCCGATGTTCGCCGCCTTCGCGATGAGCGCGTCTTCGCTGTCGGTGGTGATGAATTCGCTGCGCCTGCGCCGGGTGAGGATTTGATCATGCATGACGAAAAGGGGTGGCTGGAGCGAGGACCCAGCAAAGGCAGCTTCTGGCTCATGGTGGCGATCGCCCTGGCGGTGATGGGCTTCCTGCTCTGGGAGGAGCACAAGGTGCACCTGCTCGGTGCCCTGCCCTGGCTGATCCTGCTCGCCTGTCCGCTAATGCATGTGTTCATGCACGGCGGACATGGAGGCCACGGGGGTCATGGCGGGCATGATGATCACAAGGGAGGACGCGATGAGTGATGACGTACCCGCCTATGGGCTGTGGGGCCTGGTCATTCTCAACTCGGCGATCTTCATCTTCTTCGCCTTCAGCTTCTTCAAGCCGCAGACGCGCCGCGACTGGCGCTCGTTCGGGGCCTTCAGCGCCTTCCTGGTGGCGCTGTTCACGGAGATGTACGGCTTCCCGCTGACCCTCTACTTCCTCTCCGGCTGGCTGCAGTCGCGCTACCCGGAGGTGGACTGGTTCAGCCACGATGCGGGCCACCTGCTGGAGATGCTGTTCGGCTGGCAGGCCAACCCGCATTTCGGGCCGTTCCATCTGCTGAGCATGGTGTTCATCGCCGCGGGTTTCTGGCTCATCGCCGCCGGCTGGCGGTCACTCTATACCGCCCAGCGGCGGGGAGAACTGGCCACCACCGGGCTCTATGCCCATGTCCGGCATCCCCAGTACGCCGGCTTCGTGCTGGTGATGACCGGCTTCCTGCTGCAGTGGCCCACCCTGCTGACCCTGGTCATGTTCCCGGTATTGGTGTGGATGTACTCACGACTGGCGATCCACGAAGAGCGCGACGTAGCGCGCCAGTTTGGCGACAAATGGCAGACCTACGCGGCCCGCACGCCACGCTTCATTCCGCACCTGCGGATGGCGAGTACGAGTGGCTGGCGCCTGTAAGGACAAAATCCCAGAGGTGCAGTCATGAAAAGCAGACGTTTTTCTCGTCGGCACGATCGTGGTCGTCAGCGACGACTCGCCCGGGGCTTCTTCTGCCCCTGCCACGGCTCCCAGTTCGACTTCGCCGGACGCGTGTTCAAGGCGGTGCCGGCGCCGATCAACCTGAAGGTTCCGCCGTACCGCTTCCTGTCCGAGTCCCGGATCGAGATCGGCGCCCACGACATCCTGACACTGAGAGGTATCCACTATGACCGCCAAAACATCCACCACCAAGCCACCCACGGCTCATAAAACCCCGCGCAAGCGCCAACCCACCGCCCCACCAGAGATGGACGCCCCGATGACCGCACCCGAGCCCGAAGAAGGCACCCTCCCGAGCCACCCGGCCACGGAGCTACTCGCCTATCAGACCGACCTGTGGCGACGCGGCGTACGCTACCTGGACACGCTGTGTGAGCGCGCGGACAACATGCTCGAGCATGAGCAGGCGGGCAAGCCGCCACTGCTCGACTTCGATTACGAGATGCTCGTGGATGGCCGTCGACTGGCGCGCCCCGCCAACTATGCCCTGCTGCGCATCACCCGGGTCGGCGAGGACTGCCTGGAGGACTGCCTCGACGAGACTAGGCCGCCAGTGATGATCGTCGACCCGCGTGCCGGCCACGGCCCAGGCATCGGCGGCTTCAAGCGCGACTCCGAGGTGGGCATGGCGCTCCACGAGGGACACCCGGTCTACTTCGTGATCTTCTTCCCCGAGCCCGTCCCCGGCCAGACACTGGAGGACGTGCTGCACGTCCTGCGCCGCTTCGTCGAGACGCTGGCCGAGCGCCACCCCGGCCAGCCGCCGGTGCTCTACGGTAACTGCCAGGCGGGCTGGGCCATCGCGCTGCTCTCCGCCGACTGCGAGGGTCTGGTCGGGCCGGCGGTGCTGAACGGCTCGCCGCTCTCCTACTGGTCCGGCGAATCCGGCGTCAATCCCATGCGCCTCGCCGGCGGCCTGCTTGGCGGTGCCTGGCTGACGCACCTGATGGCCGACCTGGGAGACGGGCGCTTCGACGGTGCGAACCTCGCCACCAACTTCGAAGCCCTCAAGCCTGCGAATACCCTGTGGCAGAAGGACTATCAGCTGTTCGCCGACATCGACGGCCAGCGCGAACGCTTCCTCGAGTTCGAGCGCTGGTGGACGGGCTTCTATAGCCTGAGCAAAGAGGAGATCGTTGCCATCGTCGAGAACCTTTTCGTCGGCAACAAGCTGGAGCGTGGCGAGCTCGAGGTCTGCCCCGGCTGTAGCGTCGACCTCAAGCGCATCCGCAACCCCCTGGTGATCTTCGCCTCCGGCGGCGACAACATCACCCCGCCCCATCAGGCGCTCAACTGGATCCCCGCGGTCTATCCCGATACCGCGGCACTCAAGGCCGCCGACCAGCGTATCGTCTACCTGCTCAATCCCCACGTCGGGCATCTGGGCATCTTCGTCTCCTCCAAGGTGGCGCGCCTCGAGCACCGAGCGATCCTCGAGAGCGTCGGCAATCTGAATGACCTGGCCCCTGGCCTCTACGAGATGCGCATCGACAACCCCACCGGCGACCCCGACTGTCACAAGCCCCAGTTCCAGGTGCGCTTCGAGGAGCGCCGCGTGGAAGACCTGAACTTTCCCGACCAGGCCCCGGCGTTCGAAGGGGTGCGAGCGCTCTCCGAGCACAATGTGGCCCTCTACGAGACCTTCGTCGGGCCCTGGGTGCGGTTTTACACCACCCCCTGGTCAGCCGAGGTGCTGCGTCAACTGCATCCGGCGCGGACCAGCCGGCTGATGTACTCGGAACGCTTCTCCCCCTGGATGACCGGTGTGAAGTGGCTGGCCGAGATGGTAGAGACCGCACCGGCGCCGATCGATAGTGACACCCCCTATCGGCAATGGGAGACGCTGTTGAGCGACTCTATCGCCTCGACGCTGGAGCTTGCCGGCACGACCCGCGACAGCATGTACGAGATGGGGTTTCGCAGCCTCTACGGCGGGGGATGGTGGAGCGAGAACGAGTGACCCAGTCGAAGCCGACCCGGTTTACAGCCAATACCTATAGAGCAACCCACTAATGGAGAGCAATAAATGAAGATCGAGACCTTTCATGACCTGATCGACTGGACTCGCCAGCTGCATGCCCAGTTGGCCGAGTGCTTCAGGCACTGTGCCACCCGGCAGGAGGAGGCACGGGCCAAATCACTGCTGGAGTATCTCGCCGATCACGAGGCGGTCCTGGAGCACACCGTGGCCAGCTTCGAGAAGCAGGCCGACCCCAAGGCCCTAAACACCTGGGTCTACGATTATCTGTCGCATGCGCCCATCAAACCCCATCAGGCGTGCAATTTGCCCTATGCCGAGATGGGCTTCGAAGACATCAGCCGGGAAGTCTTCTCGCTGCACGATCAGGTCATCGCGCTATACCGCTACCTGGAAGGACGCGCCGACATCCCCGAGGCTCGGGATCTCGTTCGCGAGCTCTTGAAGCTGGAGGAACACGAGGCGATGCGTCTGTCCCAGCAGATCAACCGGGCTCGGGATCTATAGATGTCGACGCTACAGGGCCGTCTAAGCAGAGGTCGTAGCCACTAATGAAGAACGGATGATCGCCCGGCACGTGCAGCGCACATTAACCAACACCCAGGAGGTGACATGACCCAGACGGCAACGCCAGTGGCCCTTGCGACGCTCGATTGTAGTGGCACAGTGAATCTGGCCACCTGACTTTGAGTGTATGATGGCTCACAGAGACAATCAGGTGCAGATGATGACGAAGAAGAGAACGTTTAGCCCGGAATTTCGCTTGGAAGCGGCCCAGCTCGTGGTCGACCAGGGCTACACGCTGAAGGCGGCGTGTGAGGCCATGGGGGTTGGCAAATCCACCATGGAGTATTGGGTTCGCAGGCTTCGCGCTGAGCGGGCAGGCAAGGCGCCGCTGAAAGGTGAGGCTCTGACGCCGGAACAGCGTGAGATCCAGGAACTGAAGCGCAAGCTGCGGCGAGTGGAAGAAGAGAAGGCAATATTAAAAAAGGCTACCGCTCTCTTGATGTCGGACTCCCTGAGCAATTCTCGATAATCGAGCGACTTGAAGAGAGCTACGCGGTGCAGCACTTGTGTCAGGTGTTTGGGGTGCATCGCAGTAGCTACCGGGCTTGGCGTAGTCGGGATAGAAGACCTTGTGAGACTGAGCAGAAGCTGCTGGATCAGGTTGTCGAGGCGCATACCGTCAGTAACGGCTCTGC
>NZ_JAXOVV010000029.1:0-38459 GCF_036663415.1 Salinicola sp. 4072 | reverse complement strand
GGGCCTCGTCGACGTTGATATCGCTGATGGTCATGTCACCGCATAGACGTGCCGAAGGATCAGGCACACTATGCCAAAAAAATCAGGTGGTTGGCGACATGCCATCCGCAGCCACCTGAATAGTTACCTTTCTTTTTTGACCATCGATATATCGATACCGAGTGCCGAGAGGTCGTGGATGGCTCCGAACTTGCTGACCGACACCAACAGCCCCCTGAATGCCGATCAGGCCAGACGCGTGCAGCAGGCGCTGGCGGATCTGGATGCCGCCCAGCGCCAGTGGTTGAGCGGATATCTGGCCGGCCTCAACGCCCAGTCCGCAGGGGCGCCCCAGGCCGGCAATGCGCAGACGGCGCCAACGCCTTCCGCAGCGCTGACCGTGCTCTACGGCAGCCAGACCGGCAATGCCGAAGGAGTGGCCGAACTGGCCGCCGAGCGTGCCCGCGCCCAGGGATTCGACGTCACGCTGGCGAGCATGGCGGACGCCGGCAAGAAGACCTTGAAGGCGGTCGAGCGGCTGCTGGTCGTCGTCAGTACCCAGGGCGACGGCGACCCGCCCGATCCGGCGCTCGAATTCCACGAGCTGATGATGGGCCGCAAGGCGCCGAAACTGGCGGGGCTGCGTTTCGCCGTGCTGGGGCTGGGTGATGCCAGTTATGAACACTTCTGTCACACGGCGAAGGAGTTTGACGCCCGGCTTGCCGAACTCGGGGGCGAGGCGATCCTCGAGCGGACCGATTGCGACGTGGACTACGAAGAGAAGGCCGAGGCCTGGATCGACCAGGTGCTCGAGTCGCTGGCCGGCGATCTCGCCACGCCGCCCCCGGCCCAGGCCGCTGACGCCGGCATGTCGCAGAGTGCCCAGCCGCGCTATTCCAAGAAGCATCCGTTCATGGCCGAGGTGCTGACCAGCCAGCCGCTCAACGGCCGCGGCTCGGACAAGCAGACGCTGCATCTCGAGCTGTCGCTGGAAGACTCCGGGCTCGAATACCTGCCGGGCGATGCCGTCGGTGTGGTGCCGCAGAACGATCCCGCCCACGTCGACGAGCTGATCGAGATGCTCAAGCTCGATGCCGAATCGCCGCTGGAGGAAGGGCGTGTGCTGCGCGACGCGCTGCTGACGGACTTCGAGGTGACCACGCTCACGCGGCCGTTCCTGCAGCAGTGGGCCGAATGGTCGCAGGCGCCGGAACTGCGCCGGTTGCTGAGTGAAGAGGCCCGCGACGAGTTGCGCGACTGGCTGCAGGGGCGCCATATCATCGACGTGATCGAACAGTTCCCGGTGGATGGCATCGATGCCGCCCAGTTCTCGGCAGCGCTGCGCAAGTTGCCGCCACGCCTCTACTCCATCGCCTCGAGCCAGGCCGCGGCTCCGGACGAAGTGCATCTCACCGTTGCCGTGGTGCGCTACGCCACCCACGGGCGATCCCGCAACGGCGTGACCACGAATTACCTGGCGGACCAAATCGAGCCCGGCGACCGTGTGCCGATCTACATCGACCGCAACAAGCAGTTCAAGCTGCCCGACGATGACGACGCGCCGCTGATCATGATCGGCCCCGGCACCGGCGTCGCCCCGTTTCGCGCCTTCCTGCAGGAGCGGGAGGAGCGTGGCGCCAGCGGCGATAACTGGCTGTTCTTCGGCGACCGTCATTTCCGCAGCGATTTCCTGTATCAGGCGGAGTGGCTCAAATGGCGCCAGCATGGGCTGCTCACGCGGCTCGACGTCGCCTTTTCCCGCGATCAGCCCGAGAAAGTCTACGTTCAGGACCGGCTGCGCGAGCAGGCGGAAACGCTCTACGCCTGGCTGGAAGCGGGCGCGTATGTCTACGTCTGCGGCGATGCCGAATTCATGGCGCCGGACGTGCATCAGGCACTGCGCGATGTCATCCGCGAGCAGGGCGGGCATGGCGAAGCCGGCGCCGATGATTATTTGCGTCAGATGCAGCAGGAGAAGCGTTATCAGCGCGACATCTATTAGAAAACTGTCTGCACTCGCCCATACGTCGTTAAAAATCGGCCCTCGATGCTCATTGACAACCACGTTAACTCCGCATGAGTGCCGATTTTTGCCTAGTCTGGCCTTCGTTCGATCAGTTTTCTGGCGATTGCGGTACGACGACCAAATAGATACGACATCTAGCTCCAGTAGAGGAGGCCGACATGGACATCATCGCCAAACTGCGTGACGTACACTGGGATGAGCTGCATCCCAACGAGCGGCTCAAGGTGGAAAGCGATTACCTGCGGGGCACGCTCGAGGAAGGGCTGGCGGATCGCGCCACTGGCGCCGTTGCCGAGGACGATACCCAGCTGACCAAGTTTCACGGCTTCTACCAGCAGGACGACCGCGACCTGCGCGACGAGCGCCGGCATCAGAAGCTCGAACCGCTCTACAGCTTCATGGTGCGGTTGCGCCTGCCCGGCGGGTTGGTCACGCCCGAGCAGTGGCGGACTCTCGATGACGTCGCTTCACGCTACGCCAACGGCACGCTGCGGATCACGACCCGCCAGACGTTCCAGTATCACGGCGTGCTCAAGGAGAACCTGCGCCCACACTTGCAGACGATCCATCAGGCCATGGTGGACACCATCGCCGCCTGTGGCGACGTCAATCGCAACGTGATCTGCACCGCCAACCCGTATCGCTCGGCGGTGCATCGCCGGGTCTACGAGCTGAGTCACGAGATCAGCACTCGCCTGCTGCCTCGCACCCGGGCCTATCACGAGATCTTTCTGGGCGAGGAGCGCGTGGCCGGCGGCGCCGAGGAGCGCACGGATACGGCGGCAGAGGGTGGATCGCCGACGCTCGATCCCAAGGAGCCGCTCTACACCCGCCATTACCTGCCGCGCAAGTTCAAGGTGGCGCTGGCGATCCCGCCGGAGAACGATGTCGATCTGTTCGCCCATGACGTCGGTTTCATTGCCAACGTGGTCGATGGAGAGCTTCACGGCTTTACCGTCTGCATCGGCGGCGGCATGGGCATGACCCATGGCGAGCCGGCGACTTTCCCGCGTCTTTCCGATCCCATCGGCTACTGCGCGCCGGAAGCGGTGCCCGCCGTGGCGGAAGCGATCATGCTGGTGCAGCGCGACAACGGCAATCGCCGCGACCGCAAGCAGGCACGCTTGAAATATACCGTCGAGGAGATGGGACTCGACGCGTTCAAGTTGGAGGTGGAACAGCATCTGGGCGAGCCGTTGGCGCCAGCGCGCGAGTACCACTTCGAAAGCAACGGCGATCGGCTGGGCTGGGTGCAGGGAGACGACGGCCTCTGGCACTATGGCCTGTTCGTCCAGAACGGGCGCCTTGCCGACTTCCCGGATGGCCCGCAGCTGCGAACCGGCCTGAGGGAGATCGCCGAACAGCATGACGGCGATCTGGTGCTCACCACCAATCAGAACGTGATCATCACCCAGGTCGACGAGTCCCGCCGCGACGCCATCGACGCGCTGCTGGATCGCCACCGTCTGGTCGCGGAAACCTCACCGCTACGACGCAACGCCATGGCCTGCGTGGCATTCCCGACCTGCGGGCTGGCGATGGCGGAAAGCGAGCGCTATCTGCCCTCGCTGATCGACAAGCTGGAAGCCGTGATGCGCGAAGCGGGGCTCGCCGACGATGCCATCATCGTGCGGATGACCGGCTGCCCCAACGGCTGCGCGCGGCCGTATCTCGCCGAGATCGGCTTCGTCGGCAAGGCACCGGGGCACTACAACCTCTACCTCGGCGGCGGCTTCAGCGGCCAACGACTGAACAAGCTCTACCGCGAGAACATCAATGAGGCGACCATCCTCGAGGCACTGACACCGCTGATCCAGCGCTACGCCGCCGAGCGCGAGGAGGGCGAGCCCTTCGGCGACTTCGTGATTCGCACGGGAGTCATTGCAGAGACCAAGGCCGGACGCGAGTTTCACGAGGTCTGAGCGCTCCCGAGCGGGGAGTGGGTAATATGGCTACGTGTGGCTACGCCCGCTCCGGTACCGGACGCTTGGCCGGGCCGCCGTAGGGCCATAGCCAGCCCTTGGGCATCGGGCCCTTGTTGCGGCCGCCCTGGCACTGCTGCTCCCAGGCGTGGGCGAGAATGCCGACCGAGCGCGAGAGACAGAACAGGCCGCGTGCCAGCGGGGCGGGGAAGCCCAGTTCGGCGTAGATGACGGCGGTGGCGCCATCGATGTTGAGCGGGATCGGCTTGCCTTTCATGGCGATCAGCTGCCGCTCGACCTCGCGGGCGATGGCGACGAAGCCGCCTTCGACCTCGCCGCGTCCGGCGGCTTCTTCCACCAGTTGCAGCAGACGCGGCCCGCGAGGATCGACGGGGTGGAAGCGATGGCCGAAGCCGGGAATGATCTTCGTCCGGCTGCGCTGCCATTCGGCGATGCCTTCCTGAACGGCGGTTGCCAGATCCGTTCCGCCAGCCTGGCGTTCCTGAATCGAGCGGTACAGTTCGACGGCCTGTTCGCCGGCGCCGCCGTGAACGTCATCGAGCACGTTGACGGCGGAGGCCATGGCGTTGTTGAGACTGCTGCCGCAGGTTACCGCCATCCGCGCGATGGCGATGCTCGGTGCCTGGGGGCCGTGGTCGACGGCACTCATCAGCGCCGCTTCCAGTAGGTTGGATTGCGGCCGGGTGGGCAGCTCGCCGCAGGTCATCAGCCACACCATGTCGGCGAAGCCGACGTTGCCGACCAGCTCCTCGATGGGATAGCCGCGATAACGGATCTCGCCGGGGCGCATGTCGATGATGTCGGTCTTCCACCACTGCTGGGCCTGGTATTCGGGCGTGTGAGTATCGGTCATGGGATATCTCCGGTTTTATTCGTCGTTGGCGGCGTGCGCCGGTAGCAAGGTGGCGTTGTCCTGACCCAGGCGCGGCGGGGGGGAGGCGACGCGGGGCGCCTGGCCATCGAAGCGATAGCCGCCGCTGACCACTTCCAGCGGCCGGCCGATCGGGGAGGTCTCGAAACGCTCGATCAGTCCGCGGTCGCGAACCTGGGGGTGTGCCAGCGCTTCGGCGACGCTATAGACAGGGCCGGCCGGAATGCCGGCGTCGACTAGCCTTGGCCACCAGTATTCGGTCGTTTCTTGTTTCAATACCGCTTCGATGCAGTCGCTCAGCGCCCGGCGATTGTCCAGGCGCGCCTGACGCTGGGCGAAGCGGGCATCGGTCAGCCATTCCGGATGCTCGAGCAGATGGCAGATCGCCTCGAACTGCTCCTGCTTGTTGGCGGCGATGTTGATCAGGCCATCGGCGGTCGTGAAGGTGCCGGACGGGCTGGCGGTGACGTTGTCGTTGCCCAGCGGCTGCGGCGGCTTGCCGGCGACGAGCAGGTTGGATACCGCCCAGCCCATGGTGGCAAGCACGGATTCGAGCATCGAGATGTCGATGAAATGCGCCTTGCGCGGCCGTTCGGCCAGAGCTGCGTTGATCGCCATCGCCGCGGTCAGGCCGCCGACGGTGTCGGCCAGCGGATAGCCGACCCGATAGGGCGCGTTTTCCGGCGCGCCGGTGATGCTCATCACGCCCGCCATGCCCTGGATGATCTGGTCGTAGGCCGGATAGTTCGCCAGCGGGCCGTCCTGGCCGAAGCCGGAAATCGCGCAGTAGACCAGCTCGGGATTGGCCTGGCGCAACGTCTCGAAACCGAGCCCGAGGCGCTGCATGACGCCGGGGCGGAAGTTCTCCACCACGACATCGGCGGTCGCCACCAGTTCGAGAAAGGCGTCGCGATCGTCCGGCTGCTTGAGATCCAGTGCCACCGAACGCTTGCCGGCATTCTGGGCGAGAAAGGAGACCCCCATCAGGTCCTGGTTGAGGGCGGGGTCCGCGCCGAGCTGGCGAGCGAGATCGCCACCTTGGGGGCGCTCGACCTTGATCACCTCGGCGCCGAGATGGGCGAGCTGGTGGCAGCAGAACGGCCCGGCCAGCACGTTGGTCAGATCGAGTACCCGATAACCGGTCAATGGCGACGACATTATTCCTCCTGGTGAAACCGATTCTTTTAGAGAGAATATTGTTCGCCGAGGCGAGTTGCAATACCGTTTTGCCTGTCGCAACATTCGCCATTAGTTCAAGCTGCACCAGTCATCCAGACTAGCCAGTCATCCAAACTACGATCACCAGAAACAAAGGAGCGTCCTATGGCCCAGCGGCGTGTCGAAGCCGTCGAGCGAGCGCTGACCCTACTCGAGGCGTTCTCCCAGGAGCGGCGCGAGTTTTCGTTGACCGAACTGGCCAATGCGACGGGGTTCTACAAGAGCACCATCCTGCGGCTGATGGCGTCGCTGGAACACTTCGGGTATGTCACCCGTGACGAGCGAGGCATTTATCGCGTCGGCCCGGCGGTATCGCGCTTAGCGCCGCTGGCGGGCGAAGGGCCGCAGCTCGAGAACCTGGTGCGGCCGATCCTAGAGTCCCTGCGCGATGCCAGCGAGGAGACCGCCTCCTTCTACGTGCGCGACGGTGACCACCGGATCTGCCGCCTGCGCGAGAATGGGCGGCTGGAAGTGCGCCATCACCTGGAGGAGGGCGTCAGGCTTCCTCTGGGTCGCGGCGCGGCTGGCCGGGTGCTCAATTACGAGACGCCTCGAGGCCAGGTGGCGGTATCGAGCGGAGAGCGACAGGCCGGTCTGTCGGCGGCGGCCATCGGCATCTACAACGGCGAGGGCGAGTTGATGGGGGCGCTGGCGCTGTCCGGGCCCAGCGAGAGATTCAACCAGGCGGTCAGGGATCGCCATGTGCCTCTGCTGGCGCAGTACGCGCCGCGTCTCGAGCGGCAGTGGCCACGCTCGCTGCGCACCGCCTGAGATCATCGAGCCCAGTCGCCAAAACAGAACGAACGTCAAAACGGAGCGAACGTCAAAACGGAGCGAACGTCAAAACGGAACGAACGCGCCGGGCGGCTCTTGGGCGAGTCGTCCGGCGCGGTTGGCTTTCCTGGCGGCCAACAAGCCTACTGGATCAGACCCACTTCCTTGGAGATATCCTCGATATCGGCGATCTGCTGCTCCACGTACGCCTTGAACTCCGGCCCGCTGCGGTCGAATGGAATCAGCCCGTTCTGCTGCATGATGTCCTTCCACTCCTGGCTTTCGTAAACCTGGTGCAGGGCGTCTTCCCACCAGACCACGTCCTCATCGGAAAGCTTCGGCGGCAGGTAGAAACCACGCCAGTTGATGCCTTCGACATCCACGCCCTGCTCCTTGGCGGTGGGGAAGTCGCTGAGCGCACCGGGCAGTCGCCCGTCGGCGAGAACGGCGAGGACACGCAGATCACCGGATTCGACGAAGCCCAGCGTCTCGGAGGCATCGCCGGAGAAGGCGTCGATATGGCCGCCGACGACCTGGGTCATCGCCTCGCCACCGCCGTCGAACGGCAGGTACTTGATCTTGTTCAGCGCCTTGATGCCATCGGCCCGCGCCATCATCAGCACCTTGAGATGGTCCCAGCCACCGCTGGCACTGCCGCCGGCGAAGCTCACGCTGGAGGGACTTTCCTCCATCGCGTCGAGAAGTTCCTCCAGATTCTGATAGGGCGAGTCCTTGCTCACCGCGATCACGCCGTAGTCGGCACCGACCGTGCCCGCCCAGTTGACCATGTCGGCGTTCAGGCCGGGAAACTGGTGCTGGGCCAGGCGAGTGGTGGTCGATGTCGACGCCGAGACGATGACGTCATTCTGACCGGCCCGCTTGGTGACGACGTGGGAGAACGCGACGCCACCGCTGGCGCCCGGCATGTTGGTGGTCTGGACGCTGCCATCGATGGCGCCGATTTCACTCAGTACCTGGCCCACGCTGCGGCAGGTGAAGTCCCAGCCGCCGCCAGGGTTGGCGGGGGCGATACAGTCGATCTTGCCGCTCGGGCCGGCCGCTTGCGTCACCAGAGGCAGCGCCGCCAGCGTGAGCGCGACACAGAGGGCGGATGGTTTCAAGGACAGCAATGTCATGGCGTCTCCGTTATTCTCTTTTGTAGAACCTGTTTCGATGGTGGAAATTAAAACCGTCCGCGCGTCGGGGTCAATCGCCAGACGCTGAATTGCGACTAAAGGATATTGACAGAGATTACGAAGTTCTCCCTGGTAGAACTTCCAGGTGGTGCGGCAGGGTTGGCAAGACATGAGGGCAAGACAGGAATCGCAAGACAGGGAGCAAGATTCGGTTGGCTATCGGCTCGACTTTTCCCGCCTGCCCGTCGCCTTTCGGGAATGACCGGTTTCCACTCCGGGGAAGAGGCGTCAAACTACCCGGATGCGTCGTTTCCGGCTCCACGGGCCGGTGTCCGCTCGACAGTGCTGGCGAAATGCCGGCCCATCCCTTTTCGGCTAGACGGTCTTTTATGTCGTTACGCAAATCTATCCGCATCAACAAGTACATCAGCGAAAGCGGGATGTGTTCTCGCCGCGAAGCCGATCGCTTCGTGGAGCAGGGCAACGTGTGGATCAACGGCCGCCGGGCCACCACGGGGGATCAGGTGGTGGCGGGGGATCGGGTCAAGGTCAACGGCCAGGAGATCGAGCCCCAGGAAGAGGAGGACCTGATCCTGATCGCGCTGAACAAGCCGGTGGGGATCGTCAGCACGACCGAATCCAGCGAGAAGGACAACATCGTCGAGTTCGTGAAGCACGGTGCACGGATCTTTCCGATCGGCCGGCTCGACAAGGATTCGCAGGGGCTGATCTTCCTGACCAACAACGGCGATCTGGTCAACAAGATTCTGCGCGCCAACAACCAGCACGAGAAAGAGTATCGGGTGACGGTCGACAAGCCGATCACCGATGAATTCGTCGAAGGCATGCAGAACGGCGTGCCGATCCTTGGTCAGGTGACCAAGCGCTGCCAGGTGCGCAGGGAATCGACATTCGTGTTCACCATCACGCTGGTGCAGGGGCTCAATCGCCAGATACGGCGCATGTGCGAATACTTCGGCTACGACGTCACCCAACTGATCCGTACCCGGATCATGAACGTCTCGCTCAAGGGTCTGGCGCTGGGCGACTGGCGGGACCTGACGCCGAAAGAGATCGATACCATCGTCGCTCTGACGGCACAGTCCGATGGCGCGCCGGAGAAGCCGTCCGCCAAGCCCCGCTCGCGTTCGAACGCCGGCAAGGCACGGGCGCCATCCGCCGGCAGAGGCCAGCTGTCGACCCGGTCCGGCGCCAAGACCAAGGCGGGCAAGGCGGCGGGCAAGTCGACGTCTAACGGCAGGAAGGCCGCCGGCGGGAAGGCGTCTTCCAGCCCGAAGACCGGCTCGAAAAACAGCTCCGGCGGGAAGCCTCGATCCAAGGCGCGGGCGGCCAATGGCGGCAAGCCCGACGCCAGGGGAAAGGCGGGCGCCAAGCCTGCGGGCAAGGGCCGTGGCGGCAAGCCCGCGAGTCGGGGGAAGGGCGGCCCGCCCAGGAAGCGTTAACCGATCGCCTTCACGCCGGCCTTGGCTACCTGCAGGTCCTGATCCGGCTTGACGCCGGAGACGCCGACGCTGCCGATCACGTGACCGTCGTGGATGACCGGGACGCCACCAGAAAGCAGTGCGGTCATCGGCGCGGTCACGAAGGCGGTGCGGCCATTGTTGATCATCTCCTCGAAGACCTGGGTCTCCTTGCGGCCGATCGCTGCATTGCGCGCCTTCTCGGTGGCGACGCCGGCGCTGAACGGTGCGGCGCCGTCCATCCGGCGCAGGCCGAGCAGATGACCGCCATCGTCGGCGACGGCAATGGTGACCGCCCAGCCCTGAGCTTCGGCTTCGGTCTGCGCGGCATCCAGAATGGCGTTGACGTCGTTGAGTTCGAGTGCGGCTTTGGTCTGCATGGTCGGGTTCCTGTCGGGAAGATGATGGCTGTGTTTTGTGGCTAAGGGTGTTTCAAACCGCTGCGCTGGCCTGCCGTGGCGGGATGGCGCTCTGGTCGGTTTCCGCGGTTGCCAGAAGCTCGTCCACCAGTTCGATCCAGTGGCGTACCGGCGTGCGGCCGGCACCGTTGAGGTGGCTCTGACAGCCGATATTGGCAGTGACGATGGTATCCGGCGACTGGGCTTCCAGCGAATCCATCTTGTTGTCGCGCAGGCGCTTGGCCAGCGTCGGTTGGGTGATGGAGTAGGTGCCGGCGGAGCCGCAGCAGAGGTGCGCATCCTGAACCGGGGCGAGCGAAAATCCCAGCCGCGTGAGCACGCTTTCGACGGCGCCCCCCAGCTTCTGCGCATGCTGCAGCGTGCAGGGGCAGTGAAACGCCAGCCGCGCCGATGGATGGTTCGCGCCCAGCGCTTCCAGATCCTCCTCCCGCAGGATCTCGACCAGATCCCTGGCGAGCTCGCTGACGCGCTTGGCCTTGACGGCGTACTCGGGATCGTCGGCCAGCATCTCGCCATACTCCTTGACGAAGGCGCCACAGCCGCTGGCGGTCTGGACGATCGCTTCCACGCCGGCTTCCCCGCTCTCGCCTCCGTTTTCGATCAGCGGCCACCAGGCATCGATGTTGGCGCGCATGCGCTCGCGGCCGGCTTGCTGGGCATTGAGATGAAAATCGATGGCGCCGCAGCAGCCTGCTTCCCGGGCCGACCTGATACCAATCCCCAGCCGGTCTAGCACCCGCGCGGCGGCAT
The DNA here is from genome assembly GCF_036663415.1 of Salinicola sp. 4072. Classification (NCBI taxonomy): domain Bacteria; kingdom Pseudomonadati; phylum Pseudomonadota; class Gammaproteobacteria; order Oceanospirillales; family Halomonadaceae; genus Salinicola; species Salinicola sp. 4072. The sequence goes on along the minus strand of NZ_JAXOVV010000029.1, from coordinate 27,862 downwards.
CGTTGGTGTTGGGCGCCAGGCCGGGCTGCACGCAGCCTTCCAGAATCAGCATCTGGCGCGTGTGTCGGGCGGGGTCCGGGCGGCGCTGGCGATGCGGCACGCGCGCGGGGATCTTGTCGCGCAGGTCGTGCGGGGCCAGCGGGCGGAACGTCTGGCCCAGGGCCAGCAGCGCCTTGAAGCGTCCGGGCTCGACCAGGGCCGTGCGCAACCCCAGGCGCATGGCGCGCTCGCTGGGGCGGCGCCCGACCCGGCGGTCGACTTCGGCGCGGCCGATATCCAGCAGCTTGTGATATTCGACGCCGGAAGGGCAGGTCGTTTCGCAACTGCGGCAGCTCAGGCAGCGGTCGAGGTGCAGCTGGGTCTCCTGGGTGATCTGCTCGTCGCCATCGTCGCTCTCCAGCAATTCCTTCATCAGGTAGATGCGCCCGCGAGGGCCATCGCGCTCGTCGCCCAGTAGCTGATAGGTCGGGCAGGTGGCGTTGCAGAAGCCGCAATGCACGCAGGTGCGCAGAATGCGGTCGGCCTCGAGAATATGCGGCTTGGTGCGGGCGGCTTCGGAAAAATGGGTCTGCATGATGACTCCTTGCCACGTTGGCGCATGAACGGCCCGATCCTGGCGTGGAACGGACTCGCCAGTTGGCGTAAAACGGCCTACCAGTCGGCGTAGAGCCGGCCGGGATTGAAGATCCCCTGCGGGTCGAGCCGCTGCTTGAGCTGGCGGTGATACTTGGCCAGCACCGGCGGCAACGGGGTGAAAGGCGAATTCTCGTCGTCGACCGGCGTGATGCGCGTGGCATGGCCGCCGGCCGCGATGGCTGCCTCGCGGATGGCGATGTCGTGGTGCCCCTCCGCGCCGCTTCCCGTCGGGCTTTGCAGCCAGCGTTGGGCACCGCCCCAGTCGATGAGCCAGTCGCCGTCGAGTGCCGGCGTGCGGGCGAGCGCCGGCAACGACAGACGCCATAGCGTCCTGTCGGCCGCGTTGGCGAAAGCGCCGTCGAAGAAGGGCAGGCGCAGCTCTCGCAGCTGCGACCAGAACAGGGGCTCGTCCAATTCGCCGCCGAGGCGTTGGCGCGTGGCCGACACCGAGCCTTCGCCGCCTTCGAGGCGTATGTGCAGCGCCTCGCCATCGTGGGCGGCGCCAGTGATCGGCAGCGGCTCGCGCCCCCACGCTGCCAGCCGGTCGAGCGCGTCGGGCAGTGGCAGTTCGAGTCGCAGGCAGGCGCTTGCCTGAGGCAGTGGGAGGACCTTGAACGAGACCTCGGTCAGCACGCCGAGCGTGCCCTGGGCGCCGACCATCAAGCGGGAAAGGTCGTAGCCGGCGACGTTCTTCATCACCTCGCCGCCGAAGCGCAGCAGCTTGCCCTCGAAGGTGATGACGCGCACGCCAAGCACGAAATCGCGTACCGCGCCCACCCACGGGCGCCGGGGGCCGGAAAGCCCGGCGGCAACCATGCCGCCGACGGTGGCATCGTCGCCGAAGTAGGGCGGTTCGAAGGCGAGGCGCTGGCCGTTGTCGGCGAGCGCCCGTTCGAGATCGCGCAGCCGGGTGCCGGCGCGCGCGGTGGCGACCAGCTCCACCGGATCGTAGTGGACGATACCGTGATGGCCGGTGGTGGAAAGCGATTGGGTAGTATCGACACGGCGGCCGTAGAACGCCTTGGTGTCGCCGCCGACGATACGCAGCGTGGCCCGCTCGGCGTGGGCCCGTGTGACCTGTTCGCAGAGCGCTTCGCTGTCGTCGCTGCCGGTGGCCGGTGCGACGGGGGCATCGGGCCCGGCTTCGCCCGGCGCGGTATAGGCCGGCTGCTGGTCCTGCAGGTGGGTCATGAACGTCTCCTCGCCCTTGATCGTTAGAACCGGGGCAGCTCTGGGTGCGGCAGCTCACCGTGGTGGACATGCATGGCGCCGAACTCCGCGCATCGCGCCAGCGTCGGGATGTTCTTGCCGGGGTTGAGTAGCCGGCGCTCGTCGAAGGCGGACTTCACCGCGTGGAACAGGGTGATCTCGTCGGCGGCGAACTGGGTACACATCTGGTTGAGCTTCTCGCGGCCGACGCCGTGCTCGCCGGTGATGCTGCCGCCCGCTTCGACGCACAGCTCGAGGATCTTGCCGCCGAGCGCCTCCGTGGCCTCGAGTTCGCCCGGCTGATTGGCGTCGAACAGGATCAGCGGATGCAGGTTGCCATCGCCGGCGTGAAAGACGTTGGCCACCCGCAGCCCATAATGCGCGGAAAGGTCGTTGATGCCCTTGAGCACGCGTGGCAGTTCACGCCGCGGGATGGTGCCGTCGATGCAGTAGTAGTCCGGCGACATTCGGCCCACGGCAGGGAAGGCGGCCTTGCGCCCGGCCCAGAAAAGCTGGCGCTCGGCGTCGTCGCGGGCGAGCTGGATCTGCGTGGCGCCGGCCGCTTCCAGCAGATCGCGAACCCGCTCGCAGTCGGCCTGCACGTCGGCTTCGACGCCATCGAGCTCGCACAGCAGGATCGCCTGTGCCTCGACGGGGTAGCCGGCGTGAATGAAATCTTCGGCGGCACGAATCGCCAGGTTGTCCATCATCTCGAGGCCGCCGGGAATGCAGCCGGCAGCGATGATGTCGCCCACCGCCTTGCCGGCCAGCTCGACGTCGTCGAAGCAGGCCATCAGCACTTTGGCGACTTCCGGCTTGGGCAGCAGTCGCACCGTGACTTCGGTGATCACGCCCAGCATGCCCTCCGAGCCCATGAACAGCGCCAGCAGGTCGTAGCCCGGCGTGTCCAGCGACTCGCCGCCCAGCGTCATGCGCTCGCCTTCGATGGTGACGATATCCACGCTCAGCACGTTGTGGACGGTGAGGCCGTACTTCAGGCAATGGACGCCGCCGGCGTTCTCGGCGACGTTGCCGCCGATCGAGCAGGCGATCTGCGAAGACGGGTCTGGCGCGTAGTAAAGCCCGTAGGGTGCGGCTGCCTCGCTGATAGCCAGATTACGGACGCCGGGCTGGACGCGGGCGATGCGGGCGTCGGCATCGACGCTCAGGATTTTGTTGAAGCGCGACATCACCAGCAGCACGCCTTTTTCCAGCGGCAGCGCGCCGCCGGAGAGGCCGGTGCCGGCGCCACGCGTCACCACGGGCACGGCATGCTCGTAGCAGACCCGCATCAGCGCTTCGATCTCGGCCAGCGTCGCGGGCATGGCGACCAGCATCGGCAGCACGCGATAGGCCGACAGCCCGTCGCATTCGAACGGGCGCAGGTCCTCTTCGCGATCGAGCAGGGTCAACTGGGGGGCGACCGCCAGGATCGCCGCCATCAGCGCCGACTTGTCGACATCGGCGATCTCGCCGTCGATGCGCTCGTCGTAAAGCAGTTCCATGGCATCTCCTCGGCGCTGGCCGGTCAGGTACGGTTCAGGAATCGATTTGTGGAAGCGCTTTCCACGATTACCGATGGGTCATTCTGTGGAAGGTCGTCGGCGTCGGCTATTAGCCAAAAGCCCAACGAGTTGGAAAATGGTCAGACCAAAGCGGTGCGTTAACGCGACGCCCGGCCATGGCCGGGCGTCGCGATCGTTCTGTCGTCTGTTTCGTCATCCGCCCATGAGCGGGTCGGTGAAGCCGAAGACGTAGAACGCCAGCAGGCCGATGATGCCGGCGAACAGGCAGTAGTAGAGCGTCGGCAGGATCGTCTTGCGCAGCGTCGTGCCTTCCCGGCCGAGCAGGCCGACGGTAGCCGAGGCCGCCACCACGTTGTGGATCGCGATCATGTTGCCTGCGGCAGCGCCCACGGCCTGCAGCGCAACCATCATCGCGGTGGAGACGCCCAGCACTTCGGCCACGTTGAACTGGAAGGCCGACAGCATCAGGTTGGAGACGGTGTTGGAGCCGGCGATGAAGGCGCCGAGCGCACCGACCGCCGGGGCGAACAGCGGGTAGATCTGGCCCACGCCGTCGGCGACCAGTTGCGCCATGGCGACTGGCATCGAGACCAGATCGGACTCGTTGACGCCGGAGTTGATGAGGATTCGCACCATCGGGATCGTGAACAGCAGCACGAAGCCAGCACCGAAGATGGTCTTGGAGGACTCTACGAAGGCAGCCTTCACCTGCGGGGCGCGCATACGATGCAGGAAGATCGTGCAGATCACCGCGATCAGGATGATGCCGCCGGGTAGATAGAGCCATTCGACGCTACCGGAGACACCCGCCTCGCCGAGAATGTTGCTCCAGCCGGTGCTGATCGATGACAGCGCCGCCTTGACCGAAGGCACGGTGCGCGAGATTACCAGCAGGATGGCGACGATGACGTAGGGCATCCAGCCACGCAGGGTGGACATCGGCGCGCGGCCGGCTACGTCGTCGACCTTGATTTCGATCTTGCCCAGCCACTCTTCCGGCCATTTCGAGCGTTCGGGGAAATCCCAGGTGTCCTTGGGCAGCAGGAAGCCCTTGCGCGCCGCCGGCACCACGATCGCCAGGCCGATCAGACCGCCCAGCAGCGACGGGAATTCCGGCCCCAGGAAGACACCGACCAGCATCGAGGGCACCACGAAGCTGACACCGACGAACAGCGCGAACGGCGTGATCGACAGTCCTTCGCTCCAGGAGCGGTTCTCGCCGAAGAAGCGCACCATTACGATGACCAGGATCAGCGGCATGAACACGCCGATGATGCCGTGGGTGATGACGACTTCGGAGGTGATCAGGCGGAAATAGGTTTCCCAGGTCGAGCCGTTGGCGGTGAGCTGCTCGGTGATCGCCGACTGGTTCACGCCGCCGGTGACACCGACCACGATCGGCGTGCCCACGGCGCCGAACGAGACCGGCGTCGACTGCAGCATCATCCCGACCACCACGGCGGCCAGCGCCGGGAAGCCCAGCGCCACCATCAGCGGGGCGGCCACGGCGGCGGGGGTGCCGAAGCCGGAGGCACCTTCGATGAAGCAGCCGAACAGCCAGGCGACGATCAGTGCCTGGACGCGGCGGTCCGGGCTGATGCCGGAGAAGCCGTTACGGATCGCCATGATGCCGCCCGAGTGCTTCAGCGTGTTGAGCAGCAGGATGGCACCGAAGATGATCCACAGCAGCGAGACGGTCATGATCAACCCCTGCAGCGTGGAAGCCAGCACGCGGGTGCCGGTCATGTCCCAGGCCAGCAGTGCGATCAGTACCGCGACGACGAATACGATCGGCATCGCCGTGCGCGCCGCCATGCGGAAGCCGATCAGCAGAACCCCCGCCAGCACCAGTGGCAGGAAGGCAAGCAACGAGAGAAGCGTTTGATCCATATCGAAAGCCCCTGAGTCATTATTATCAGCGTCGGTTGTCGCCAGGGCGGCCGTCGCTGGGTGGCGATGGCGCCTGTCTATCGCCTGTCCAACGGGATATCGGCCTCCTCCGATACCCGGCCCGCGGCGATTGAATCGGAAGATAACCATAGAACGTGTCACTGCCAATCGTGGTTAATTGGTATTACCATCGCAGGCGGAGGATCGAAACTGTATTTCAAGTTGCTGAATGTAAAGGGTTTATCCAGTCGTTGGCAGGATGAAATCGGCGGACGGGCGGCGTTGCGCTGCGACTAATGGACATCGCCGCCTGCCCGGAGGCGAGCGGCGATAGTGGTATGGAAGGAGGAGAAAACGAAGGGGGCGCGCATTCATCGGGTTTGACGGCTTATCTTCCCTTGGACATGCTGCTCGGACCTGGGCAGTGACAACCGAATCTGATGAGGAGTGTGACATGAGCCGCAAGATGTTCGATCTGTGCGGGCGTGACGAACGCCTGCGATTTTCTCCCTACTGCTGGCGGGTCAAGTATGCGCTGGCGCATAAAGGGCTCGATTGCGAATTCGTACCGTGGAAGTTCACCGACAAGGAGGCGCTCGCCTTCTCCGACCAATCGAAAGTGCCGGTGCTGGTGGATGGCGACCAGACGGTGACCGACAGCTACGAGATATTCCGCTATCTCGATCGTGTCTATCCCGACAAGCCGCTGCTGGGGGACGGCGTGGCCGAGGCGCGGGCGCGCTTCTTCAAGTTCTACGCCGAGCGTTCGTTGGCGCCGGGCATCATGCGCACCATCCTGATGGACGTGTTCAACGCCGTGCATCCCGATGACTGCGAGTATTTCCGCACGACCCGCGAAAAGGCGTTCGGCCGCACGCTCGAGGAGATGCATTCGCCGAGCCAGGGGCTGTCGATGCTCGACAAGGCACTGGAGCCGATGCGCGGACGGCTGGACGAGTCGCCGTTCCTGGAAGGCGACGAGGCCGGAGCTTCCGATTACCTGGTCGTGGGCGCGTTCATGTGGGCGCGGGTCACCTCCGCTGCCGATCTGATCTCCAACGCCGACCCGGTCTACGCCTGGTTCCAGCGCATGCTGGATCTGCATGGCGGTGTCGGCCGCGAGGCGACGCGGATCGTCGATATCGAAGGGGCGTTCGCCGACTGAGCGCCGCTTTTGTCGAGTGCCGGGCGATGTCGAGCGAGACGTCGCCCGGCGCAAGGCCTATCCTGACAGCATCCGGCTTACCGCCGGTCGTCACGACAGGAGCCTGTGATGATCGATCTCTACTACTGGACGACCCCCAACGGTCACAAGATCACGCTTTTTCTCGAGGAAGCGGGGCTCGACTACCGGATTCATCCGGTCAATATCGGCAAGGGCGAGCAGTTCGCGCCTGAGTTTCTCGAGATCGCCCCCAACAACCGCATCCCCGCCATCGTCGATCGCGCCCCGGCCGACGGCGGCCAGCCGCTGTCGCTGTTCGAGTCCGGTGCGATTCTCGAATATCTGGCCGACAAGAGCGGCAAGTTTCTGCCCAAGAGCGGGCGCCAGCGCTACCGCGTGCTGCAGTGGCTCTATTGGCAGATGGGCGGGCTGGGGCCGATGGCGGGCCAGAACCATCATTTCCGTAACTACGCGCCGAAGAAGATCGATTACGCCATCGAGCGCTATATCAACGAGACCTCGCGGCTCTATCGCGTGCTCGACAAGCAGCTCGACGACAACGACTTCGTCGCCGGCGACGACTACTCCATCGCCGACATGGCGATCTGGCCGTGGATCAAGCCCTACGAGAAGCAGGGCCAGGATCTGGAGGATTATCCTAGCCTGCAGCGCTGGTTCGAGCGGGTCGGCGCGCGCGAAGCGGTCATTCGCGCCTACGAGAAGGCCGAGGAGATCAACCCGCAGAACAACGTGGAAATGACCGACGAGGCGCGCAAGCACCTGTTCGGGCAGCAGTAGCGCCAGGGCAGTAACGCCAGGTTTGGCAACGTTTACGTCTATGTCTACGTCTACGACAACGCCGGCTTCGGCCGGGGTTGTCGTTTTGCATTCTAGGCGGCGAAAAATTCCCGAACCTGACGGAAGGCGGTAGAGAAATACAGCTCGTAGGTGTCTTTCTCGACGAAGCCGATATGCGGTGTCGCCAGCACGCGGGGGTGGGCCTGGTAAGCGCTGGCGCCCTCGGGCTCGTTCTCGTACACGTCCAGCGCCGCCGCGCCGGGACGGCCGGCATCTAGGGCGTCGAGCAGGGCGCCGGGGCGGATCAGCTCGGCACGGCTGGTGTTGACCAGCAGGGCATCGGCGCGCATCGCCGCCAGATCCGCCGGGGTGATCATGCCGCGGGTGTCGCCGTTGAGCTTGAGATGCAGGCTGACCACGTCGCAGCGGGCGAGGAAGGCGTGACGATCGGGCTCGAACGCCACGCCCAGCTCGAAGGCGCGACCGGCGCTGCCCTCTCTTCCGTGCGCGACGACCTCCATGCCGAATGCCTGGGCATAGCCGGCGACCCGGCTGCCGATCTTGCCCAGTCCCCAGATCCCCAGCGTGCGCCCGTGAACGGCATGGCCCAGCGACTCCGCTTCCAGGCGCTCGTTGGTGCGCTGCCAGTCGCCCTCGGCCTGTCGGGCGAGATAGCCGCCCAGACGGCGGCAGCCCGCCATGATCAGCAGCCAGGTGAGTTCCGCCGGCGCGATCGGAGAGCCGCCGCCATCGCGCACGGCGATACCCAGCTCCTCGCAGGCGTCGATATCGATGGCCGAGGAGAGGCGCCCGGTCTGGACCACCAGCTTGAGCCGCGGCAACTGCATCAGCAGTTCGCGGGTCAAGGACGTGCGCTCGCGGATCAGGATGATCGCATCGCTATCCGCCAATCGGGCGGGCAGGGCGTCGTCGTCGAGATGCTGATGTTCGATGTCCAGGCGCACGTCGCTGCCGTCGAGTTCATGGACGGCGTCGAGAAAGGCACAGCATCCCTGATAGTCGTCCAGCACCGTAACCGTTATCGACATGACAGCTCCTCGAGATGATGGCGTTGTCGCATTGTTGGCACTTTCGCCATCGGCTGTCGAGTCGCTTTCACCGTCTTCGGTTGCCGGTCTCCGGTTCAACTCTCTTCCCGTTCCAGGAACTTGCGTACCCGCTCGGTACTGGGGTTGGTGAAGAAGGTCTCCGGATCGGCCTTTTCGATGATCAACCCCTTCTCCAGAAACACCACCTGATCGGAGACGGCGCGGGCGAAGGCCATCTCGTGGGTGACGATGACCATGGTGTAACCCTCGGCGGAGAGATCCTTGATCACCGACAGCACCTCGCCGACGAGCTCCGGGTCCAGCGCCGATGTCGGCTCGTCGAACAGCATCACCTGCGGTTGCATGGCCAGCGCCCGGGCGATCGCCACGCGCTGCTTCTGGCCGCCGGAGAGCGTATTGGGGTAGGCATCGGCCTTGGGCGACATGCCCACCTTCTCCAGCAGCTCCCGCGCGTGGGCTTCGGCCTCGGCCTTCGATTTGCCGAGCACGTGGATCGGCGCTTCGGTGACGTTGTGCAGCACGTTGAGATGCGGCCACAGGTTGAAGCTCTGGAACACCATGCCGGTGCGAGCGCGTACCCTGGCCAGCTCGCGCACCGGCATCGGCCGACCGGCATCGTTGACGCCGATGCGCTGGCCGCCGATATGGATGCTGCCGCGGTCGGGCTGCTCCAGCCAGTTGATGCAACGCAGCAGTGTCGACTTGCCGGAGCCGGACGAGCCCAGGATCGTCACCACGTCGCCCTCGCGCACCTCCAGATCCACGTCGCGCAGGACCTCGACGCCATCGAAGCTTTTCGAGAGATGGCGGATCGACACCGCGATCTGCTCGGGGGCGGTCATCCGGGAGGCGGAGATTTCAGGCATGGCTTTCTCGGCCCCGGCTTTCTCGGAATCGGTCTTATCGGTGGTGGTCGTCTCGGACACGGCTTTCTCGGACGTGTTTTTCTCAAACATGGTCGAATCCCCGTTTGGCGCTGAAGCGGCCACATTGCTTGATGATGATTTCCATGACCACGCTGACCGCCCAATAGAAGCCGATGACCACGATGAAGGCCTCGGTGGGAATGAAATAGGTGCCCGACAGGCTGTTGGCGGCGGCGGTCAGCTCGCGCACGGTGATGATCACCAGGAAGGCGGTGTCCTTGAGTGCATAGATCAACTGATTGCCCAGCAGCGGCCGGGTCTGCATCACGATCTGGGGCAGAATCAGGCGGAAGAACATCTTGCCCTTGGTGAAGCCGTGGGCCTTGGCGGCTTCGACCTGACCGGGCGGAAAGGTCAGTCGCGCGCCGCGGAATATCTCGGCGAAGTAGCAGCCGTGGTAGACCGCCAGTGCCCCGACGCCGGACCACCAGGCATCGAGACGAATATCGAACGCCGGCAGGCCGTAGTAGAGCAGATAGGCCAGGATCAGAAACGGCAGCATCCGCATGCCGTCGATGAACACCCGCAGCGGCACGGTCAGGCGGGGTCGGCTGCCCTCCAGCAGATAGAGCATCCCGCAGCCGATCACGAACGCGGCGCTGACCGACAGGCCGAAGATCTCCATCGTGCTCAGGAATCCGCTCCAGAACTGATCGCGGGCGCTCCACAGAATTTCCCAGTTACTCATGACGCTTCCTCACCGTCCTTTTCTCACGTGGCCAGCCGGTTGGCGCGGCGTTCGGCCAGCCGCTGCAGCCAGACCAGACAACCGATCGCTGCCATGTAGAGCGCGCAGGCGACGAGGATCGGTGGCAGGGGTTCGTAGGTCACCGCGGAGATGCGGTTGGTGACGCGGGTCAGGTCGACGATGCCGATCACCGCGATCGCTGGGCTGCCCTTGATCAGAAACGACATCTCGTTGATCAGGCCGGGGAGGCTCGTGATCATCATCTGCGGCAGCATGATGCGCCGGAAGGTGACCCACGGCGTCATGCCGGCGGCCATGGCCGCTTCGCGCTGTTCGCGGGAGAAGTTGCGGAAGGCGCTGCGCCAGATCTCGGCGTTGAACGCCGTGGTGTTGAGCGTCAGCGCCAGAATGCCGGCAACGTTGCGGTCGAGGTTGAGTCCGAAGGTCGGGGCGCTGAGGAAGATGAACAGCGCCAGGGTGACCAGCGGCGTGGCGCGGGCGAGGCTGATGTAGAGGACCAGGATCTGGTCGACGACAGGAATGCGGGCAATGCGGATCAGGGCCAGGATCAGGCCGGCCGTCACCCCCAGGGCGATCGATACGCCGGAGATCCAGACGGTCGTCCAGGCGCCTTCCAGCAGCATTTGCCAGGCACTGGCGTTCATGGGCGGCTCCCGAAAGCCTGAGAATGGGAATGGCGCCGCGTGGAGTCCGCGGCGCCGCTACCGATGTGGCGCGTCATGCGATGTGACGGGTCAGGCAGCCGGGATCAGTCGTCCAGGCCGGCCAGTTCGTGGAACTGATCGACGCTGGTCAGCGGCTCGGTGGGCAGGTCGGGGAAGCTCTCGCCGAACCATTTTTCCTGCAGTTCGGCCAGGCGTCCGGTCTCGCGCATGTGATCGAGGAAGCCGTTCATGTACTCGAGCAGTTCCGGGCTGTTCTTCGGAATCGGCCAGGAGACGTAGCCGGCACCGGAAACCGCCGGGCCCTTGGCGAAGACGTCCGGCTTGGAGGCGACCAGGGTGTTGACCGGCACGGCGGAATCGATGACGAAGTCGAGACGGCCATTGGCCAGATCGGCGAAGGCTTCGGGGTAGGATTCGTACTGCACCACCTCGCCCAGCTCGCCGTCGTTGTCCTCGAGCATCTTCTTCAGTTCCGGCAACCGCGACAGCAGCACGCTGCCTGCCTGTACGCCGAGCGTCTTGCCGCTCAGATCGGCAACGCTCTCGATACTGTCGTCGCCGACACGCTTGATCGCAAAGTGCTGGGCGGAGGCGTAGGGCGCGGTGTAGTTGAACACCCGCAGGCGCTCATCGGAGACCGACGCGCCGGTCAGCGCCATGTCGTACTGGCCGGTAGAGACGGCGGCCAGCAGGCCGGTCCAGGGCAGGATGTCCTGGCGGACCTCGAAGTCGGCGTAGTTGCGCAACTCCTCGAGCATGTCGGTGTTGAAGCCCTTGGCGTTGCCGTCCTCTATGAAGTTGAACGGCGCGTAGTTGTCCTCCGTCGCCACGCTCAGGTAGCCGCGGCTTTCGATCTCGGGCAGGTCGGCGGCGAAGGCCGTCAGCGACAGGGTCGACAACGACAGCGCCACCAGCGTACCGGCCATGGCCTTGGCAGCGAGGCTGGGCAGGTGGAAGGCGTTCGGTTTACGGGTCGGGAAGCGCATCATGGAATACACCCTCTCGTTATTGTTGGCGATGGTGATTGCGTACCGTGACCCCACCCTAAAGAATCCCGAAGCGGTTGCTATAGAGCCAGTTGACGAACTTCGGCTGGCCAGATCGCCGTTGCTGCCGGCAAATCAGTCGAGCGCCTTGAGCATCGAATCTGTCAGCGAGGGCGCACTTTCGTCGCGCGTCTTTGGTCGTATTACATACAAGCGTGTTTGTAACGGCCCGCTCTGGCGCTTTTTAATATCCTTTTTGGTATCGAAATAAAGAAATACATATATTAGCGAGGATGACATCGTCGCCCCTACGCTTCGCAGGCTCAACAAGTCTTCGGGGGCCCGCGATGCGTAATGCCAAGCTCAGCGTGATCGAGAAGATTGGTTTCGGCATGGGAGATGCCGGCAACAACATGACCTTTGCCGCCGTGGTCATGTATCTCTCCTATTTCTATACCGATGTCTACGGCATCTCGCCGGCCATCGTGGGTACCATCTTCATTTCCATGCGCTTCGTGGATGCCATCACCGACCCCCTCATGGGGGCGCTCGCGGATCGGACCCGCAGCCGCTGGGGGCGTTTCCGTCCCTACATACTGTTTGTTCCCGTGCCTTTGGCCGCTTCCTGTGTACTGATGTTCACCACCCCCGACTGGTCGGAGTCGGCCAAGATTGGCTACGCCTTCGCCACCTATTTCGCGATGTCGCTCCTCTACACGGCGGTGAACATTCCCTACTGCGCGCTGGGCGGTGTGATCACCGACGATCACCGCGAGCGGGTATCGTTTCAGTCCTGGCGCTTCATCCTGGTTGGCGTGGCCTACCTGATTCTCAACAGCAGCCTGATGCCGCTGGTCGAACTGCTCGGCGGTGGCGACGAGGCCCAGGGCTTTCAGTACACCATGGCGATCATGTCCGTGATCGCACTCGCCATGTTCGGCTTCTGCTTCTCCACGGTCAGAGAACGCATCCAGCCGCCCCCCAAGCAGCAGGAACACCTGATGACAACGCTCAAGGCGTTAGCCAAGAACGAGAAATGGCGGATCATCCTTGGCATCACCTTCCTGCAGGCATTGCAGTTCTTCCTGCGTCAGGGTGCGGCGATCTACTTCGCCACCTACGTATTGGGCTTGGGGGCTACCGGCATTTCCGTGTTCGTGACTTCCGGAGTCGTCGGAAAGATCGCGGGCACCGCCATTTCAAGCTGGTGCAGCAACCGCATCAGTAAGCGCAGCGTTTTTCTGGCAAGCACCTGCGCCCTGATTCTGGCCTCAGTGATGCTCTATCTAGTGCCTGGCAGTTGGGTTCTGCTGGCGACGGTGTTGTTCGTGATCGTCAATTTCTTGCACGGCATCGGTACGCCGATCTCCTGGGCACTGATGGCGGATGCCGAAGACTACGGTGAATGGAAAACCGGCACCCGCAATACCGGGGTTTCCTTTGCTGGCAATCTGTTCTTTCTCAAGCTTGGCCTCGCTTTTTCCGGAGGGATGATCGGCTACCTGCTCTCCTGGGGGGGATACCAAGCCGGCGTTGAGCAGCAAAGCGCCGACGCCCTTAACGCCATCAGCCTGATGCTGACATTGATACCCGCTGTCATCAGCGCCGTTCTGGCCGTCGCCATCTGGCTCTTCGGTCTCGACGACCGCACCATGGATGCCATTCGCCGTGATCTGGATATCCGCAAGCGCGACAACGACGTCGACGATATTGACTCCCAGACGTCCCCGGCCACGGGCTCCGCCTTTTCCTGACTTCAAGCCAAGGAGATCATCATGCATACCCGCGTCACCCTGCACCGCGACTTCGTCATCAGCGAGATCGACGACCGCCTCTACGGCGCCTTCCTCGAGCATATGGGCCGAGCCATCTATAGCGGTATCTACGAACCCGGCCACCCCGAGGCGGATGACAACGGTTTCCGTCGCGACGTGCTGGGCATGGTCAAGGAACTCGCGCCGCCCATCGTGCGCTATCCGGGCGGCAACTTCGTCTCCGCCTACAACTGGGAGGATGGTATCGGCCCGCGCAAGGAGCGCCCGGTACGCCTCGACCTGGCCTGGCACAGTCGCGAATCCAACCAGATCGGCATTCACGAATTCGCCGACTGGTGCGAGCTGGCCGGCATCGACATGATGCTGGCGGTCAATCTCGGCTCACGCGGTATCGACGCCGCCCGCAATTTCCTCGAATACGTCAACCACCCCGAAGGCAGCGCCTGGAGCGACCTGCGGATTCGCAATGGCCGCGAGACGCCGTGGAACGTCAAGCTGTGGTGCCTGGGTAACGAGATGGACGGCCCCTGGCAGGTCGGCCACAAGAACGCCGATGAATACGGGCATCTCGCCAATGAGACCGGCAAGGCCCTGAAGGCCTACGACAGCAGCCTCGAACTGGTCGCCTGCGGCTCCTCCAACCCCGACATGGCCAGCTACCCCGAGTGGGAAGCCACCGTGCTCGACCACTGTTACGAGACGGTCGACTACATCTCGCTGCACATGTACTTCACCAACTACGCCGACGACCTGGGCGGCTACCTGGCGCTCAGCGAAAAGCTCGACCGCTACATCGGCTCGATCGCCGGCGTGATCGACTACATCAAGGCCAAGAAGCGCTCCCAAAAGAACGTGCACATCTGCTTCGACGAATGGAATGTCTGGTATCACAGCACCGAGCGCGACAAGCGCATCCTGCAGGGCAAAGACTGGCCTTTCGCGCCGGCGATCCTCGAAGACGCCTACAACGTCGAGGACGCGTTGCTGATCGGCTGCGTGCTCAACACCTTCATCCGCCGTTCCGACCGCGTGCGCATCGCCTGCATCGCTCAACTGGTCAACGTCATCGCCCCGATCATGACCGAAAGAGATGGCGGCGCCTGGCGCCAGACGATCTTTTATCCGCTCTATTTCGCTTCCCGCTTCGGCCGTGGCAAGGCCCTGCGACTGGCCATCGACAGCCCGACCTATCCGGTGGATGAGCTCGGCGACGTCCCCTATCTCGACGTTTCCGCCGTGCACGACGAGGCGCACGAGGCCATCACGTTGTTCATCGTCAACCGCCACCCCAGCGATTCGCTCGAGCTCGCTATCGACCTGGGCGGTTTCACGTCCTGCCGGATCGTGGACTATCAGAGCATCGACTATCCCGACATGAAGGCTGCCAATAGCGCCGAGCAGCCCGAGCATATTCGGCCCGCGCCCGGCCAGGGGCTCACCGTCGATGGCACGGCACTCGAGGGCAAGGTCGCAGCGCTGAGTTATCACATGGTGCGTCTGGAAGTGGCCGGGTAAGACGTATCGAAAATCGCGGACATCGTTGCCATCTTGCGCGCCGGCACAGAGCAGAGCATAGCGTAGCGAGTTGATGAAGTAGCTGATCGACGAGAAAGGAACTGGCGCAAATCTTGCAGCGTACAGAGTTCAGCCATGAGGCGGGAACTCGGCATGCTCGATCACTATTTTCATCTCGACTTCGATGCCCGGCGCGGTTTGCAGGAACAGCTGCGCGAGGCGCTGCTGGATGCCATTCATACCGGGACGATTCCGACCGAGGAGGCGTTGCCCTCGTGTCGCAAGCTGTCCCTGCAGCTCGGTATCTCGCGCAACACGGTGGCGCTGGTGTACGAGGGGCTGGTGGAAGACGGTTATCTGGTCAGCCGACCGCGCAGCGGCTACTACCTGCACGATGCCTACCATGAACCCGATGCACTGGAAACGGGCCGCGGCATGCGCGACGAGGTGGTGGATGCACCATCCTGGGGCAGTCGATTCACCCATCGGCCGAGCCATCTGCAGGGTGTCCTGCGCCCCAGCAACTGGATGAACTACGAATTTCCCTTCGTCTACGGTCAACTGGATACCCGGCTGTTTCCTCTGGAGCAGTGGCGCGAGACGTCGCGCCGGCTGCTGGGCGGACGGCGCGAGCGCCATTGGCTGAGCGACCGCTACGACCAGGACGATCCGATGCTGGTCGAACAGCTGCGTACCCGGGTGCTGCCCAAGCGCGGCATTCATGCCCGTAGCGACGAAATCCTGATTACCCTCGGCTCGCAGAATGCCCTGTTTCTGATCGCCCAGCTGCTGTTCGACGCGCGGACACGAGTGGCGATGGAAAACCCTGGCTACCGGGAAGCGGCCAACGTCTTCCTGCGCCAGGGCGCCCGGCTGAGCTACCAGTCTATCGATGGCGAGGGCATGTGCCTGGACGCGGCGGCGGCGAAGAGCGACTACCTCTACGTGACGCCCAGCCACCAGGGGCCGACCGGGGTGACCATGAGCCGCCGTCGGCGCGAGGCGCTGATCGAGCAGATCCAGCGCCGCGATCAGATCGTGCTGGAAGACGACTACGATGCCGAGGTCAATTTCGATCGCCATGCCCAGCCGGCACTGAAGGCGAGCCGGGCCGGCTCCCGCGTGATCTACATGAGCAGTCTGTCGAAGCCGCTGTCGCCGGGGCTGCGACTGGGCTACGTGGTGGCCGATGCCGAACTGATCGAGGAGCTGCGGGCGTTGCGCCGGCTGATGTACCGCCACCCGCCTTCCGGCCTGCAGCAGCAGTTGGCGCAGTTTCTCTCCCAGGGCCATTACGATCGCTATCTGCGGCTCTTCGCCGACGAGATGCGCCATCGCTGGGAGATCATGGATGCCGCCATCGGCCGGGATCTGCCCGACTGCCGCCGGGTTGGTGGAGATCATGCCAGCGTGTTCTGGCTGGAAGCGCCTAAATCGGTGGATACCCAGCGACTGGCCTGGCAGGCCGCGCAGCATGGCGTGCTGATCGAGCCCGGCTTCCAGCACTTCTTCGATCAGGCACCGCCGCGCAACTACATGCGGCTGGGATTCGGTGCCATCGACGCCGAGCGCATCGCGCCGGGGATCGCCCGGCTGGCCCGCGCGTTCGGCTAGGTTTCTACGCCAACCCCTTGTACGCGTCCAGACGACAGCGACCGGCCAGAGCCGGTCGCTCATCCTGCCTTGCGAAGCTGCTCAGCCAGCCGAAAACTCGCCCAGCACCTGGTCGAGGATGCCTAGACCCTCGGCGACTTCCGCTTCGCTGACAATGCACGGCGGCACGACGTGAATGCGGTTCTCGACCACGAACGGCAGCAGGCCCTTGGCGATCAGCGCGTTCTTGATCGCGCCCATCCGGTCCGCCGGCAGCGGCGCCCGGGTCTGGCGATCGCTGACCAGTTCCAGCGCGTGGAAGACGCCGAGACCGCGGGTTTCACCGACGATGGCATGATCCCGTGCCAGCTGCTGCAGCCCCGCAGCCAGCGGGCCATTGCCGACGCGCTCGGCGTTTTCCACTACGCCTTCCTCGGCCATCGCATCCAGCGTGGCGACGATGGCGGCCATGGCCAGCGGATGACCGGAATAGGTCAGGCCGCCAAAGAACATGTGATCATCGAAATGGCGGCTGATCTCGTCGGAGATGATCACGCCCCCGGCCGGCACGTAGCCGGAATTGACGCCCTTGGCGAATACGATCAGGTCCGGCCTGGCGTCGAAGTGCTCGAGGGCGAACCAGCGCCCGGTGCGGCCGAAGCCGGCCATGACTTCGTCGAAGATCAGCAGGATGCCGTACTGGTCGGCCAGCCGGCGGACACCCTCCATGTAGCCCTTAGGGGGAATCAGCACGCCGGCGGTGCCGGGAATCGACTCCAGTAGAATCGCGGCGATGGCGTTCGGCCCTTCGCATTCGATCACCCGCTTCAGATGCTGCAGCGCACGCTGGCACTCTTCTTCCTCGTTGCCGGCCCAGAAATCGCTGCGGTAGAGAAAGGGGTTGAAGAAGTGGGCGTGGCCGCGGGCGAATTCGTTGGGCACGCGGCGGGGATCGCCGGTGGCGACGATGGCCGAGCCGGTATTGCCGTGATAGGAGCGGTAGGCCGACAGGATCTTGTCGCGGCCGGTCACGCTGCGCGCCATGCGCATGGCGTTTTCGTTGGCATCGGCGCCGGCGTTGGTGAAGAACACCTTGCCGAAGCCGGAGGGCGCCCGATCGAGAATGCGCCTGGCCGCCTCGCCGCGCGCCAGATTGGCGTGCGCCGGCGCGATGGTGGTCAGCTGCTCCGCCTGTGCCTGGATGGCGGCGATCACCTTGGGGTGTTGATGACCAATGTTGGTGTTGACCAGCTGACTGCTGAAGTCCAGGTACTCCTTGCCATCGTAGTCCCAAAGCCGGCATCCCTTGCCACCGGCGATCACCAGCGGCGACAGGTTGCCCTGCGACGACCAGGAGTGGAACACGTGCTGGCGGTCGAGCTGGTGGACATACGCGTTGGAAACATCGTCGTTGACGAGGGTGTCGGTCATGGCAGGGTTCCTGTTGTTTGGCGTTGCTGACGAGCGTCCACGGTGGCTGGCCGGCATCGATATCGACTTCGACGAGATGATGACTGGCGCATCCGGACGTTCGTTCGAACGATGGCGTTCACTGACGCGATTCAAGACTAGGGGGCGATGGGCGGATCGCGTAGAGCCAGAATTCGGCGGCGCTCGTGACAGCAGTGGGAGATGTCCCGATACGGAGGCCGAACTGGCCCTACCCGGCGGCCGGGAGGCTGGGTATGGTGCTCGCTCGATGTCGACCGGTCGGTGCCAGAGTTGGAGGCGCCGGATGAGCCGATACGAGTAGATCTGAAAAGGGGAGGGCTGGCCAGCGTGATGTCGTCGATGCCGATGCTGTGGCCGGCCGTGGGACTGGCCTGTTTTGCTGGCGTGGTCCGAGGCTACTGCGGGTTCGGCTTTGCCATGTTGCTCGCGTTGGGGCTGATGCTGTTCCTGCCGCCGGTGGAGGCGGTGCCGCTGGCGCTGCTGCTCGATCTGGTCACCAGTATCGGCCTCTGGCGGCGTGCCGGACGGCTGGCCGACTGGCCCCGCCTTCGGCGGCTACTGTGTGGCATGGTGGTGGCGACCGTCGTCGGCGTGAGCGTGATGGCGACGCTGCCGGCCACGCCGATGCGGATCGCGGTGGCCCTGCTGGCGCTGGCCGGCGCCATGGCGTTGCTGTTGCGGCGTGATCCGCGCTCCGTGAGTGACGAGCTCGAGCCGGACCCGACCGGGCGCGACGCGAAGGGAGGCGGCTGGCCGAGCGTGATGGCCGGCGGCGTTTCCGGGCTGTGCATGACGCTGGCCTCGTCCGGCGGGCCACCGCTGATGCTCTATCTGCTTCACCGGCGACTGGGGCCGACGACGCTGCGGGCCACGGCGATCGTGTTCTTCGCGGCCAGCAGCATGGCCTCTCTGGTCGGATTGGGGCTGGCGGGCGAACTCGGACGGGAGACGCTGCTCCGCGGAGCCTGGCTGCTGGTGCCTGCCCTGATCGGCAATGCGCTGGGACAGTGGGCTTTCGAACGCTCGAAGCCACGTTCGATGAAAGTCACCGTGGCGCCGCTGCTGATCGCGCTGTCGGTGTGGGTGCTGGCCCGTGAAGCCGGCTATGGTTAGGCCCCGTTCCGCCAACGGGTACACAGCGTCGAGCGCTGACTGTCGCTCGGCCATCGAAGTCTGACGAGGAGAAATACTGTGAGCGATGTCGTTTTCATCACCGGGGCCACTTCCGGGTTCGGCCGTGCGGCTGCCCATCGTTTCGCCGAAGCCGGCTGGTCGCTGGTGCTGTCCGGCCGTCGTGGCGAGCGCCTGGAGGCGCTGAAGGCCGAACTGGCTGACAAGGTGGCAGTTCACACCATCGTGCTCGACGTGCGCGACGATGCGGCCGTGCAGCAGGCCGTCGATACGCTGCCGGAGAACTTCAAGCGCGTGCGCACGCTGGTCAACAACGCTGGCCTGGCGCTGGCGCCGCAGCCGGCGCAGAAAGTCGCGCTCAAGGACTGGCACACCATGATCGACACCAACGTGACCGGTCTGGTCAACGTGACCCACGCGCTGCTGCCGACGCTGATCGAAGTCGGTGAGGGTGCTACGATCATCAATGTGGGCTCCATCGCCGGCCAGTGGCCCTATCCGGGCAGCCACGTCTACGGGGCTTCCAAGTCGTTCGTCAAGCAGTTCAGCTACAACCTGCGCTGCGACCTGCTGGGGACCGGCGTGCGGGTGACCGATCTGGCGCCGGGTATTGCCGAAACCGAGTTCACCCTGGTGCGCACCGGCGGCGATCAGACGGCATCCGACAATCTCTATCGTGGTACCACGGCGCTGACCGCCGAGGACATCGCCGAGCAGATGTTCTACATCTCGACATTGCCGCCGCACATCAACTTCAACCGCCTGGAAGTGATGCCCACGCGCCAGGCCTGGTCGGCCTTCGCGATCGATCGCGACGATTGATGGCCGTCCGAGCCCCGCAGCGATAGCGGTGGCGGCATGAAAAGGCTCGAGCCTGTCGACGACAGGCTCGGGCCTTTCCTTTCAAGCGGCTTTTGTCAGCGCTGGTCCCGGTGCCTTGGCGTCAGTCGTGCCGAGACGCCGGGTGCCAACTCAGGCCGTGGGGTTCTGTTCGATCCCCTGAACGTACCAGGGCGCGCCGTCACGCAGGGAGCGCTTGAGGTGCCAGGTTTCGTTGAACTCGGTCTCTTCGCCGTTTTCGTCGAGCACGCCATGGAACAGGACCGTCGCTTCGGCCTCGTCCTTGATCTCCTGCACGCTGCCCAGTTCGGCGAACAGGCGCACGATCTCGGTGCGGTTGTTGGCCGGCTGCGCCATGCGTTCCGCTTTCAGCAGGTTGTAGAGCTCGGGCGTGACGTACTCCTGGATCTGGCTGAGGTCATTGTTGTCCCAGGCGCGCTGGAGCGTGGTGAAATGCTCCTTGGCACCGGTCAGGAAGCGTTCGCGATCGAACCAGGCTGGTTCGGTGGCGATGCCGCCGGTGTGTGTTCCCGCGGCGTTGCCGCCTATGAACGGCGTCGGCTGGGCGCTGTTGTCTTCCCGCATCGTGTCGTTGGGCTGGCCGCCGTCGCGATGGCCGGCCGTCGCATGCCGCCGACGGCCCGCAATGAGCCGGAAGGCGATGAACGCCACCAGCGCGATCAGCAGCATGTCGAGCATCCGGAAGCCGTCGAAGGCGCCGCCGAAGAACAGCGATGCCAGCAGGCCGCCGGCCAGCATCCCGGCCAGCGGGCCGGCGAAGCGGGAGAGTCCGGCGCTCGGCTGGCGTGGCGGTGCCGAGGCGTTGCTGCGCGTGGTGGTCGGCGTCGGCTGTTGAACCGAGCGCGAGTAGGAACCGAAACTCTTGCCGCCGCCGAGACGGCGCGCCTCGGCGTGGTCGACTGCGGCGCTGAAACCGAGCAGGCCGACCATAATCATGACGAGCAGATGTCGCATGGCTTTCTCCTGAAATCGTTGTCCTGGACGAGTGACGGACCTGCATGGCACCGTTCGGGCGCACTCGTTGCTGCGAGCATTATCGCAGATCGTCATGAATGGAAGCTGAATGCCGGGAGGCCCGGGCTGCTTCTTTAGTCGCGTCTATCGAGTCTGGCCGCCTGGTCTAGTCACGATCCTGCTCGCGACGGCGGAAAACCGGCTTGTCCGGCTTCGACTCTTCCGGCGAGTATCGGTAGCCGGCCACGTCGAATTCGGTCAGAGCTGAAGGCTTCTCGACCCGTTCGCGTATCAGCCAGGCCGCCATCAGCCCCCGGGCCTTCTTGGCATAGAAGCTGATGATCTTGAACTGGCCGTTCTTCTCGTCTCTGAACACCGGGGAGACGACATCGGCCTCGAGCCGCTTGAAATCGATGGCCTTGCTGTACTCGTTGGAGGCGAGGTTGACCAGAGTCGAACTGCCGCTGGCGGCGACCGCCGCGTCCAGATCCCGGGTCAGCCGGTCCTGCCAGTAGGCGTACAGGTCCTTGCCTGCGGCGTTCTCCAGCCGGATGCCCATTTCCAGGCGATAGGGCTGGATCAGATCCAGCGGTCGCAGCATGCCGTAGAGGCCGGACAGAATCCGCAGGTGATCCTGCGCGAAGGCGTTGTCGGCGTCGCTGAAGGTGGCGGCTTCCAGACCGACGTAGACGTCGCCCTGGAAGGCCTGTGCCGCGGGCTTGGCGTTGTCCATCGAGAACGGCGTCTGCCACTCGGCATAGCGCGCCGCGTTGAGTCCGGCCAGCTTGTCGCTAATGCCCATCAGTTCCGACAGCTGCTGGGGTGAGTAGCCGCGCAGGATCTCGATCAGTGCCCGACTCTGATCGAGATAGTCGGGTTGGGTGACGTCCCGTGTCGACGAGGGCGTTTCGAAGTCCAGCGTCTTGGCCGGAGAGATGATGCTGAGCATGGCGCGCTTATCCGTATGGGAAACGTTGCGTTATCGACTGCCGTCGCTGGCGGGCGTCAGGGGCAG
Source organism: Salinicola sp. 4072 (assembly GCF_036663415.1). Taxonomy (NCBI): domain Bacteria; kingdom Pseudomonadati; phylum Pseudomonadota; class Gammaproteobacteria; order Oceanospirillales; family Halomonadaceae; genus Salinicola; species Salinicola sp. 4072. Next base: position 5,986 of record NZ_JAXOVV010000029.1, on the reverse strand, counting down.
GGGTTGGAGATTCTTCGGTGCACCGCTTCGATCGCGTCGAGCACGTCGTCGGAGAGTTCGAGCGAGTCGCTGTCGATGTTGGCATCGAGCTGTTCGAGGGTGGTCGCACCGATGATGTTGCTGGTCACGAACGGTCGTGAGGTCACGTAGGCCAGCGCCATCTGGGCCGGGTCCAGGCCGTGCTCGCGGGCGATGTCGACGTAGGCTCGGGTCGCTTCCTCGGCCAGCTCGGAGGTGTAGCGGGAGAAGCGCTCGAACAGAGTCAGGCGGCCCTTGGACGGCTTCTGGCCGTCGAGATATTTTCCCGAAAGCACGCCGAACGCCAGCGGCGAGTAGGCCAGCAGGCCGACGGCCTCGCGATGGGCGATTTCGGAAAGGCCCACTTCGAAGCTGCGGTTGAGCAGGTTGTAGGGGTTCTGGATGCTGGCGACGCGTGGCAGGCCCTGGGTCTCGGCCAGGTGCAGGCAGCGCATGACGCCCCAAGGGGTGTCGTTGGAAAGCCCGATGGCGCGGATCTTGCCGGCATCGACGGCGTCCTTCAGCGCGCCGAGGGTCTCTTCCAGCGGCGTGGCATCGCTGTCGTCGCCCGGCAGGTAGCCCAGCTGACCGAAGCAGTTGACGTGGCGATCGGGCCAGTGGAGCTGATAGAGGTCGAGGTAGTCGGTCTGCAGGCGCTTCAGGCTCGCGTCCAGGGCCTGGTGAATCTGTTCGCGGGTATGCCGCGGCCCGCCCCGCAGGTGTTCCATGCCACGTCCGGCACCCGCCGCCTTGCTGGCGATGATCAGGTCGTCGCGCTTGCCACGCTTTTGCAGCCAGCTGCCGATATAGGCTTCGGTGCGGCCCTGCGTCTCGGGCTTCGGCGGCACCGGATACATCTCGGCGGCGTCGATGAAATTGATGTCGGCGGCGATGGCACGGTCGAGCTGTTCGTGCGCTTCGGCTTCGGTGTTCTGCTCACCGAACGTCATCGTGCCGAGACACAGGCGCGAAACCTGCATGTCGGTCTTGCCTAAGGGGCGTCGCTGCATGTTGCACTCCAGGTTGAAATGGCCCGATCGAGACAAACCATGGGGACGAAAAATGGGCTGAAAATCGTATGTTACTGGCGCCGTCGTGAGGCGGCAAACCGGGCCTGGAAGCCGGGGGTTGAGTCGCCGCCCGGGCAGGCGTATTCTTGCGGCCTTTCGCCGCCCGGCCCCCCGGCCGAGTGCGCCTGTGAAAGGTCGATTCCGACGCGCCATAGAGCGTTGCCTGACGTTGCGGTAGTAGGTGTTGCGGCAATGTAGTAGGTGTTGCGGCAATAGAGAACAAGAGCGTCCAGATCGACACGGTAGTTCGGACCGTCAATGGGTCCCAGTTTCCAGGGTCACTGTCAGTTATGCCACAGACGTTTTCTTTCTTTACGCGTTTCGAGTTTCATCTGGCGACGCAGCTTAGCCATACGCGCTGGATGACACGCTCGCCGAGCAAGCAGCGCCTGATGTTGCGCTGGTTCAAGCGCTGTGCCGATGCTGGCCATGTGCCGGCTCGCTCGCTCTACGGCCGAGTGCTGATGCACCGCGGGATATCCCCGAGGGACAAGTCGACCGGCGCGCGCTACGTGCTGCAGGCGGCACAGCAGGGCGACCGTCACGCCCAGTACCAGGCCGGCCGCATCTACGAGCTGGGTTGCTCGCAGTATCAGCCCAGCGTTCACCATGCGGTGACCTGGTACGCTCGCGCCGGCGAGAATGGTCATGTTCGGGCCGCGGAGCGCCTGGCCGATGCGTATCGTCGCGGCGAGCTCGGCTTGCCGCACGACCCCGCCCGCGCGGATGAATGGCAGCGCTGGGCGCGCAATCTGGCTGAAGATGGTCCCAACGGCGAGACGCCCGTCGCGCTCGCCACGCACTGAGAGCCCGCAACCGTCGGCGCATCCTGCGTACCCCGCCATCGTCACGGTGTCGGGGTGAAGTTACGCCCCAACGCTGTCATGATGATGCCTCATCGGCGTCGCAAGATGAGACGGCATCATGGAGAGGGAGCCCGCAACGTGTTGCTGCCCACCCTGCTAGACATCGAAGCATCCGGCTTTGGCCGTGGCAGTTATCCCATCGAGATCGGCCTGGCCCGTGCCGATGGCAGCCGCTGTGCATTCCTGATTCAGCCGGTACGGGAGTGGACGCACTGGGATCCCAAGGCGGAACTGCTACACGGCATTTCCCGGGCGCGCCTGACGCGTGAAGGTCATCCGCCCATCGAGGTCGCGCGCTGGCTCAATGACGAGCTGGCGGAGAGCGGTATCGCCTACAGCGACAGCTGGGGCTACGACAACACCTGGCTGTCGCTGCTGTTCGATCAGGCCGGCATGCTGCCGCGTTTTCGACTGGAAGCGCTGCGGCGGATACTGAGCGAGACACAGACCGAATGCTGGGCCAGGACCAAGGCCCGGATCGCCGAGCGACACGATATTCGTCGCCACCGTGCCGGTGACGACGCCCGCCTACTGCAGTTGACCTACAAGGCCACGTTGAACGTCGAATAGCGCTCCGGCGCCGTACTGTTATCAAGGAACGTATCGCGTCGAGCGTGGCCGGTCGGTGCGGTTTCATCCCTCTCCGCTGACGCTGAGCAGGATCTTGCCGGTGTTGCGATTGTCCGAAAGGTGCTGCATCGCCGTCTCCGCTTCCTGAATGGGCCAGGTAGCGGCAATCAGCGGTTTGATCTCTCCGCTGGTCAGTTTGGGCCAGACGTGCGCATACAGCGCGTCGAGAATCGCACCCTTGGCCTTCGTCGAGCGGGAACGCAGGGTCGAACCGATCAGGCGCTGACGCTTGACCAGCATGCGACCCAGGTTGATCTGCGCTTCCACGCCACCCATCAGGCCGATGAGAACCAGTCGGCCATCGGCGTTCAGCACGGCCAGATCCTGAGCGATATAGTCGCCTCCCACCGGATCGAGAATCATGTCGGCGCCGCCCCACTCCTTGACCGCTTCGACGAAGCTGCCATCGTGCCGATTCCAGCCGGCATCGGCGCCCAGCCGGTAACAGGTTTCCAGCTTGTCGGCGCTGCCGGCGGTCACGAAACAGGGGTTGCCGAACACGCGGCAGAGCTGGATCGCCGCCGTGCCCACGCCGCTGGCGGCAGCGTGCAGCAGGACGCGCTGGCCGGTCTGAACCGCCCCTTCCATGTAGAGATTGAGCCAGGCGGTCGCGAAGACTTCCGGCAGCGCGGCGGCTTCACGTAGCCCCAGACCCTGGGGGATGGGCAGAACCTGCGCTTCGTTGACCACGACCTGCTCGGCATAGCCGCCGCCGGCCAGCAGGGCGCAGACGCGGTCGCCCTTGCGAAAGCGCTCGACACCCCGGCCGACTTCGCTGATCGTGCCGCTGACTTCCAGCCCCGGAATCTCGGATTCGCCCGGCGGCGGTGGATAGTTGCCGCCACGCTGCATCAGGTCGGCGCGGTTCATTCCCGCCCAGGCCACATCGATCCGCACGTCGCTGGCGCCCAGCGGGCCGAGGTCGTCGTGTTCGCGCCAGATCATCCGTTTGTCTTCGATGGCGATGGCATGCATTCCCAATCCTCCTTGACGGATACGTTACCGGTGCTCGAACCGCGTCGTTCAAGCGTCGTGATTTCTCAGTCTGGCATCTTCGGCCAAGGCGATCCAGCAGGGTTTCGATATCGGCCTCGGCGAACAGCGTGCGGCGGGTGGCGACATCGAGAAAGCCGTGTTCGACGGTAGTGTCGAGGAAGGTCAGCAGCGGCGAGTAGAAGTCGGCGACATTGAGCACGCCGATCGGTTTGTCGTGCAGGTCGAGGTAGCGCCAGGTCCAGATCTCGAACAGCTCCTCCAGCGTACCGATACCGCCGGGCAGGGCGATGAAGGCATCGGCATGCGCGGCCATGGCCGCCTTGCGTTCGTGCATGTTGTCGACCCGGATCAGCCGGGTCAGGCCATGGTGCGAGACTTCGCGCTGCACGAGATGTTCTGGCATCACGCCGATCACTTCACCGCCTTCGGCTAGGCAGGCGTTGGCCAGCCGGCCCATCAATCCGTTACGGGCGCCGCCATAGACCAGGCCCCAGCCGCGTCTGGCGATCGCCGCGCCGAGTGCGTCCGTCGCTTCGGCGAAACGGGGATCTTTGCCTTCACGCGAGCCCAGATAAACACAGATTTGCACGCTATCGCTCCTGGAAAACGAATGATGAAAGAGAGAACGGAGAATTCCCTGTGATCACGGAATGCTGGCTGCGACGTCATGCTCTGCGTCGAGCCAGCGGCCGATGGCGTTGTCGCCGCAGAGATGGTGAGCGTACTGCGTATGCAGGCAGCGCACCTGATCCCAGTTGGTGATTCCGCCGACGCCGCGCTCGCGCATCAATTGCGAATAGCCGCGTTTTTCTACCGCTTCACGCTGCTCATCGGTCATGAAATCCCAGCGCTGTCTCACGTAATCGGCGTGGCTCTGGTGATAGCTTGCCAGCCATTCGGAGTCCTGCTGCAGTCGGGCTTCCAGTTCCTTGATCACGCCACTGGCCTCGAGTCGTGACAGCACCACCTTGAGACGCTCGCAAGAGAGCCAGTAGAGCGTCGGGAAGGGCGCGTCGTCGACGATCGGCGCCATGCGCAGGACCAGCGGCCGGCCGTGACTGTCGGTGGCGGCAACCGCTTCGAGACCTCGGGGCGGGCGGCCCAGCTGTTCGGTGATGATCGCCAGTTGGGCGTCAGTCGGTATCTGATTGGTGTGAATCACCATGGGAGGAATCCAGTATGACCTTGTTGGAACGAGCCACGGCGCGATAGAAGGCCTGGCTCAGCTGCATCGGCGTGGGCGAGTAGAGATAGTCGCGCAGCAGGTAGTCGCGGGCGCGTTCGACCAGCACGGCGTGCAGTCGATTGAACGGCGCATCATAGTCGTAGGGATCGGGACCCGGCAAACGCAGATGCGGATAGTCGGCCAGGCGCTCCATGAAGTAGTGCTCCAGCACTCGCTCGATGGCACGATGGCGATCGAGATCGTCAGGATCGATCCACAGGTCGAAGTCTATCGACATGCGAAAGGTCAACCGCGCCGGGCCAGGGCCGCAGTGCGAGCTGCGGTCAGGGCGATCAGGTCGCTCGGCGCCAGCGACAGTTCGAGGCCGCGCCGGCCCCCGCTGACGTGCATCGTCTCCATGGCCGTGGCGCTCTCGTCGATGAAGGTCGGCAGACGTTTCTTCTGACCCAACGGGCTGATGCCGCCGACCAGATAGCCGGTGGTGCGCTCGGCCACCGGGGCCTCCGCCATGCGCGCCTTGCGTGAGCCGGCGGCCTTGGCCAGCGCCTTGAGATCCAGCGTGGCGTCGACAGGCACCAAGGCGACCACCAGGCGCCCGTCGTCGAGCTGGGCGAGCAGTGTCTTGAACACGCTGGCAGGCGGCAACGACAGCGCCTGGGCGGCATCGAGACCATAGGAGTTGTGGGAGGCCGCCTCCGATTCACTACCCAGTTCGTAGCTGGTGACCTCGTGGGCCACACCGCGTGATTCTAGCAGGCGGATCGCGGGCGTCATGGTGCGATTCCCGTTCCGGTCGAGACGGGTTGCGGAAAACCCGAAGGTGTTTCTAAGCTGACCACGCGATGGAGACTCCTTGCCGATGGTGACTGACGATGACATGGCGGGCTGCGAGGTGACCGAGCGTTGCGCGCTGCGCGAACGTGCCGCGCCGTTGACGCGTCATCATCTCATCCCTAGAACGTTGCACCGCAAACCGCGCTATCGCAAGCGCCTTGGGCGCGATCTGATGCAGATGGCCATTCTCTGGGTCTGCCGACCGTGTCATTCCCACCTTCACCGGACATTGAGCGAGCGCGAGCTGGCCGACCATTATCCCGCCTCATTCACGAGGGTGCTGATTGAGCGGTCTGAAGGTACTGACTGGTGGCATCGCTTATCAGGATCGGCTTCTTCAGCGCGAATAGCTGTTGAGTAATGCCAAAACGCTGAAATTTCCCCGC
>NZ_JAXOVV010000028.1:0-44773 GCF_036663415.1 Salinicola sp. 4072 | reverse complement strand
GGGCCTCGTCGACGTTGATATCGCTGATGGTCATGTCACCGCATAGACGTGCCGAAGGATCAGGCACACTATGCCAAAAAAATCAGGTGGTTGGCGACATGCCATCCGCAGCCACCTGAATAGTTACGCGGAATTTTTGTCTAGCGGAACACAGCATGCCTTCAGATATTGCGTCAACGCCCAAGCTTGCTCACCTCGTCAGCCTTCGAAACCTGGGCGGCGTGGAGCGTTATTTTTCACGTTTTTATACCGGCTATGGACAGCATCTGGACTTGGATATTCTGCTGCAGACGAACGATATCCATCCCTTCATCCGCCCGTCCTTGGTCGATGCCAAGCCTCGCATACATAGCATCAAGGGGCCGGGGAACTGGAAATTCCCGGAGATCATGGGACTACGAGAAGCCTATCAGCGCACGCTCGTTCGTCGTCTCGATCCCGATGCGATCGTGGTCTGGAACAAGCTGGCAGGCAACCCGATACCGCTGTTGACTGGTCGCCCTGTCTTTCACTACGAACACGGCACATCGTGGACGGCGCAAGACCCAGCCTCGGTCGCATCCTATCTACAGCATGTCCAAGGCGTCATCGCAGTATCGAGAGCAGCGGAACGCATGCTGCAGATCCGCTGGAACGTCAGTTCAGAGGTGCCTTCCATCGTGCTTCACAACGCCATAGAACTGCCCAGCCGGCAGTCTGAGCACCCGGATGGCCGCTTCCGGCTCGGCTTTGCCGGTCGATTGAAAGGGTTGAAAGCGCCCATGGTCGTAGAGACTTTTCGCAGCGTACAGGCCCGAGTGCCCCATGCGGAGCTGTGGATTGCCGGTCAAGGCCCTCTGGAGCCGACACTGCGTGAATGGACGAAACGCTGGAAGCTGGAAAAGTATGTGAAGTTCTGCGGCTTGGTTGATGATATGTCCAAATTCTATACTCAGTTGGATGCGTTCATTTGCCCATCATGGAGAGAGCCGTTTGGCCTCGTGGCCCAGGAAGCCATCGCTTACGGCTTACCCACGGTAGTCAACAACGTAGATGGATTGCCGGAAGCCATCATAGACGAGTCATGCGGGGCTATCGTGGAGCCCCGGCGTCCAAGGGAAGCTCTGCGATGCTATGGCGAAGCCTGCATCGAAGGTCCCGAAGAAGTGTACTCTCCCTCCCGTGACGACCTGGTATCCGCCAACGTTATCGACCCGGAAGAAGCCGCCACCCACCTGGTAGCCTGGGCGAATTCAGCCGAACTGCGGCGCGAGATCGGCCATCGCGCCAGGGAAAAGCTCGCCAGCCAGCAGAACCTGCAGCGTTATGGTGATCAACTGATGGCGTTTATTCGCCGTCATCTGTAGCTCATCGGTGAGGCCGATCACCTCAATATCTCGAACGAACGTTTCAGCTTCTCCGTCTGCTGACGATAAGAGTAATCAATCACCAGGTGGGAAAGTTTCGTACCCAGAGAGTCGAGACCTGGCTCCTCCAGCATCCGCTCGAGACGATCGACCCAGGCTTTGGTGTCCCGACTTTCCAGGATCAGGTCGGCGTGGTCGGCCTCGAGCAGCTCGGCGGCACCAGTGGTGGATGAAAGCAATACCGGCGTGCCACAGGCCATGGCCTCGAGCGAGACGCGTCCGAACTCTTCGATATGGGCCGGCAGAACGAATATGTCGAGCGCCCCGTAGAGCGTCTCGACGTCACTGACCGTGGTGCGCCAGATGAAGCGTTCGGCGATGCCGGCTTGTTCAGCCTGGCGTTGATAGGGTGAAAAGTCGTCCTTGCCCACGACCAGAAAGCGGCACCGGCCGGGCAAGCGCTGATCCAGTCCGGCCGCCATCTCGACGAATCCCGCCACGTTGCGTTTGGTGAAGTTGCCGGAGGTGATCAGGCCGATCAGCCGGGTGTCGTCATCGATACCCAGTTCGCGTCGCCGCACCGGGCGTCCTGCCGTGGCCCGCTCGAGATTGAATATCTCGGGGTCGTAGCCGGGGTAGCTGATTTCGATTCGCGACTCGTCGATGCCATAGCGATCACGGAAATCATTAGCCATCATGCGCGAATTGACCGCCAAACGGCGGAACTTGCCGCCTTTCAGCACGTGATCGTGAATCGCGGCAACTTCATGGCCCGGTGGCAGATCGCGCCCGTGAATGCGCTGGCTGGCGAGATGGACGCAGTTGTGCATGTAGACGACATCGGGCGTCTCGACATCGCCATGGCTGACCAGCATGGCTGGTCGATGACGCCGACACCAAGCCTGCACCCGGCGATTGAACCAGAAGCGCCGAAAAGGCCCTTTGAACGGCCAGCGCTTCAGCCGAACCAGCTCGGCGCCGGCCGCTTCCGCCAGCTCGCGCCGGCCGCGCTCGGCCAGAATCGCCACGCGATAGCCCAGCGCTTTCAGTGCGATGGACTGTTCAAAAGCGTTGCGACTGGCGCCGGTACTCTTTTCCACCTGACGAATGGCGATCACGGCTAACGGCGCTTGCGAATCTTCAGTCACGACGGCTTCCTTGCGATGTTCGATGGGTCCCGGGCGGTGAAACGCCGACATGCGGTGACGGGGTTGCCCGGTTACAATGCGCCCCGGCGGCTCGTTGCCGTCTATTCTGTCTCTTTTCGCCGGCCCGCTACGATTCAAACGCACCAGGCCCAACGTCAAGGATCGGTCATGTCGTTATCGACCTATCATCATCGAGACGCGCATATCTTATACGATCCTGCGCGTCTCGCTCAGCCTGACCTGCCGATTCTACCTGCGTTCGGTGAAGCGTGGCTCGACCCGGATGCCTGGGCCGAACGCGGCCTGGTGGTCGGCTCGGCGCCGGGACGCGGCGCCAGCCAGTTTCTCGCGGTGGACGACCATCAGTGGGTGCTGCGGCCTTATCGCCGTGGCGGCATGGCGGCCAAGGTCAGCCAGGCCAACTATCTCTGGACGGGACTCGAGCGCACCCGCGGCTTCCGTGAAATGCGCCTGACACGCGCCCTGTTCGAACAGGGGCTGCCGGTACCGGCGCCGGTGGCAGCCATCGTGGTACGCCGCGGTATCACCTATCGCGCCGCGCTGATCACCGAGCGCCTGACAAAGAGCCAGGCATTGGCAGAGCGCCTGGCAAGTGCCTCGCCGCGGTTGCTCGCCGATGTCGGCGCCACCATTCGGCGGTTTCACGATGCCGGTCTCGACCACGTCGATCTCAATGCGCGCAATTTGCTCGTTTCAGCCGACGATAAGGTTTGGCTGATAGATTTCGACCGCTGTCGATTGCGCTCGGAAGGCGCCTGGCGCCAGCGCAATCTGTTACGGCTCAAGCGCTCTCTCCTGCGTTTCTCACCCGCCAACGCGGAACCATTTTTCACCGCCCTCGTCGATGGTTATCGGAGCGTTCCGGCGGATCACGATAAGGTTTGACCCTGCATGCAAGACACGCTGAGGCGCCGTTGGCGCAGCACCCTGCTTTTTGCCCTGTTTCAACTACCGCTCGTCTGGCTGATCGCCCTGCGTTACGTGCCCTATCTCGCGATTCCCCATGACCCCATGGGAATCGCCTATCTGATCCTGACCTGGATCGGCCACTTCGGCATGCTGGTGCTGCTTGGCTGGCTGCCGCTTGCCGTGCTGGCCGTCGTGACAAAGGCGCGCTGGCTATGGCTGCCGGCCACGCTGCTTGGTGCGCTGGGTCTGAGCGCGCTGCTGCTGGATACGGTGGTCTATGCCCAGTATCGCTTTCATGTGAACGCCTTCATGGTGTCGCTGTTCCTGAACGACAAGAACGGCGAGATCTTCAGTTTCGCCACCTCCACCTGGCTGGTGGTCGTAGGTTGCGTGGCTGTCGCCTTGGCACTCGAAGGCTGGCTTGCCCATCGTCTGATCGTGGGCAGGCGCGGCCAGCGGCTGCCGGCAGGGCTCGCCTGCGGCACGATCCTGGTGACGCTGATCGCCAGCCATGCACTGCATATCGTCGCCGACGCCCGCTATCAGCGCAGCGTGACCCAGCAGGTCGGCATCTATCCGCTGCTGTTCCCGGCCACCGCCAAAGGCTTCATGGAGAAGCACGGCTGGCTGGATCCCCGCGCGGCTCGCGCCGAACGTGCCGACATCGACACCAAGCAGGCACAGAATCTCGACTGGCCCAAGAACCCGCTCAGTTGCCAGGCCGAGGATCCGCCCAACGTCCTGGTGGTGCTGATCGACTCCTGGCGCGCCGATGAGTATGGCCCCGAGAACACGCCGAATCTCTATGCCGCACTGAACGACAGCGGTCGGCGCTACCTCGACCACTACAGTGGCGGCAATGCCACCCGTAACGGCACCATGAGCCTGTTCTACGGCCTCACCGGCAACTACTACGCCTATCTGGACGACACCCAGACGCCGCCGCTGCTGATCACCCAGTTGCAAAAGCAGGGTTATGCGCTGGGCATCTTCTCGTCGGCCAGCCTCGATGGTGTCGGCTTCGATCGCACGATCTTCTCTTCGGTCGATCCGTTGCGACTTAGTACGCCGGGGGAGTCGCCGGCGGGCCGGGACCAGAAGATGACCGAGGACTGGCTGGACTGGCTCGATCAGCAGGAACAGAAGGACGACGCTCCCTGGTTCGGCATGCTGTTCTACGACGCGCCCCATGGCTACGACGTGCCAGAGGGCGCCGACCAGCCGTATCAACCTTCGACCAACGGCATGGATTACCTCGACCTCGGTCCCGATACCGATCCAACGCCCTACTTCAATCGTCATCGCAACTCGGTCCACTACGACGACGAACTGCTCGGCCGGGTGATCGCCGATCTCAAGGCCAAGGGCGAGTGGGACGACACGATGCTGGTCGTCACTGCCGACCACGGTCAGTCGTTCAACGATTTCGGCAGAAACTACTGGGGCCACAACAGCAACTTCGCCTCGCCGCAGGTCCTCGTGCCGATGATCGTCAACGGCCCCGGCGTCGAGCCCGGCCGCGTCGAGGGCATGACCAGTCATCTCGACGTCGCGCCGATGCTGATGCGACATGCCCTGGGCTGCACCAACCCGCTCTCCGACTACGCCATGGGCAAGGATCTTCTCGCCCCCGGGATCGATCACCCCTGGGTTCAGTCCAGCAGCTACATCGATTACGGCATCATCGAGCCGGATCGCATTACCGTGGTCGACGGCACCGGGCAGTGGGATATCGTCGATCGACAGCTCAAGCCGATCGAGGACGCCGAATTCTCCCCGGCGGTGTTCGAAGCCATGCAGTGGTTCCGTCAGTTCTATCGATAGCCCTGTCAGCGCTACAATGCCCGAGGCGCTATTCGGAGCCCGATCACCGGGCGTCGCGACGAAGCGGGTCGCGACGCCCGCTGTCGTTTTCGATAGGCCTATCCATCGACGATACAGGACCGCTCATGGCCGCCATCACCGGCGTAGTGATTACGCTCAACGAAGCCGACAACATCGAGGCCTGCCTGGCCTCGCTGAAGCGGGTGTGCGATGAACTGATCGTCGTCGACTCCGGCTCCCGCGACGACACCGTGGCCCGGGCCGAGGCGTTCGGCGCCAGCGTGATTCACCAGCCCTATCTGGGCGATGGCCCGCAGAAGAACGTTGGCCCGCGTGCCGCCAGCCACCGCTGGGTGCTGTCGCTGGATGCGGACGAGCGGCTCACCGACGACGCCGTGGCGGCCATCCAGGCGCTCGATCTGGATGTCCAGGCGAACGGAGCCGGCAGCCACGACGCCTACGCGCTGCGTCGCCGCAATTTCATCGGCAGCCGCTGGATCCGCCATTGCGGCTGGTATCCGGACTACTGCATTCGGCTCTTCGATCGCGATCGCACCGAATTTTCCGACAGCCGTCAGCACGCTTCCGTCCAGGCGACGCATCCGCGACGCCTGGACGCCGATCTGGAACACTATTCGTTCGCCAATCTGGGCGAACTGTTCGGCAAGGCCAGCGGCCGCTTCTCCAATCGTGCCGCCAAGATCATGTATCTCAAGGGCAAGCGGGCCAACGCCTTCTCACCGTTTTTGCATGGCGCCAATGCCTTCGTGCGCAAATACGTTTTCCAGCGCGGTTTCCTCGGCGGGCTCGATGGCGTCTCCGTCGCGCTGTCGGCGGCGGTCAACGCCTACCTGAAATACGCCAAGCTGCTCGAATTCCAACGCGACGCGAAGGTTCGCGACGCCGAAGACTTCGACCGGATCTGGTGAGCCGATGCCACGCGAACCGCTGCATATCCGTCACGTCAATCTCGCCCGGGGCTTCCGTGGCGGCGAGCGCCAGACGCTGCTGCTGATCGAGGCACTGGCTCGAATCGACGATAATAAACAGGGCAGCATCGAACAGAGCCTGGTCTGCCGGCGCGACTCGCCAATGCGTACAGCGCTGGCCGGCATGGATATCGAATTGATCGACGCCGATCATGCGCTTGCCGGCCATGCCCAACGCCCGCGCGCGAGCCTGACCCACGCCCACGAGGCCAAGGCGGTGCACTGGGCGTGGATCGAACGTCGCCTGCGCGGCACGCCATATATCCTGACCCGTCGTGTCCCGCAGCCGGTCAAGGACAAGCGCTTCAACCGCTGGACCTATCGCGGCGCGGCGACCGCCGTGGCGATCTCCTCGGTGATCGAAACCCATCTGCGCGAGCGGGACTGGTGCCCGGTCGTCCGTATTCCCAGCGTGCTTTCCGGCCAGCCGAGCGATCCGACCGAGGTCACGAAGCTGCGCGAGCGCTTCGCCGGACGCCGGGTGATCGGCCATATCGGCGCTTTGGTGGATCGCCACAAGGGGCAGCGGGTACTGCTTGAGGCGGCGCGGCAGTTGCGCGAGACGCATCCGGACGCCTGCTTCCTGCTGCTCGGCGATGGCGCCGATGGCGAAGCGCTGAAGGCCGAGAGTGCGGATCTGGATAACGTGATCTGGGAAGGCTTCCAGCCGAACGTCGGCGACTATCTCGAGATCATGACGCTGTTCGCGTTTCCTTCACGCAACGAAGGGCTCGGTTCGACGCTGCTCGATGCCATGGATCACGGCGTGCCGATCGTGGCGAGCGATGTCGACGGCATTCCGGATCTGATCGAGAACGACGTCAGCGGTTTGCTGGTGCCCCCCGGTGATGCGGACGCGCTGGCAACGGCGCTCACAGCGCTGCTGGAAGATCCCGCACGCTGCGAGAGACTGTCCGCCGCCGCCAGGGCACGCCTCGAGTCGTTCACGCCCGAGGCCATGGCAGTGGCCTATCTCGCCCTCTATCGCCGCCTCGCTGACTGCTGATTCGCCGGCTGGGCGAGGCAGGCGGTAACCGACTCGCCCAGACAATACTTGCACGGCGGGAACGTGGCATCATGACGCCCGACAGGCCGCAGCCGAGCGGCGTCGAGATCGTTAGCGAAGTGGAGCAGAACTATGAGCAAGATTCGGGTTGGCGTCATCTGCGGCGGCAAATCGGCGGAGCACGAAGTGTCGTTGCAGTCGGCCAGGAACATCGTCGATGCGCTGGATCGCGAGCGTTTCGAGGTCACAGTCATCGGCATCGACAAGCAGGGCCAGTGGCATATCAACGATGCGGCCGACTTCCTGCTCGACGCCGACGACCCTCGACGCATCGCGCTCAACCCGTCCGTCGGCGATATCGCCCTGGTGCCCGGCCGCGAGCACCGGCAGCTGATCGCCACCGAAGCGTCTCAAGGTGCATTGAACCAGCTGGACGTGGTCTTCCCCATCGTTCACGGCACGCTGGGCGAGGATGGTTCGCTGCAGGGGCTGCTGCGCATGGCCAATCTGCCCTTCGTCGGTTCCGGCGTGCTCGGCTCGGCTGCCGGGATGGACAAGGACGTCACCAAGCGCCTGCTGCGCGATGCCGGCATTCCGGTGGCGCCTTTCGTCACCCTGACCCGCCGCACGGCCGCCAGCGCCGATTTCGACGCGCTGCGCGAGGAACTGGGGACGCCGCTGTTCGTCAAGCCGGCCAACCAGGGGTCGTCGGTCGGCGTCAGCCGGGTGGAGAACGCAGCCGAGTTCCAGCAGGCGCTTTCACTGGCGCTGGCATTCGATCACAAAGTGCTGGTCGAATCCGCCGTAGTCGGGCGCGAAATCGAGTGCGCGGTGCTGGGCAACGACGCCCCCAAAGCGAGCGTCTGCGGCGAGATCGTGGTCGAGGGCGGCTTCTACTCCTACGACACCAAGTATATCGACGACGACGCAGCCAGGATCGCCGTTCCGGCCAATATCGATCCTGATGCCAGCGAGGCGATCCGCGAGCTCGCGGTGCGCACGTTCCAGGTACTGGAGTGTGCCGGCCTGGCTCGGGTCGATGTCTTCCTCACGCCGGAAGGCAAGATCGTCGTCAACGAGATCAATACCTTGCCGGGCTTCACCCGCATCAGCATGTATCCCAAGCTGTGGCAGGCGAGCGGCATGACCTATCCGGCGCTGGTGACACGCCTGATCGAGCTCGCCATGGAACGCCATGCCGACGACCTGGCATTGCGACGTTCACGATAGCACCGGGAACTCGTCGCTAGCCTGCTTGTCTTGGATTCGTCATGATAGAGTCATAACGACTCCTCATGCGGTGCCCGGACCCGGCGCCGGTAGAACACGACGTTCACGGATCGAAGCGCGTCATGACCATCTCTCGTAACACTCGGCGCTGGTGTGCGCTTACTTACATCGGCCTCTGCATCGGTTACGCCATCATGGTGGTCTGGGTACTGCCATGGTGGACGCCCGTCGCCATCACGCTGGGCTGGCTCGCCATCGGCTACCACTTCCACTGGGGTCATGTCTCTCAGCGCGCCACGCAGCGCAAGGCGTGGCCATGGTCGCTGCTGCCCTTGATGCTGTGGTGGGTCTATATCTATCTCGACGACAGTTTCGGACAACTCGACCTGGGCGCGGTGATCTTTCACCTGCAGGCCGGCATCGAGGAGAACGGCAGTACCGACCGCCAGATCGCCGGCGTTATCTACACGATGGCGGCCATCGTGATGCTGATGGCGGTGACCTGGCTGGTGCGGGCCGACCACCGCTGGCGCTTGTGGGAGCGGGTGTTGAGTCTGTTTCTGCTCGCATTCAACCCATTGCTGTTCGGGTTGTCGCTCCGTGGCGCTTCGGCGATCGACGACGACGAGTCCTGGCTCAACGACCGCTACCGGCCACCGGAAATCGTCGCCGCGCCACGCCAGCCGCCAAACCTGATCTATATCTACATGGAGAGTACCGAGCGTACCTACAGCGATACCCAACGCTTCGGTAACGCTTACGAGGATCTGGCGCAGCTGGGCAAGGAAGGCGTGGTTTTTCACGGCGTCAAGCAGCTCGACAACACGGGCTGGACGATGGCCGGCATGGTCGCCAGCCAATGCGGAGTGCCGCTGATGCCGGCGGGACTGATGCACGACAACCAGTTCGAGCCGTTGTCGGACGTGCTTCCCGGCGTCAATTGTCTCGGCGACCTGCTCCATGCGCGGGGTTACGACCTGACCTACATGGGCGGCGCCAGCACGAAATTTGCCGGCAAGGCGAAGTTCTATCAGGGCCACGGCTTCGATACGGCTCTGGGTCGCGACGAACTGGAAGACAAGGCCCCCGCCGGTTACCTCAACGACTGGGGGCTCTATGACGACACGCTGCTCGGCCTGGCCGAGAAGCGTATCCGGCACCTGCACGACAGCGACAAGCCCTACGCCTTCTTCGGTCTGACGCTGGCCGGACACCCACCGTTCGGCAATCCGTCGCAATCCTGTATCGACAATCAGGGCCCCTTCGACGGGACCGATATTCTCTACTCGATCAAATGTACCGGCTGGCTGGTCAGGAATTTCATCGAGCGGCTTCGATCCGAAGGGCTGCTGGACAATACGCTGGTCGTGGTGGCCAGCGATCACCTCTCGATGAAGAACTCCGCCTGGGAGGATCTGATTGCCAAGGAGCGAGAAAACACCCTGATGATGCTGGGCAACGGCCTGCGCCCCCGCGTCATCGAGCGGCCAGCCAGCATGGTGGACGTGCTGCCGACGCTACTGGAAGCGATGAACTACACCATTCCGGACCATCGGGCCGGGCTCGGGGTATCGCTGTTCTCGTCGATCCCGACGCTGGTGGAACGTTATTCGCTGGAAGAAATGAACCAGCGCATGCGCAGCGAGAATCTTCTGCAGGAGCGGCTCTGGAACGGCGTCAACTGAGGCCGTCCGCACATGGGTCCGGGTGGCGCGGCGCCGGCCACTCGATGGGCCCCAGGTCCTCGCCAGGATCCCGTTCGCCCGGCCGGGTTTCGGGGGTGGTGTGCTGCAACGCCTCGGCGACTCGAGCCAGTGCCGTCTCCCCTCGCTCCCCTTCGACCACGCGCTCCCACCAGTCGCGGTGGACGGCACGAACGACCACGGGGATGGATGCCAGGCCTAGGCGCTGAGCCATCGCCAAACGGTGCAGGCCGCGATTGATCTTGAGCAGCCGGCCGTCACGGGTGACCGCGACACCCAGATCGTCTTTCCCCAGCTCGGCGTTAAAGCCCCGGGTCGCCATGTCGTCGAGAAAGCCGAGATAGGTTCGCAGGTAGGCCATTATCTTTTCTTCCGTATCGAGCAGAATGCCCTGTTGATAGGAAGACCAGGGATGCCCCGACTCGAGCCGCGAACGGTACTGGCGGAAGCGCTCGGTCTGGCTGAGATCGTCTCTGTGCTCGTCGAGGTCGCTGATGAAGCGATAGCGAGAGCCGCGACGCAGGTCGCCGCGGCTCTGATCCCATTCACCGTCCCAGATGAAGGCGGAAGACGATGGGCGCTTGCCACCGATTCCCTTGGCATTGAAGTCGCGAATCAGCGCACGGGGATCGACGTGCACGATTAACGCCTGCCCCAATCTCGCTTCGATCGATCGCCGTGGCAGGCCGCGGCGCTCAGCCCACCGACAGCCTGCCTTTCCGGTGGCCCAGCGCCGAAACAGAGACTCTTCCACTGTCTCGCCAACGCTGCGCTGAAAAGCCGCTTTCAAACTCGCCTGCAGACGTGCACGCCGGATCCCCCACTTCATGCGGGGGTCGAGCAAATCGCGAAACGCTACATCCTCGACGGGCAGGCGCGGAGGAGAAGGCGAGTGGTTTTGTGAAGCGCGCACCATGAAAGCCTACACGTTCGAGTACAGAAAAAGCGGAATTATCAAACGCTGTTCTTCTGCTGCATAGCATACCACTCTCATAAGCATGCTATGCAATTAGCTGTAATGATCCCGTATCCGGCTCTTCGTGTCGACATGGCTCCGTCTAGGTCGTTGGCAAGTCGAGGAATTGCTGCATGATGCGGGTATCACGGAAACGCTCAATCAGCTCGGGATCCGCCTCGATCGATGGCGGATTCTTCATCCCTTCACGAATCTTCACGGCCAGTCCTTCTATAGAATTTTCCGCGATCAATCGGGCCTGATCATGGATCAACACGTTGCGCACGCCACCCGGGCAATCCACGGCGACACATGGCGTGCCGCAGATCATGCTCTCTGCCAGCACGATACCGAACGCTTCACTGCGCGAGCTCAACACGAAAAGTCGAGCGTGTTTCATCCAGGGGTAAGGATTGGGTCGACTGCCGACGAAATGGATGCGCTCGCGAGCGCCGAGCTCGCCGACCAGTTTTTCGAGACTTTCACGCTTGGGGCCGTCGCCGACGATGACCAGATCTTCCTCGATATCGGCCTTCAGATAGGCACGGATCAGCCACTCCTGCCGCTTGACGTCGGAAAGCCGGGAGACATGAACGATGAAGGGCTTGGCCGGCAGCGCTACCGACTCATCGGCCTGGCGGCGAACGGCCTCGATGTCGCAGGGGTTCATGATGGTGGCCCAGCGTTTGGGCCGGATACCGTAGTGTCCTAGCTGACGCTCGAGTTGCTCGCGTACGTTGGGCGTATTGCAGATTACCTGCTTATCCTCGTATAGCTTGCGCAGATATATCCCCTTGAGCCGGCTGCCATAATCGCCAGGCCAGGAAACGGTTACCTGCCATAGACGCGGGTCCCGCCAGGACCAGACCGTCTCGAAAGCGCCTTGTCCACGCATGACGACACGGTCGATCGGGCCATGTTCCCTTTCGAGCCTGGCCACGAAGCGCTCGAGGTAGGAACCGCCATACCAGCCCCGCCACAGGAATCCCGAACCCGGCAGAAGCGGTTTCAACAATGCCCGCGTGAACAGGTCGTACACGAGTCCCAGCCCCGTCTTGCGAAAGGCCTTGTCGAAATCCACCCGGTGAACCGTCACCGCAGGGTCCGGTGCCAGTTCGTAGCCGCCCTTGAGCACCAGGACATGGACCTCGTGACCCTCTCGCGCCAGCACGTTGGCCAGGTTGACGGTGACACGCTCGATGCCGCCGATACTCAGTTTGCGAACGACCAGCAGGACTCGTTGGGACATGTATTCACCGTTCTATGTATGTAGCGGGTCATCGCCCGATAGATCGTCGCGAGACTCGAAGATCAGCGACTTGAGCTCTGGGTAGCGAGCAAGGCAATTGGCAAACTGCCTGTCGTTTCCACCGCGTTTGACGTTGTCTTCATGCAAGGCCGACTCCCCGGATGCTGGCGTGGACAGGAAGTCGACATTGCGTGAATTGACCCGCACGCAGCGCGTTCCCGCCTTGAGAGAAGCCATCTTGAACCAGATATCATCGGCATTGGGTGCCAGGGCCTGAAAGGCTTCGACGTCGAAAACCATAGGGTCCAGTACTCCTGGCGGATACAGCACCCCACCACTACCAGTCGGCATCAGTGCGAAGTTGGGTTGCATGGCGCCCGGATCCTGACGGGTCCTGACCTCTTTATAGGAAATTTCACCCGAGCCCGGCGAGCTCTCACAGAGCATATGGCCACGGTGGCAGACGATACAGCCGGGAAACCGATTTGCGCCATCCACCAGGCGCCTTGCCCAATCCGAGGGATACAGCATGTCATCGTCGGCAGTGATGATCGTCGCTTGCGGATATGCTTCCAGCGCATGCACCAACTTGTCGTAGGAACGCAAGTCGATGTCAGTCACGACGATCTTCACACCACGTCGCGTCAAGCGCTGAAGTGACCTTGGCAGGTCACCGACGGTTTCCTTGTCGCGCCGGGAGAGGTAGAGATGGACATCGAAGGCGTCGATATCCTGCTCGCAGAGAGATTCCAGCGTGGCAAAGACTTGGCGTATACGGGGCGGATGGGTGGTTAGCGAGATGATGAGTCGCTCGCCGCTCGAAGGAATCTGGCGGGAGGACCATACGTTCTTCATTCGGTAGCGCAGAAAACGAAGTGCCGACCGCAACTTGCGCTTTCGTCTAGCAGTCAGTAACGGCATGGTCGCTCTCGATCAGTGTGACAATGGCCAGCCGGACCGACAGCCCTGCCTGCCGGTTAGCCCTGAATCGCCCGCTCGATTCTATCGGGCACCATCTGCTTAAGACAGTTGCGGTGACCCAGCGGGCAAGTGCGCTCGAAACAGGGTGAGCAGGAAAGACCTAGATAATGAATATAGGCGTTGTCGGTCAACGGTGGTGTATAGATCGGCGACGACGAGCCGTAGAGCGCCTGGATACGCGTGCCGACGGCTGCAGCCACGTGCATCAGCCCGGAGTCGTTGGTCACCACTTGCTTACAGGCGGCGAGCAGGTCGACGGCGTCCGCCAGTCGGGTCTTGCCGCACAGATTGTGAGCGTGTTCGAGACGCTCGGTAATGACCGCACCGGCGTCGGCGTCCTTCGGCCCGCCCATGACCCAGACCGAATATCCCTTGCCGATCAGGGATTCGGCGAGTTCGCGGAAATGTTCGAGCGGCCACTGTTTGGCCGGCCCGTATTCGGCCCCCGGCATCATGCCGATGGCGGGACGCTCTCCCAGCCCGAGCGACTCCCGCAGTTCATCCTGATGCCGAGAGTCGACGCTGAGTCGCGGATGGGGAATGGCGAAGTTGCCGCGTACGGCTTCCTCGGCATCGAGACCCAGTGCGACGAAGCGCTTGACGGTCTGATTCAGGACCGCCTTGTCGAGTTTGCGGCGGTCGTTGAGCAGCAGGTAGCGCTGTTCGCCGGTGAACCCCGTCCGGCGCGGGATGCCGGCCAGAAACGGCACCAGCGCCGACTTCAGCGAACGCGGCAGCACGATGGCATGATCGAAACGTCCCTTCAGGGAGCGTGCGACCTCGCGCCGGGTCTTCCAGCCGAACTCGCCATGTTTCACGTCCAGCGCAATGGCTTCATCGACTTCCGGCATGCGCTCGAGGATCGGTAGCGACCAGCCCGGCGCCAGCACACCAATCGTCGCGTCCGGGTGGCGTTGCTTGAGCGTGATGAACAGACTCTGCGCCATGACCATGTCGCCGACCCAGGAGGGGCCGACGACGAGGATGCGCGTCCCGGCTTTGGCATTGATCGCCGTGGAATCAGCCATTCAGCCATTCCAGATAGGCAGAAACGCCCTCGCTTACCGTCTTGAACTCGGCGGTATAGCCGGCGTCGCGCAACCGGCCGATATCGGCACGGGTATAACTCTGGTAGCGCCCCTTGAGTTCGTCGGGGAAATCGATGTACTCGATCTCGCTCTTGACCCCTTTGTTGCGCGAATAGAAATCGATGGCGGTTTCGGCAATCGCCTTGAACGGCTCGGCGCGTCCGGTGCCCAGGTTGAAGATGCCGGAAACCTCGGGGTTATCCAGAAACCACAGATTGACGTCGACCACATCCCCGACATAGACGAAGTCGCGGCTCTGCATTCCGGCATCAAAGCCGTCCCAGGCGCCAAACAGCTTGGGATTCTCGCCGCGCTGGACCTGCGTGTGGTGGTGGTAGGCGACGCTGGCCATCTTGCCCTTGTGCTGCTCGCGCGGGCCATAGACGTTGAAATAGCGAAAGCCCACGACCTGCGAGTCGAAATCGTCCCAGCGCGCGCGGACGTACTGGTCGAACAGCAGCTTGGAGTAGCCGTAGACATTGAGCGGCTTCTCGTGAGCCGGATCCTCGACGAACACTTCGCTGCCCCCGTAGGTGGCGGCGGAAGAGGCGTAGAGAAACGGAATGCGCTTGGCCTGGCAATACTCGAGCAGCACCTTGGAGTACTCGAAGTTGTTCTCCAGCATGAAGCGGCCGTCCCACTCGGTGGTATCCGAACAGGCTCCTTCGTGGAAGATCGCCTCGATCGGCGGCAGACCACCGGTCTCGCCTCGCGTCTCACCACGCAGTTCGGTCTTCACTCTCGCCAGGAAATCGTCCTTGTCGAGATAATCGCCCAGCGTGCAGTCCGCCAGATTGACGAACTTGGTGCCGTCGCTGAGATCGTCGACCACCAAGACGTCCTGGTGGCCGCGCGCGTTGAGTGCCTTGACCAGATTGGCCCCGATGAAGCCGGCCCCGCCGGTGACTACGATCATGTCGCTTTCCTCTTGTCTCGACTCGGTCGTCGAATGCAGCCGCCGCCGCCGCTGCGGAAACCGTCGCGAACCCGTTCGACGCCGATTGGCGGCGGTGCCTATAACCGATTGAGCGCTAATTGTATACTTGGCGGCTCACGAATTCATGGGCAACGGTGCGCAGTCAATGACAGACTCGACGGCAGATGCGAAAACCTTTCAGGGGCTGATACTGGCCCTTCAGCAATACTGGGCGGAAAAGGGCTGTGTCGTGCTGCAGCCGCTCGACATGGAAGTGGGTGCCGGCACCTTTCATCCGGCCACCTTCCTGCGCTCGATCGGCCCGGAGAGCTGGAACGCAGCCTATGTCCAGCCGTCGCGCCGACCCACCGATGGCCGCTATGGGGAAAACCCCAACCGCCTGCAGCACTACTATCAGTTCCAGGTGGTGATGAAGCCCTCGCCGAAGGATCTGCAGGATCTCTACCTCGGTTCGCTGGAACGTCTGGGTATCGACCCGCGAGTCCATGATATCCGCTTCGTCGAGGACAACTGGGAATCGCCCACGCTCGGCGCCTGGGGACTCGGCTGGGAAGTCTGGCTCAACGGCATGGAAGTCACCCAGTTTACCTACTTCCAGCAGGCCGGCGGGATCGAGTGTTTCCCGGTGACCGGCGAGCTGACCTACGGTCTCGAACGTATCGCCATGTATCTGCAGGACGTCGACAGCGTCTACGACCTGGTATGGACGATCGCTCCCGACGGGACCCGCGTCACTTACGGCGACGTCTACCTGCAGAACGAGCGCGAACAGTCGGCCTACAACTTCGAACATGCCGATGTCCCCTATCTGTTCGAGGCGTTCGACCACTGCGAGACCGAGTGCAACAAGTTGCTCGAGGCCAATCTGCCGCTGCCGGCCTATGAGCAGGTACTCAAGGCCTCGCACACCTTCAACCTGCTGGATGCGCGTCACGCCATCTCGGTTACCGAGCGTCAGCGCTACATCCTGAGAGTGCGTACGCTGGCCCGCGAAGTTGCCCACGCCTACTACGCGTCACGGGAGGCCGCAGGCTTTCCGATGGCGCCGGAAGCCCTGCGCCACGAGCTGTTGCAGGAACCATCAGAAACCACTCAGGGAGACGCATGAGCATGGCAGTCAACACCCTACTGATCGAACTGGGCGTCGAAGAGCTGCCGCCGGGCGCACTCCCCAAACTCGCCTCTGCTCTGCGCGACGGCATCGTCAAGGGTCTCGACGAAGCCGAAGTCCCTCATGGCGATGCGTATGCGCTCGCCTCTCCGCGCCGCCTCGCCGTCCGTATCGAAGCGCTTGCCGACAGACAGCCGGATCGTGAGGTCGAGAAGCGGGGCCCGGCGCTGGCAGCAGCCTTCAAGGA
Organism: Salinicola sp. 4072; assembly: GCF_036663415.1. Lineage (NCBI taxonomy): Bacteria > Pseudomonadati > Pseudomonadota > Gammaproteobacteria > Oceanospirillales > Halomonadaceae > Salinicola > Salinicola sp. 4072. The sequence continues at coordinate 28,029 of NZ_JAXOVV010000028.1, read as the reverse complement.
TGGCCAGCCCACCAAGGCCGCCGAAGGCTTTGCCCGCTCCTGCGGCGTGACGGTCGATGAACTGATCCACCTGGAGACCGACAAGGGAACCTGGCTCGGCTATCGTGAACAGCAGCAGGGAGACACCGTCGAGGCGCTGCTGCCGGCCATCGTCAATACCGCTGTCCACGCCCTGCCGGTTCCCAAGAACATGCGCTGGGGCGCTTCACGCACGGAATTCTCCCGTCCGGTACACTGGCTGGTCCTGCTCTATGGCGACCAGGTCGTCCCGGCCAGCGTGCTGGATCTGGAATCCGGCCGAACGACCCGGGGCCACCGTTTTCACGCCCCCACTCCGATCGAGCTCGCCCATGCGGACGACTACGAAACCTCGCTCGAAAATGCCTACGTGCTGGTGGATCTCGAGCGCCGTCGCGAACGTATCCGCGAACAGGTTCTGGCCGAGGCGGAAGTGCACGACGCCCAGGCGGTCATCGACGAAGACCTGCTGGAAGAAGTCAACGGACTGGTCGAGTGGCCGGTAGCGCTGACCGGCAGCTTCGACGAGCGCTTCCTCGAAGTACCGGCGGAGTGCCTGATCTCCTCGATGAAGGCCAACCAGAAATACTTCCATTTGCTCGATGCCGACGGCAAGCTCAAGCCGCAGTTCATCACGCTGGCCAACATCGATAGCGAAGACCCGCAGCAGGTCATCTACGGCAACGAAAAGGTCATTCGTCCGCGCCTGGCCGATGCAGCCTTCTTCTTCGAGACCGATCGCAAGCGGACGCTGGAGAGTCGCCGCGAGTCGCTGGCCAATGTCGTCTTCCAGCACGAGCTCGGTTCGCTTGCCGACAAGGCCGCTCGTACCGAAGTCGTCGCCCGCTTCATTGCCGGCAAGATCGACGGGGATTCCCAGGCAGCCGCGCGCGCGGCACAGCTGGCAAAGTGCGACCTGGTCACCGAGATGGTGCTCGAATTCCCCGAACTGCAGGGGATCATGGGCACTTACTACGCGCGCCACGACGGTGAGCCGGAAGCCGTGGCCGAAGCCATCCATGAGCAGTATCTGCCCCGCTTCGCCGGCGACGAGATTCCCAGGACATCCACCGGGCTGGCGATCGCGCTGGCGGATCGTCTGGACACGCTGACCGGCATCTTCGGCATCGGCCAGCGCCCCACGGGCGCCAAGGACCCGTTCGCCCTGCGCCGGGCCACCATCGGCGTGCTCAATATCCTGATCAAGGGCGAGCTGGATCTCGATCTGCGCGAGCTGCTGGAACTGGCGGCCTCCCAGCACCGGGATCTGCCCAAGGCGGAAGGCCTGGTCGACGATGTCCTGACTTACATGCTCGATCGCTTCCGCGCCTGGGCACAGGACGAAGCGTTACCCGTCGATGTCTACCTGGCGGTACGTGCCCGTCCGGTAACGCGGCCGCTGGATTTCGCCCGCCGCCTGCGTGCCGTGCACCGTTTCAGCCAGCGTGAGGAAGCCGCCGCCCTGGCCGCGGCCAACAAGCGCGTGTCGAATATCCTGGCCAAGCAGCAGCATGACGGCAGCACCGAGGTGAACGGCGACCTTCTCGCCGAGGAAGCGGAAATCGCCTTGGCCAACGCCGTCAGCGATTGCCGCAACCAGGTCGAACCGCTGTTCCGAGAAGCCGAGTACACGCAGGCCCTTGATATCCTGGCCACGCTACGCGCACCGGTGGACCATTTCTTCGATGACGTGATGGTCGCCGTCGAGGATGACGCCGTCCGCGCCAATCGTCTGGCGTTATTGGCTGGCCTGCAGGCGCTCTTCCTGGAGGTCGCGGACATCGCCGAGCTGCAATCATAGCGCCAATCTTGCGTTTCACGTGAAACATTCGCCCGGCCAAGCGCCGGGCGTTCTTTATTCTCCCCCTTTTCCGCCTTCCTGCTCTTCTCATTCCTCATCGCCTCGGCCCTGCAAGTCAGGCTCATTGCTCGATAAATGATGTTCCACGTGAAACATCACAAAGCTTCGATCGCCTCATGCCTATCCGAGGCCAGGTAGTCGTTCGCGATGGGTAATCGTTCTCGATGCCCGCAAGGACACTGATCTTCGTTAATAACAGCGGCGCGCCATTGGCGTATCGTCAGAATTCCACGAAGCCCAGACTCAAATACCAGGAGGAAGCCATGGCCGACCAGAATGATGCCATGATCAGCTCGCTGATCGATTACATGCAGGAGAAAGGGCTCGTGCTGGCCACTGCCGAGTCCTGCACTGCCGGCCTGATCCTGTCGGAATTCGCCAGCGTTCCGGGGTCCGGCAGCCTGGTGGACTGCGGCCTTGTGGTCTACTCGCCGCAGGCCAAACAGCGTTACCTCAAGATCGATGACGAGATCTTCGAAAAGTATTCGATGACCAGCGAAACGCTCTCTCGCGAGATGGCGATTGGCGCACTCGACTACACGCAGGCAAACGTGGCGATCGCCAATACCGGTATCGCAGGGCCAGAGCCGGCAGAGGATGGCACACCCGTGGGTACGGTTTGCTTTGCCTGGGCCTTCCGCACGGATGAAGGCGACAGTGTCTACTGCGAAACACGCCGTTTCGACGGCGGACGCAACGACGTCAGACTCGCCGCCGCGCGCTATTCACTGGAGCGATTGACGCACTACCATGCTGAAAGCCAAGGTGCCGAAACGGCTACCGGTAGCCAGTGACATTGGCCCCATGACGCCTCGCCTGCCAAGCTATCGCGTAGGTCATCCATCATCACTTCCAGGAGCAGACAATGACTGCAACGACCCAACAACGGATCATCGAATCGCTGGGCATCGAGCCGACATTCGATGCACGCCGAGAAGTCGAACGCCGTATCGATTTCATGGTGCGCTACCTGGAGAAAACCGGTACTCGAGCGTTGGTGCTGGGTATCAGCGGTGGCGTCGATTCGACTACCGCTGGCCGGTTATGTCAGCTTGCCGCGGAGCGCATTCGCGACCGTGGTGGAGCGGCAACCTTCTATGCGATGCGTCTGCCTTATGGCGATCAGCACGACGAGGACGACGCCCAGGCCGCGATCGACTACATTCGCGCCGACCAACAGCTCGATATCGATATCAAGCCCTGTGCCGATGGCTTGCTTGCGAGCCTTGAAGCGGGGAGGCTCGCTTTCCAGGATGAGCACCAACGCGACTTCGTGCATGGCAACATCAAGGCACGGGCACGGATGATGGCGCAATACGCCGTAGCAGGAACACACAACGGCCTGGTCGTAGGGACCGATCATGGCGCCGAAGCCGTCATGGGCTTCTTCACCAAACACGGGGACGGCGCTTGTGACATCACCCCATTGGCGGGTCTTACCAAGCGCCGGGTCAGAGCGCTTCTGAGCGAGCTTGGTGGCCCTGAAGCATTGGTCAACAAGGTTCCTACCGCGGACCTCGAATCCCTTTCTCCGGGACGTACCGACGAAGAAGCCTTAGGTGTGAGTTACGACACGATCGATGACTTTCTCGAAGGCAAGGAAGTCGACCATGATGCAGCAGACCTGATTATTCGTACCTTTGACCGAACCGCACACAAGCGGGAGCTTCCCGTCGCGCCGTAGGCGCGTTCGGCTACTTCCCGGCGGCTCCATGCCAAGGGAGGCCGCCGGGATAGGGATATCGGATTGGCTGCCAATCGCTTTTTCGTTCTTCTTATTCTCCCGCGTCCTCCTTAATCCTCCCGGCAAATCCCGCAAGCTTGGTCTCCTGCGTACCCAGGAATGTTTCACGTGGAACACGAGGCTTTTGCGTCCCGGATCACGACATCCGATAATCGGTCCCTCTTTTCTCAGAGCACGATTTCATATGGTCAAGCTCGTCATACTCGATCGCGATGGCGTCATCAATCGAGACTCTGATGCCTACATCAAATCGCTGTCGGAATGGCACCCCTATCCCAGCGCCATTGAAGCGATCGCGCGGCTGCACCAGAACGGCTGGACAGTCGCCATTGCCACGAACCAGTCCGGCATTGGAAGAGGCTACTATGACATCCGGACGCTCGAGCAAATTCACGATCGATTACGCTCGCTGGTCGAACAAGCCGGCGGGAGGATCGCAGCGATCGAGTACTGCCCCCACCTCCCATCCGACGACTGCGCTTGCCGCAAGCCGCGTACCGGCCTGCTGGAACGGATAAAGGGTCGATTGCATCTGCAGACGCTGGAGGGTTGCTGGATGGTCGGCGATAGCCTGCGTGACATTCAGGCAGGCATTACCAGCGGTTGCCAGACGGCACTGGTGCTTACCGGCAAAGGGCAACGCTCTCGGCACGAGCTGGACGACACGCTTGCCGACACCTGGATCTGTAACGATCTGGCAGATTTCACCAGCCGTCTGCTGAATCAGAGCTCGTAAGCCAACCAACACCACCTCTACAGTTTGGTTAATGTTTCATGTGAAACATCGGTTTTTCCCGAGTTCCCGCAACTGATCCCAACGTCATGCTCAGCCTCGACTATCCTTGGAGAGACACTTCAAGGATGGAAACAGGGCCATGACATTGGGGAAGAAGATTGCGCTAGCCGTAGTAGCGATCGTCTTGTTGTCACTCGTGGCGCTAATCGTCGTCGTCATGACATTCGACTGGAACCGGCTCAAGCCCACGATCAACGAGCGCGTCTCGGCAGCCATTCACAGGCCCTTCGCTATCGAAGGCGACCTCGAGCTGTCCTGGGCGTCCCCGGAAGATGAATCCGGTTGGCGCAGCTGGATTCCATGGCCTCATATCCACGCCGAGGATATCCATGTCGGTAGTCCGGAAGCCGTCACCGACGAAGATCTGCTCAGCCTCGCCTCGTTGGATATCGAATTCTCCCTGCTCCCGCTCATGGACAAGACGGTCTCCATTCCCCATATCCAATTCTCGGGTGCCGAGGCTTCTCTGGTCCGTCTTGAAAACGGCAAGAACAACTGGACATTTGCGCTCGGAAACGGTGAGCAGGATACGGCAGCCGAACCCTCGAACAGCGACAGCGGCTGGACAGTCGATGTCGGAGATATCGCTTTCGATCCGGTGAACGTTCACTACGATGACGCCGTACTGACGGCAACCGCCGATGCCACGGTCCGACTCCTCGGCGAGCCCATCGCCTTCAATGACGTTGCGGAGAAAGGCAGTGCCGCTCGGCAAGCCGTCGGGGATCGAGACGTCGCCGATTACGTATTTGGCTGGAAGGCCGAAGGTGAATATCAGAATCAGGCTTTCGACGGAGAAGGCCGGCTCGGCGGACTGGATGCCTTGCGCCTTCGCGATGCACCCTACCCCCTTCAAGCTACAGTAGAAGCGGGCGCAACCCGGGTGTCCGTCAACGGCACCTTGATCGACCCGTTAGCGCCCAAGAAAATCGATATGGATCTGCAATTTGCCGGCCAGAACCTGGGCGATCTCTACGACATCATTGGCGTGACTCTGCCTGACACACCGCCCTACTCTACCCAAGGCCATCTGACAGCCAATCTCGATACCCAAGAAGCGCTCTCCTTTCGCTATCGCAATTTCGACGGACAGATTGGAGACAGCGACATTCATGGCGACCTTACCTACCAGATGGGCGAACCACGGCCATCGCTGGAGGGCGAGGTCGTTTCGCAGCAATTGCGCTTTGCCGATCTCGCCCCGCTGATCGGTGCCGACTCGAATGCGGAAAAGGCAGACCGAGGAGAAGCCAGCCAGCAGCCGGAAGACAAGCTGCTTCCGGTCGAAGAGTTCGATACGGCGCAATGGAAGACGATGGATGCGAACGTGAAATTCACCGCGCAGCGCATCGAGCATGGCGACTCGCTGCCTCTGGAGGATCTCTATACACATATCACGTTGGAGAACGGGGAGATTCTGCTAGACCCGCTTCGGTTCGGCGTCGCGGGAGGCAATCTCAATACCACGGTACGACTCGACGGTAGCCAAGAGCCGATGCAGAGCCGCGTGGACATGCATATCCGCCATCTCTTGCTGAGCCGTCTGTTTCCCGACGTGGAGCTGATGCAGAACAGCCGCGGAGAACTCAACGGGGGCGCCACGCTGAGTGGCACCGGCAATTCCGTTGCCAGCATTCTGGGCACCAGCAATGGTGACCTGCAGATGCTGGTCAATGATGGCCTTATCAGTCAGAACCTGATGGAACTGGCAGGCCTCAATGTCGGCAACTACCTGGTCGGCAAACTGTTCGGAGATGAACAGGTCAATATCAACTGTGCGGCAACCAATCTGGAAGTCACCGATGGACTGGCCAAAACCCGCTTCTTTCTGATCGATACGGAAAATGCGCTGATCAAAATCGACGGCACCGTCAACTTCGCCACCGAAGCGCTGGATTTCACCATCGAACCGGAAAGCAAGGGAGCACGTGTCTTCACGCTACGCTCGCCACTTTATGTGAAAGGTACGCTCAAGAACCCGTCTCCGGGCGTCGACACCGGATCACTGCTGGCTCGAGGCGCTGTGGGCGCGTTCCTGGGAACCGTGGCGACTCCCGCCGCGGCACTGCTGGCGCTGGTCTCGCCAAGCGCGGACGAAACGACACCCTGTAATGATTTTCTGAGTCAGATTAAAACCGGCACCTCTTCTCAGTAAGCAGTAAATGAACGCTTTCTCGATAAGCGCTTGTTTCACGTGGAACACGTCTACGACCTTGTTTCACGTGAAACCAGGCATCCATTTCCTCAAAGCGCAGCGCGCCAATATCTGACCTGGCGATCAAGCCTGATCAACGAATAGCTTCCGAACGGGAAGCGAGGGATCATTGAGATTGAATAGAGCCCGGCGCGATAGAGTGATACTAGCGCCGGGCTTCGAAAGAAAGAGGCTTACCGGGAGGAGTCGTTCTTGTACTTCTCGCCCAGCGATTCCAGTGCACTGATGATCTTCTCGATCTCGGTGTCGAAGCGCTGTTGCTGCTGTGCATAGAAATGCCGCGTATAGGATGCACCCTTGTGCTTATCCACCAGATTGGAAAACTGGGATTCCAATTGCTCTGTGTGGTAACGCAAACGCTCCGTGAGAAACGAGGCATGGCCCTGGTGACAAGCCACATCCATCAAGGCTCTCATCTGAACCGTCAGCAGATACAGCTGAAGCACGTTGCGATCCTGAACTTCCTTCTGCGTGGAGACGCTATCATCGAGCAGGTTGATCGAACTCATCTGGCAGCAGCCGCTGTCGTCAGTCAGCGGGCGATCCTGAGCCGATTTGTCTTGAGTCTGCAACATGGTCAGACCCTCCTTAGGTCGCTGAACCACACAGTTCATAGTAACACCGCGACATTGCCTGACTGTTCATCATTGGTCGAAGTGCTACCGGGTTACCGGGGTCGCCTAAAGCGTAATGGCGAGAGCGCACCAAGGGGCGCAAATTGGTAGAGAAATCCAGCAATCGGCCACCGATTCACCAGGAGAACCTCACCATGCGTTACGCCAACCCGAATACCTCGGACGCCATCACCCAGTTCGAGAAGCGCTATGACAACTACATTGGCGGTGAGTGGGTACCACCCGCCGAGGGACGGTATTTCGAGAACATCACGCCGGTCACCGGCGAAGTCTTCTGCGAGGTCGCTCGTTCCAGCCAGAAAGATATCGACTTGGCGCTGGACGCTGCTCACAAGGCTGCCCCCGGCTGGGGCAAGACCTCCGTTCAGGAACGCTCGGCCCTGCTGCTCAAGATCGCGGACCGTCTGGAGCAGAACCTGGAAATGCTGGCCGTCGCGGAAACCTGGGACAACGGCAAGGCCGTACGCGAGACACTGGCCGCCGATATTCCGTTAGCCATCGACCACTTCCGCTACTTCGCCGGTTGCATTCGTGCCCAGGAAGGCACCACTGCCGAGATCGACGAGAACACCGCCTCCTATCACTTCCACGAACCGCTCGGCGTCGTCGGCCAGATCATCCCCTGGAACTTTCCGATCCTGATGGCCACCTGGAAGCTCGCGCCGGCACTGGCTGCGGGTAACTGCGTCGTGCTCAAGCCGGCCGAGCAGACCCCGGTCTCGATCTTCAAGGTCATCGAGGTCATTCATGACCTGTTGCCCAAAGGCGTGATCAACATCGTCAATGGTTACGGTGAAGAGGCCGGGCAGGCACTCGCCACCAGCAAGCGCATCGCCAAGATTGCCTTCACCGGATCGACACCCGTCGGCTCACACATCATGAAGTGTGCCGCCGAGAACATCATTCCCTCGACAGTGGAACTGGGCGGCAAGTCGCCGAACATCTATTTCGAGGATGTCATGTCGGCAGAGCCCGCGTTCATCGACAAGTGCGCCGAAGGCCTGGTGATGGGCTTCCTCAATCAGGGCGAAGTCTGTACCTGCCCTTCTCGCGCCCTGGTCCAGGAAAGCATCTACGACGAGTTCATGTCGCGTGTCATCGAACGGATCAAGAAGATCAAGCGCGGCCATCCGCTGGATACCGAAACCCAGGTCGGTGCCCAGGCTTCGCAAGAGCAGTTCGACAAGATCATGTCCTATATGGACGTGGCACGAGGCGAAGGCGCCGAATTCCTGGCCGGCGGCGAGCGGGAGTCACTGGGCGATGAGCTATCCCGCGGCTACTACATTCAGCCGACCCTGCTGAAGGGCAACAACAAGATGCGGGTGTTCCAGGAGGAGATCTTCGGGCCGGTGGTGTCGGTCACGACGTTCAAGGATGAAGCGGAAGCGCTGGCCATTGCCAACGATACGGAATTCGGCCTCGGCGCCGGCGTCTGGACCCGCGACATCAACCGCGCCTACCGCATGGGTCGTGGCATTCAGGCTGGCCGCGTATGGACCAATTGCTATCACCAGTATCCGGCCCATGCCGCCTTCGGGGGTTACAAGAAATCCGGCGTCGGTCGCGAAACCCACAAGATGGTGCTGGAGCACTATCAGCAGACCAAGAACCTGCTGATCAGCTACGACATCAATCCCCTGGGATTCTTCTAACTATCTGACCAGGCGTTCCGATGGCATCGGAGCGCCTGAGGTCGACGGCTGCCCCGTCGATCATCGCGGCGGGCCTGTCCTGAGGAGATCGACAGCAGGCATGCCCGCCGCTTCTCTGTCAGCCACATGGTCAGTCACGTGTCGTCAGCGATGTGTTTCATGTGGGCTATTCCTTCGCGCCCTGAATCAGCTCGGCGAACCGGTTCAGGTCGACGTTCCCTCCGGACAGGATGATTCCTACCCGCTGCCCCTCGACGGCCACCCGGCCACTCAGGGCCGCTGCCGCCGCCAGGCAACCGGTCGGCTCGATGAACTGCTTCATCCGCCCGGCCATGAAGCTCATGGCATGAACGAGCTCGGCATCGCTCACGGTAACGATGTCGTCGACGCACTCTCGAAGTACCGGGAACGTCAGGCTGCCCAAGGCCTGGGTCTGGGCGCCGTCGGCGATGGTGCGCGGCGTGGCGATGGAAACGATCTCGCCACTGGCCAGGCTTCTCTGCGCATCGTTGCCGGCTTCCGGCTCGACCCCGATCACACGACAATGGGGATATCGCGCCCTGGCGACCGTGGCACAACCGGAGAGCAGCCCGCCGCCCCCCAGAGGCACCAGCAGCGTATCGAGCTCACCAACTTCATCGAACAGCTCCTTGGCGGCAGTGCCCTGCCCGGCCATCACGTGGGGATGGTTGAACGGCGGGATCAGTGTCAGGCCCTCGGCCTCGGCGAGCTCGCGACCCAGCGCTTCACGATCCTGGGTATAGCGATCGTAGAGCACCACTTCTGCGCCATACCCCCGCGTGGCAGCGATCTTGATCGCCGGGGCATCTTCCGGCATGACGATGACGGCGCGAATGCCATGCAGCCTGGCCGACAGCGCAATCGCCTGCGCATGATTGCCCGAGGAGAACGCGATGACGCCGGCAGCCTTCTGTGCGGCGTCGAACTGGCTGATGGCGTTGTAACCGCCCCGAAACTTGAACGCGCCGATACGTTGAAGGTGCTCCGCCTTGAAGTGAAGCGATGCGCCGGTAAGATCGTCCGCCGTCGTCGAGCGCAACACCGGTGTTCGATGCGCAATTCCCTCCAGCCGACGGTGTGCCGCCACCACGTCGTCGTAATCGATTGCCAGATTGCTCATGTCGTCATCGCTCTCCTAGTGATCGTCGCCACTGACATTTTTCGGGGCGCTGCGTAAGATGCCGTTCCGAATGCCTGGATACGTATCGTCCGTATCCAGATGTCCGTATCCAGATAAAGTGCTTCGATCATGATGGCTGAACGGCGGCGAGGGAAGAGACAGATGGCATCATACGAGTGGACATGGCACACCGGCCCCGAGCTCGATCCCGACAAGCTCTATGCGCTGCTGTCACTGCGGGTGGCCGTATTCGTGGTAGAACAGCAGTGCCCTTATCAGGAGCTGGATGGCCACGACCTTCAGGCTTCGACGCACCACCTGAGCGTGATGACGAAGCATCATCTCGCGGCGACGTTACGGCTCAAGGTGCCGGAGGAGAGGGATAAACCCGTTTCCATCGGTCGCGTGGTCATCGATCCCGACCACCGCGGCAACGGCCTCGGCCATGACCTGCTGCGTGCTGCACTGGCGCGAATCGAATCGCTCTGGCCCGGCCGGGATGCAGCGCTTTCCGCGCAAGCCCATCTGCAAGACTTCTATGGCCGCCACGGATTCGCGCCGATGGGGGATGTCTATCTGGAGGATGGTATTCCGCATATCGCCATGCAGCGGGATGCTGGTCAGCAGAAAAAGTAAGCGCTCACTTACGCTTATCGGCATGCCGCCATGAAAAAACCGACGCTGGTCGCCAGCGTCGGTTTCTTGTAATGACCACTACCGTCCGTCAACGGCAGGCGGCTGTCGATCAGGCGCCGAATTCGCTCAGCATGGTCTCGATCAGATCGAGCCCTTCCCCGAGCACCTCGTCACTGATGGTGACCGGCATCAGGAAGCGGATCGTGTTGGCATAAAGACCGCAGGAGAGCAGGATCAAGCCACGCTCGCGCGCCTCGCGACACAGCTTGCCGGCCAGCTCGGCGTTCGGCGCGCCGCTCTCGCCACTGACCAGATCGAATGCCGCCATGGCGCCCAGGTTGCGCGTGTTGGCAACACTGGCGTACTCCTGCTGCCATTTGTCGAAACGCGCCCTGAGCTTCTCGCCCAGCGCCTGGCTCTTCTCCAGAATGCGCTCTTCCTCGAACACTTCCAGCACCGCCAGCACCGCAGCGCAGGAAACCGGGCTGCCGGTATAGGTGCCGCCCAGCGAGTTGCCGCCGGAGGCATCCATCACCTTGTCCGTCCCCACGACCGCGGAGATCGGCATGCCGTCCGCCATGCTCTTGGCCATGGTCATGATATCCGGCTCGACGCCGCTGTGCTCGATGGCGAACAGCTTGCCGGTCCGCCCGAAGCCGGACTGCACCTCGTCGACGACCATCAGAATGCCGTGCTCGTCGCAGATCTCGCGGATCGCTTTCAGGAAGCTCGCAGGCGCCGCATGGAAGCCACCCTCGCCCAGCACCGGCTCGATCACGATCGCCGCGGTGTCGTTGACGTTGGCGTCGGTCTTCAGCGTCATCTTCAGATGGCGCAGCGCCTCTTCCTCGCTGACGCCGATGGACGGCACCGGATAGGGCGCGCGATAGACCTGGCCGGGCATCGGGCCGAAGTCGTTACGATACGGCGCCACCTTGCCGTTCATCGCCATGGTCATGAACGTCCGGCCATGGTAGCCGCCAGTAAAGCAGATCACGCTGGAACGACCGGTAGCGGCGCGTGCCACCTTGACCGCGTTCTCCAGTGCCTCGGCGCCGGAGTTGGCCAGCATTACCTTGGCATGGCCGCGTACTGGCGTCACCTCGCTGAGCTTCTGCGCCACCCGCACGTACCCCTCGTAGGGCATGACGGTCTGGCAGGTATGCATCACCTTGTCGAGCTGCGCCTTGACCGCTTCGACCACCTTCGGATGGCGATGACCGATGTTGAGCACGCCGATACCACCGGCAAAATCGATGAAACGCTTGCCGTCCTCGTCCCACAGCTCCGCATTCTCGGCACGGGCGGCGAACTGGCCGGCCGGGCTGGCCGCCCCGTTGGCGACATAGCGCTGCTTGAGTTCGTTGAGTTCTGCGTTGGTCATGGATGTATTAGCCATGGAACACTCCTCCTGACGCGGCATCGAATGCCGCTAACGTGGATTGCGCGTCGTCGTCGAGCTCGGCAGGCGGCGCGCCATGAAATCGGAATCAAGATTTGTCGTAGGTGGCCCGAATGAGGCGATCGCCCATCTCTCGACCGTAGTGCCGTCGAGCCCATCCGTACAGTGCCAATCCGGCGATCATCCAGCCGCCGAAGATGGACCACTCGACGGGCGTCAGCGCCGACGGGCTACCGGGCAGGTAGAGACAGGTCATGCCCAGCGACAGCAGCACCGCCAGCACGCCGACCAGCTTGCCGGCACCGACATGATAAGGACGCGGCATGTCGGGTTCGCGATAGCGCAGGATCAGGAACGACAGCGCCACGAACAGATAGGCGAGCACGATGCCCAGCCCGCCGGCGTCGACCAGCCATACCAGCGCCGGGCGGCCGAAGAAGGGAGCGGCGGTGGAAAGCACGCCGATCAGGATGATCGCATTGGTCGGTGTCTTGTAGCGGGGATGCAGCTTGCCGAGGAAGGCGGGAAGCATGCCGGAATGGGCGAGCGCGTAGATCGCCCGCGAGCCACCGATGTAGAACGCATTCCAGCTGGTGATGATCCCGGCAATGCCCGCCAGCACCATCAGATTGCCGGCCCAGGAAGCATCGAATACCGCCGTCATCGCGTCCGGTACGCTGAGCGAGCTGCCCTGCAGCGCCTGGTTGTCGAGCATCAGGCTGGTACCGAGAATGATCAGGGTATACCAGCACACCGCCATGATGACCGAAAGCACCAGCACCTTGCCGATATCCCGGAACGGCAGGTTGATCTCTTCCGCCGCCTGGGGAATGACGTCGAAACCGACGAACAGAAACGGCACCAGCACCAGTACCGCCACGATACCGCCGATCGCTCCGTGTTCACCGCTGGCGAACAGCGGCTGCATGTTGCCGCCATCACCGGTAAACAGCGACCCGGTCACGAACATCACGCCCGCCACCAGAATCAATCCGGTCACGACCTTCTGCAGCAGCGCGGCGGTGGAGATCCCCAGGTAGTTGACCGCCATCATCACGATCGAGCCGATCACGCCGACCGCCACCCAGGTTGCCTTGACCTCCCAGCCGGCGATGGTCCACAGATCGCCGACGGCGTAACCGGGAAACAGATGCTCGAATACCGTGGGCAGCGCCACGGCTTCGAAGGAGGCGACGCTGACATAGCCCAGCACGATGCTCCAGGTACAGACGAACGAGGCGAAATGGCCGAGCGCGCGGTAACTGTAGACGTGTTCGCCACCGACTTGCGGCATCGCAGACGCCAGTTCAGCGTAGGTCAGCCCCACCAGCAGCACGGCAATACCGCCAATGACGAAGGCGAGCATGGCGCCTACGCTACCGCCGTCGAGAATGGCGCTGCCGGTGAGGACGATCCAGCCCCAGCCGATCATGGCGCCAAAGGCCAAGGCAAGGACGTCCGCACGAGCCAGGACTCGCACGAACTCCGGAGGTTGAGAAGCGTTCGACATGACGGGATTCTCTTCAGGTTGTTATTGATGAGCCGAGATCGTGTTGGGTCAACCCGGAGCTCGGCCCTGACGCCACGCTACCACCCCGACGCCTCGCCGGGACTAGACCACTTTTCAACGACTGTAGACCACCTCCCGCTCCCCACGCATAATCCGAACCTTTCCGCGTCTGCGAGGGGGAGATCATGGACGACCGCCACCGGGCACTGGATCGCATCGCGCAGGCTTACCAGGCCCAGCCGCGTCATCTGACCAAACGTTGCCGCCTCGAACAGACCTTGCTGAGGCTGATCGACAGCGAATGGCAGGATGGTCAGCGATTGCCTGGCCATCGGGCGCTGTGTGCCGAACTCGGTGTGGCTCGCAATACGCTTGCTGGTGTCATCGACACGCTGATCCGCCAAGGGCAACTGGTCACCGATCACGGCCGCGGCACCTGGGTAAGTAAGCGTTCACAATCAAGAGAGCTCGAAGTTGGCGATATCGGACCAGTTTCACGCCGTGCCAATGCCATTCTGAGCGACGTCGGTGCCAGCCCGCTGCAAAGCGGCACCTTCGTGCCCGGCGTCCCCGATATCGCGCATTTCCCGATTGCCCGCTGGCGTCAGCTCTACTCGCGTATCACCGTGCCCCACAATACGCTGCTGCTCTCCTACGCCTCGGGTGGCTATGGGCCCCTGAAGCGGGCCATAGCCGGCTATCTGGCGCGATGGCGAGGTATCGACTGCGCGCTGGACCAGATCGTGATCACCGAAGGCGCCCATCATGGCCTGCAGCTCTGCGCGCTGACACTGTCCGATAACGGGGATCGCGTAGTCATGGATTCGCCGTTCTACTGGGGCGCTCGCAACGTCTTCCAGGCCGGCGGCCTCGCCATCGAACACGCCATCTGGGAACCTGAGAAAGGCTACACCGGGATCCTGCCGCAGCCTCATCCAAGGTTGCTCTACTTTACCGGGACTCACCATTATCCGTTGGGCGTGAAGTCAGTAAGCACTCACAAACGTGACTTGATCGAACACCTCGGATCGGACTGGATACTGGAGGACGACTATGAATTCGGCGACGGCCATCACCGGGAGCTGTCGTTCGACCCCGATGCCGGCAACCAGATCCTGATCGGATCGTTTTCCAAGCTGATGTTTCCGGGTCTGCGGCTGGGCTACCTGGTGGTGCCGAGAGGTCTGAGCGACGCGATCAACCGGGTACGTACCGGCGTCTTTCGTGAAGGTCGGCTGCTGGATCAGGCAGTGCTCGCCACGTTCATCGATGATGGCGATCTGGATGGCTGGTGCCGCCGCATGGCGAGCGAATATCTTCGGCGTCAACAGCGGCTACATGATCTGCTCGTCGGCACGCCCGGAGTCATTGGCGTTTCACCACCGGCCGGCAACATCAGCTTGAGCCTGGCGCTCTCGCCGACGCTGGACGACGAGCGCTTGTCGAAGGCACTGCTGAACCGACAGCATCTGGTCACTCGCCCGCTGAGCCGGGTCTGTGCTACAGGCGATCATCGACGCGGCCTGATACTGGGCGTCGGCATGGTCGAGGGCGAGACGCTGGAACGCCAGGGCCGACGCCTCGCCGAAGGCATCCGCGAATTCGTCGAGCAGAACCGCCAGCCGCCGGTTCACAGCCGGGACGGCTGACGCGGGCCGATCGCCCACCTCTCGCCTTAAACACGGCACAAAAAAGCGGCTCACCCCGAAGGATGAGCCGCTCTTTATGATGGCTGGCCGACCGACTGGCCGGCTGGTCAGAGGGAGATCACACGTCCAGATTGGCCACCAGCGCGAAGCGCTCGATGAAGTCGCGTCGTGGTTCGACTTCGTCTCCCATCAGCGTGTTGAACATCTGATCGGCGGCGACGGCATCCTCGATGGAGACACGCAGCATGCGTCGAGAGCCCGGGTCCATGGTGGTTTCCCACAGCTGGTCCGGGTTCATCTCGCCCAGCCCCTTGTAGCGCTGAATGCTGAGACCGCGCTGCGCTTCCAGCATCAGCCACTCGAGCGCATCGTAGAAATTCGCAATGGGCTTCTGACGTTCGCCACGGGCGATATAGGCGCCCTCTTCGATCAGGCCATCGAGCGTCTCGCCCAGATTGGCCAGCGCGCGATAATCCGCGCTGCGGAAGAAGTCGATCCCCCAGACATAATCCGTGGTCACGCCATGGGCGGTGAGCGCCACGCCCGGCATCCACAGGCCGCGTTCGGTATCTTCCTGGAGCTGGAAGGTATAGCGCGGGCCGCCTTCGTGGGCGATCAGCGAATCCATCTCCACCTGCAGCGCATCGATCCAGGTCTGCATGGTGCCTCGATCACCGAGATTGCTCTCGTCGAGCTTGGGAGCGTGGACCATCTTGCGCAGCACGGCGTTGGGATAGACACGCGACAGACGGTCGATGCGCTTCATCACGTCGCGATACTGGTTGACCAGCGCTTCCAGATGCTCGCCGGCAATGCCCGGCGCATCGGCGTTGACGTAGAGGCGGCCGCCATCCAGTGCCGTGGTGGTGAGATAGTCGGTCATCGCCTGCTCGTCCTTCAGGTACATCTCCTGCTTGCCGCGCTTGATCTTGTAGAGCGGCGGCTGGGCGATGAACACGTGGCCGCGCTCGATCAGTTCCGGCATCTGACGGAAGAAGAACGTCAACAGCAGCGTGCGGATGTGCGACCCGTCGACATCGGCATCGGTCATGATGATGATCGAGTGGTAACGCAGCTTGTCCGGATTGAACTCCTCGCGACCGATCCCGCAGCCCAGCGCGGTGATCAGCGTGCCGACCTCGGCGGAAGAGAGCATCTTGTCGAAGCGCGCCTTCTCGACGTTGAGGATCTTGCCCTTGAGCGGCAGGATCGCCTGGGTACGACGATCACGGCCCTGCTTGGCACTGCCGCCGGCCGAATCGCCCTCGACCAGGTAGAGTTCGGAGAGGCTCGGATCCTTCTCCTGGCAGTCGGCCAGCTTGCCCGGCAGCCCGGCGATGTCCAGCGCACCCTTGCGCCGTGTCATGTCGCGGGCCTTGCGTGCCGCTTCACGGGCGCGCGCAGCGTCGATCATCTTGTTGACGATCGCCTTGGCCTCGTTGGGATGCTCGATCAGGTAGTCCGAGAACTGGCGGCTCAACTCCTGATCCACCGCCGTCTTCACCTCGGAAGAGACCAGCTTGTCCTTGGTCTGCGAGGAGAACTTGGGATCCGGCACCTTGACCGAAATGATGGCCGTCAGACCCTCGCGGGCGTCGTCGCCGGCCGTAGCGACCTTGGCCTTCTTCTGGATGTCTTCCGCGTCGATGTAGCTGTTGAGCGTACGCGTCAGCGCCGCGCGGAAACCCGCCATGTGGGTACCGCCGTCGCGCTGCGGGATATTGTTGGTGTAGCAGAAGACGTTCTCGGCGAAAGTGTCGTTCCACTGCATCGCCACTTCGACGACGATGCCATCCTCGCGTTGCGCCTCGAAGTGAAAGACCGGGTTGAGCGCGGTGCGGTTGACGTTGAGATGATCGACGAACGCCTTGAGGCCGCCCTCGTAATGAAACAGCTCTTCCCGCCCATCGCGCTCGTCGACCAGACGAATCGCCACGCCGGAATTCAGAAACGAAAGCTCGCGCAGGCGCTTGGCGAGAATGTCGTAATGAAACTCGATATTGGCGAAGGTCTCGCTCGACGGCTTGAAGCTGATCTGGGTACCGGATTTCTCGGTCTCGCCGACCACGCTCAGCGGCGCCTGTGGCACACCGTGATGATAGATCTGCTCATGAACCTGATTGTTGCGCCAGATGGTCAGCTTGAGTTGCTCGGAGAGCGCGTTGACCACCGAGACACCAACGCCATGCAAACCGCCGGAGACCTTGTAGGAGTTGTCGTCGAACTTACCGCCGGCATGCAGCACGGTCATGATGACTTCCGCCGCGGAGACGCCTTCGGCGTGGATATCGGTAGGAATGCCGCGACCGTCATCGGAAACGGTGACCGACTCGTCCGGATGGATGACGATCCGGATTTCGCTGCAATGGCCAGCCAGCGCTTCGTCGATGGAGTTGTCGACGATCTCGAACACCATGTGGTGCAGCCCGGTACCGTCATCGGTATCGCCGATGTACATGCCGGGACGCTTGCGCACCGCGTCCAATCCCTTGAGGACCTTGATGCTCGATGAATCGTAGGCCTGTTCGCTCATTGCTCACTCCATGGTGAAATCATTCCGAATGCAGCCGTCCGTCGGCAAGTGTCGATGCCACCACATCCGTGCTTGGCTGCCAGACGTCGGCCAGCGCCTCGCGATCGACGCTGGTGATGAAGACCTGACAACTGAGCTGCTCCAGCCACTGACAGAAGATCCGCCGATGGTTGCCGTCGAGCTCTGCCGGCAGATCATCGATCAAGTAAAGGCAGGTACGTCCCGTCAACTGCTCGAGCAGGCGCCCCTGGGCCAGTTTCAGTGCGCTGACCACCAGCTTCTGCTGTCCCCGCGACAAGACCTCCACCGCCGGATGACGACCCACGCGAATGCGCAGATCGGCGCGCTGGGGCCCCTGCTGCGTGAAACCCATCTGGCGGTCGATATCACGCCCGGCCTCGAAAACCTCCAGCAGCGCCCGTTGACGATCCCATCCTCGCGAGTAACGCAGGGTCAGATCCGGCAACGGCAACAATGCCGCCAGGGTCTCGTCGAACACCGGCACGAAACGCGTCATGTAGCGTTCCCGCAAACCATCCAGCTGTTCGCTCCAGTGTGCGAGTTCACGCTCCCAGATGCGTATCGACTGAAGGTCGATTCTATCATGTCTGAGCAGCGCATTCCGATGTTTCAGGGCCCTTCTGACCCGCTTCCAGCTGTCCAGAAAGTCACGCTCGGCATGGAAAACGCCCCAGTCGAGAAACTCGCGGCGGGCGGCCGGCGAACCCTCGAGGAGACGGAAGGCATCGGGATTGATCAATTGCAGCGGCAGCGCTTCGGCCAGTTGGGTGATCCGCGCGGCACGCTCCCCTCTGATCCGGATATCGAGCTCGGCGCTATCGCGGCGGCGGCGTACCCCGACCGGCAGTGGCGGATCGCCGGCCACCCGCCCGAACAGCGTCATCTCGTCGCTGTCATGATCGATCAGCGACTTGAGCTTCTGGGTACGAAAGGAGCGCGCCATGCCGAGGACGTGAATACCCTCCAGCAGAGACGTCTTGCCGCTGCCGTTGGCACCGCTGATCAGATTGATATGCGGACCCGGCGCCATCTCGAACGCGCGCAGATTGCGCAAGCCGTGGAAACTCAACCGATCAAGCGGCATGGATACTCGGATCGCAGGGCGAAAGGAAATTGGGTCGAAACCGACATGGCGGGTATTCGTCTTCCGACGTCAAAGAAACTGGCGAGCGATGGCCAAGCTCGCCATCTCTCGCGGGTAATCGGCGAGCGTGATGAAACACGCGGCGCACGACGCTCAAAAAGCGAGACATAACAACGGGGTTAGGCGAGCTTTGAGAGCGACGTGCAACAAAGTGGTTCGCACGCGCAGGCATTACCGTTCGTCAGAGGCGCATCGGCATGACGACGTAGCGCGCATCCCCCCCACCCGGCTCTTCCATCAAGGCCGAGCTGTTGGCGTCGGAGAGCGTCATCTGCATGCGATCGGCATCCAGCACGTTGAGCACGTCGATCAGATAGCCGACGTTGAAGCCGATCTCCAGCGCGTCGCCGCTGTATTCGATGCTGACGTTCTCTTCGGCCTCTTCCTGCTCGGGGTTGTTGGCCATCACCTTGAGGTTGTTCTCCTCGAGATGGAGGCGCACACCGCGATATTTCTCGTTGGAGAGGATCGCGGTACGGGCGAGGTTCTGGCGCAGCTCGCTGCGTTCGGCGATGAAGACCTTGTCGCCGCCCTTGGGAATGACCCGGTCGTAGTCTGGGAACTTGCCGTCGACCAGCTTGGAAGTGAACGTGAACTCGCCAGTGTTGGCGCGAATGTGGTTGGAGCCCAGCATCAGCTCGACCGGCTCGTCGCTGCCGTCGAGCAGGCGGGTCAGTTCCAGCACGCCCTTGCGCGGCACGATCAGCTTGCGCGAGGTTTCCATCTCGATATCGGCGCTGCGTTCGCAGACTGCCAGACGGTGCCCGTCGGTGGCCACCGTGCGCACCAGGTGGTTCGCCAGTTCCAGCAGCATGCCGTTGAGGTAATAGCGCACGTCCTGCTGCGCCATCGCGAACGAGGTCGCGTCGATCAAGTATTTCAGCGTTCCGCGCGGCAGCGACAGCGTGGTGTCGTTCTGGCCATCCTCGATGTTGGGGAACTCGGCCACCGGCAGCGTGGAGAGCGTGAAGCGCGAGCGTCCGGCACGCAGCACCACGCGCCCGTCTTCCAGCGAAAAGCTGATGGCGGACTGATCCGGCAGCGACTTGCAGATATCCATCAACTTGCGCGCCGGCACCGTCACCGAGCCGGGCTCGTCGACCAACTCCGGCGTCGCACGGCCGATCAGTTCCACCTCGAGATCGGTACCGGTCAGCGCCAGCTGATCGTTCTGCACTTCGATCAGTACGTTGGAGAGCACCGGCAGCGTCTGGCGGCGCTCGACCACCCCGGCCACCAGCGTCAGCGGGCGCAGCAGGGCTTCGCGAGAGATGGAAAATTTCATTGGGGCTCCGTTGTTGGTTCAATAAGCCTGAAGTCGAATCCAGTAACCGGTGGATCGATCCTGATCATGAGAATAGACGGCGAGAGCCGTCGGGCCGCGCCGCCCCATTCTTGCCTCGGCGGGCGCTACCCGCAATCCCTGTGGTGGCGGAAGTTGGCGGGATGCCGACTCAACTCGTCAACAGCCGCAGCAGATTCTTGTAATCCTCGCGGATGTCCGCGCTCTCTTCCTTCAGGGCCACGACCTTGCGGCAGGCGTGCAATACGGTGGTGTGATCGCGTCCACCAAAGGCGTCGCCGATCTCCGGCAGGCTATGATTGGTCAGCTCCTTGGCCAGCGCCATGGCGACCTGACGCGGACGCGCCACCGAGCGTGACCGGCGCTTGGAGAGCAGATCGGCGAGCTTGATCTTGTAGTATTCCGCCACTGTGCGCTGGATGTTCTCGATGCCGACCTGCTTGTCCTGCAGCGCCAGCAGATCCTTGAGCGACTCGCGGATGAAATCCTGGGTGATCGGTTTGCCCATGAAGTGGGAGTCGGCGATCACCTTCTTGAGCGCCCCTTCCAGCTCGCGCACGTTGGACCGGATCTTCTGAGCGATGAAGAAAGCCGCATCATGGGGCAGATCGACCTCGGCCTGATCCGCCTTCTTCATCAGGATCGCCACGCGCGTCTCGAGCTCCGGCGGCTCGATCGCCACCGTCAGGCCCCAGCCGAAGCGGGATTTCAGCCGCTCCTCGACCCCGCTGATCTCCTTCGGATAGCGGTCGGAGGTGAGGATCATCTGCTGGCCGCCTTCCAGCAGGGCATTGAAGGTATGGAAGAACTCCTCCTGGGAGCGCTCCTTGCCGGCGAAGAACTGGATGTCGTCGATCAGCAGCGCATCGACGCTGCGATAGAAGCGCTTGAAATCATTGATCGCATTGAGCTGCAGCGCCTTGACCATGTCGGCGACGAAACGCTCGGAGTGCAGATAGACCACCTTGGCGTTGTCGCGCAGACCGGCCAGGTGGTTGCCCACGGCGTGCATCAGGTGGGTCTTGCCCAGACCGACGCCACCGTAGAGAAACAGCGGATTGTAGGCACCGCCAGGGTTTTCGGACACCTGGCGCGAGGCGGCGCGGGCCAACTGGTTCGACTTGCCTTCGACGAAGGTTTCGAAGGTAAAGTTGGGATTGAGCCCGCTGCCATGCTTGAGGCTGCCCTCGACCTGGACCTGACGCTGCCCTCCGCGCCGGCCGTTCTCTTCCCGTTCCCGCGAGCGGTCGACCTGTCTTTCCTCGGCCGCCTCGTCAGACCGCGTCGCCGTCTGCACACTGGGCGAGGATGGCCGTTGCGGCGGCCGACTGGGCGCGGAAACGGGGGCACCCAGATCTCGCGGAGAGACCGCGGCTGCCCGGCGACTTCCCACCGTCAAGCGCACCTTGGGCGGTTTGTTGCTGGACGCGACCTCACGCAACAGTTCGTTGATTCGCTTCAGGTACTTGTCGCTGACCCAGTCACGGACAAAACGGTTGGGCGCCAATAGACAGAGTTCGTCCACTTCGCCGTCCTCTGCCTGCAGGGGACGAATCCAGGTATTGAATTGCTGAGAGCTCAACTCATCCTGCAGCGAGTTCAGACATTGTTGCCAGAGAGCGACCGACACACGACCTCACCGAACGTTGAGAAAACGAGAATGGAAAAAACGGGCGCACATTGTAGCGTCGACCTGCCAGGTTATCCACACGAGGGTAAATTCGAGGCAATTGTGGATAAGTTGCCGTCCTTCAGGCCGAAATCTGTGGATTTTCTGGTGATAGCTGCGAATAACCTGTTGCAGGCGCTTGCCTTCATCTTCGAAGGCATCCATCCCGCCCACCGCTAATGCGCAACTTCCCCACAACCTGAATCAACACATAGGCCTTTGTTATAAAGGGGAAAAAACAGCTTATCCACAAACATTATCCCCGTTGTTAACCACATGAGCGACAAGCCCACTTCGGAAACGGTCATCCACGGTACGCCTCCAAGGCCGATCATCGCGGGGTCGCCCAGTTCGGATCCGTTGCGGCACGAGTATCCGACCCGACACGTCAGGGCCCGCGCTCGACCCGTAACAGGGTGTGGATAATTCACGGAAAAATTGCACCGGCACCGCGGATTCACTAGAATTCCCGCTCTTGAGTCGAGTGAGCCCGCTTCCTGCAAACGTGTCGGGCACCCCGCTTCAACCCGTTTTCTTTAGAAATCAACTAATTGGGAATTAGCAGCTATGAAACGCACCTTCCAGCCCAGCGTTCTGAAGCGTAAGCGCGTCCACGGTTTTCGCGCCCGTATGGCCACCAAGAACGGCCGTCAGGTCATTGCTCGTCGCCGCGCCAAAGGCCGCAAGCGTCTCAGCGCCTGATCGGACGCCGAGTGTCCGATCAGCGTTTTCCCCGGCAGTTGCGTCTGCTGAATGCCGGGGACTACAAGCACGTTTTCGACCACGCTCCTTACAAGGTCCATGGTAAAGGATTGCTGGCGTTGGCTCGTCCCAACGCGTTGGGCCATCCGCGGATCGGGTTGATCTTCAGCAAGAAGAACGTGCGTCGTGCCGTCGACCGCAACCGTCTCAAACGCCTCGTGCGCGAATCCATCCGCCATCAGCAGCATCGTTTACCGGCCGTGGATATCGTGATACTCGCTCGGCGAGGGGTACACGAGTTGGACAACGCCAGCGTCTCTCGCCAGCTCAATGGCATGTGGAAGCGCCTGGAAAAGTCCGCTCGTCAGACGCGACAAGACGCTTCGTCATCCTGATCGGACTCCCCCGCGCCGAAAGCCGGGGCGTACCGGCGAATTTTGCCGGTCGACTGCCGATGCCCGGCGCCCACTGACCCATTCCCTTACCGGGCAGACCTCTATATGGATTTGAAACGACTCCTTTTCGTGATTCCGCTGGCCGTGCTGGCCTATCTGCTGATCATGCAGTGGAATCAAGACTATGGTCAGAACGTCGTGAACAACCCGGCGCCGGAGATGGCAGCGTCATCGGGTAACAGCGACAATGGTGAAGGCAGCGCCCTGTCCGCACCGACGGACAGCAACGGCAATGCCAAGCCGATCCAGGATGACATGCCCGCCGGCGCCGATCCGGCCCGAGGCAGCAACCTGATTCAGGTCCAGAGCGACGTGCTGGATCTGCGCATCAATCCCAACGGCGGCGATATCGTCTATGCCGCGCTGTTCGGCCATGATCAGGCGCTCGATTCCAATACGCCTTTCGTTCTGCTCAGCGACAACAACGTGCGCAGCTACGTGGCCAAGTCCGGGCTGCAGATCGAGGGGCATTCGGGTCGCATCCCGTTCACCGCCGATCAGAACAGCTACCAGCTCAGTGAAGGTCAGGACTCGATCAACGTCGATCTGCACGGTAGCGTCAACGGTGTCGACATCATCAAGCGCTTCGTCATCAATCGCGACGATTACGCCATCAAGGTCGAATATCTGATCGACAACGAAAGCCAGCAGCCGGTCACCGCGCGCTTCATCGGCCAGTTGGCGCGTGACCAGAGCGCCGATCCGACCAGCGGTTCGGGCATGGGCATGCACTCCTTCCTGGGTGCGGCCTTCTCCTCGCCGGACGAGCATTACAGCAAGGTCAAATTCGACGACATTCGCAACGGCGACTTCCAGAACCGTGACGTGAAAGGTGGCTGGGTCGCGATCATCCAGCACTATTTCACCTCCGCCTGGGTGCCGAACCCTGACCAGCAGAACCTCTACTACGGCAACGTCGACAATCGCAACCGTACCGTGGCCGCGTTCGCCGGCCCCAACCAGACCGTACAGCCGGGGCAGCAGGCGACGCTCGCCGCGACGCTCTATGTCGGTCCCAAGGTTCAGGAGCGCCTCGAAGCGGTTGCGCCGCACCTCGAACTGACCGTCGACTTCGGTTGGCTGTGGTTCCTGGCCAATCCGCTGTTCTGGCTGCTGGAGAAGATCCACGGCATCGTCGGCAACTGGGGCTGGTCGATCGTGCTGTTGACCGTCTGCGTCAAGATCATCCTGTTCCCGCTGGCCGCCAAGGCCTACAAGTCGATGGCCCGGATGCGCAAGATGGGCCCCGAAATGCAGCGGCTCAAGGAGCAGTACGGCGACGATCGCCAGCGCATGTCCCAGGAGATGATGAAGTTCTACCAGAAGGAGAAGATCAATCCTCTGGGCGGCTGCCTGCCGATGGTCATTCAGATGCCGGTGTTCATCGCGCTCTACTGGATGCTGATGGAGTCGGTCGAGCTGCGCCATGCGCCGTTCATGCTGTGGATCAACGATCTCTCGGCCAAGGACCCGTACTTCATCCTGCCGATCATCATGGGCGGCACCATGCTGCTTCAGCAATTCCTCAACCCGACCCCGCCGGACCCGATGCAGGCGAAGATCATGAAGATGCTGCCGATCGTCTTCACCTTCTTCTTCCTGTGGTTCCCGGCTGGCCTGGTGATCTACTGGATCGTGAACAACAGCATCTCGATCCTTCAGCAGTGGTTCATCACCAACAAGGTGTTGAAGGAAGACGCCGGCGGCGGCAAGGCCGTGAAAGCCAAAGGCTGACGCTGACGTTCGTCGCACTTCCAGACCCCCGCCCCGGCGGGGGTCTGGCGTTTTGATACCTGCCCCCGGACAATACTCGGCCAGGCTTGCCGAACGGCAATGGCCACCCTCGATCCCCTAGACCGGAGACTGCCATGAACATGCCGCTCTACCGACAGGACACCATCGCAGCCCTGGCCACGCCGCCCGGGCGTGGTGGCGTGGGCATCGTCCGCGTCTCGGGGCCGTCGGCCAAAGCCCTGGCGGAGACCATCCTCGGGTATCAGCCGACGCCTCGCTACGCGCACTACGGCGCATTCCAGGGCAACGCCAGCGTCATCGACGAAGGCATCGCGCTCTATTTTCCCGGCCCCCACTCCTTCACTGGCGAGGACGTACTGGAACTCCACGGCCATGGTGGCCCGGTGCTGATGGACATGCTGCTGGAACGCTGCGTGCAGTTGGGTGCGCGGCTGGCGCGGCCTGGCGAATTCTCCGAGCGCGCATTCCTCAACGACAAGCTCGATCTGGCCCAGGCCGAGGCGATCGCCGATCTGATCGACGCCAGCTCTCGTGCCGCCGCGGAAAATGCGCTGCGATCGTTGCAGGGCGAGTTCTCGCAGCGTGTCTCGCAACTGGTCAGCGAACTGATCGAACTTCGTCTTTACGTCGAGGCAGCGATCGATTTTCCCGAGGAAGAGATCGATTTCCTCGCCGATGGCGTGGTCGCCGCCAAGCTGGCGACATTGAGGCACACGCTGGAGACTGTCCGCGCCGCCGCCAATCAGGGCTCGCTGATGCGCGAGGGCATGAGCGTGGTCATCGCCGGTCGCCCCAATGCCGGCAAGTCCAGCCTGCTCAACCGCCTGACCGAACGCGACAGTGCCATCGTCACCGAAATCGAAGGCACGACCCGCGACGTGCTGCGCGAGCATATCCATCTCGACGGCATGCCGCTGCATGTGATTGATACCGCCGGGCTGCGCGACACGCCGGACGCGGTAGAGAAGATCGGCGTTCAGCGCGCCTGGGCCGAGATCGAGAAGGCGGATCGCGTGCTGTTGCTGGTCGACAGCCGAGAGACGGACTCGCTCGATCCGGTGAAGATCTGGCCGGAATTCGTCGAACGGCTGCCCGATCCCGGCCGGCTGACACTGGTGCGCAACAAGATCGACCAGAGCGGCGAAGGCAGCGACGTCGACTTGTCCACAACGCCTCCGGTGATCCGAATCTCGGCGGAGACCGGTGCGGGTGTGGATAACCTGAAAGCGCATCTCAAGGCGGTAATGGGCTTCGACGCCACCACCGAAGGCCGCTTCTCCGCCCGCCGCCGTCATCTCGATGCTCTCGAACGAGCGGCCCAGGCCCTGGCCAACGGTACTGCCCAGCTCAAGGGCGCCGCCGCCGGCGAACTGCTCGCCGAGGATCTGCGCGAGGCCCAGCAATCCCTCAACGAGATCACCGGCGAGTTCACCGCGGACGACCTGCTCGGGGAGATCTTCGGCAGCTTCTGCATCGGGAAGTGAAACGGCCAAAAAGATCGAAAAGCATCCAATAAAATACAAATAAGCCATTGTTTTATAACGAAATTTATTCTATTTCTTTGCAGGCAACTTGATCCGTTTTGCCCCCCCTTGCTCCGTGTGTGCTCCGAGTATAAGTTTTCGGAGCACTCGGAGCACAAAAGGAGCAAAACATGAAAATCACTATCCAGAAACGCGAACCAGACAAGAACGGCCACCGTGCCTTGCGACTGGTCTACTATCACGGTTCCAAGACGGGTCAGAACGGTTCTCGGGCGCAGAAGCGCTCATATGAGCCCCTGAACCTGTTCCTCTACGACAAACCCCGCCTTCCGGCGGAGCGTGAGCACAACAAGACCGTGAATCAGAAGGCTGAGGCCATCAGGGCAAAGCGGCTGTTGGAAATCGAGTCGTCACGACATGGATTGGATGATCGGACCAAGCTTTCTGCCAGCTTCTTCGATTACTTCGACCAGTTGACCGACGAGAAGGCTTCCGGGAGCAAATCCAACCATTCGATCTGGATCTCCACCCGTCATCACCTGCACCGCTACCATGGCTTGTCTGAACTGACCTTTGAACAAGTCGATAAGCGATTCCTGGAAGGGTTCCGGCACTACCTTCAGCATGAAGCTACCACCAAATCCGGTACCAAACTGGCCAAGAACACGACCAGCAGTTACTTCAACAAGGTTCGCGCTGCGCTCAACCAGGCCTATCGGGACGGCATTGTCCGCGACAACCCGGTTCAACAGGTCAAGTCCATCAAACCGGAGAACACCAAACGAACGTATTTGACCCTGGAAGAGGTCCGGGCTCTGACCAAAGCCGAATGCCGGTATGACGTGCTGAGGCGGGCTTTCCTGTTTTCCTGCAAACGGCTGTTTCCTTCACCTGATCGAAGAACAGCTGATCCGCCGGGGTAAACTCTGTACCAAATCGCTCATTGAGCTTATCGACCAGTGTCGATAACTGCACCTCTTCCTCAGCCTGGCCGGTGCCGACCTCGGTCGGGCCATAGAGGGCTTCCGGCTCGCCTACTTTCAGGTCGATGGCTCCTTCACTGATTTTCTGAAGCCGGTAGTACTTTAACTCTACCTCATCATCAACTTGCACCGTGCGGGTATCGGCGGTATAAGGCAGTTTGGTGAGTAGGAAGCGGGAATAGGTGTATAGCTTCTCGTGGTCCGAATCCTGATACGGGATTATCTGGGCAACGAAGCCGTACAGGTTACGGAAGCTGACCAACTGCCCCTTGAACAGGGCCTGGTCTTCCTCGCTCAGTTTCTTAAATCGCTCGACAGCCAGGTTAATCAGACTGTTCAGCTTCTTGTGCTCACCGCCTGTCGGGTTGAGTCGGTTGCGGAACCAGACCTCACACCAAGCGCTCACCTCGCCCTCAGTGAAAATCTGCCAGGTTGACAGCGTGTAGGCCAGGTTATTGAGCTGCTGAGGATCGGTATCCTCTTCCTTGGTGGTCACCTCGTAATAGGGTTTGAACGCCTTGTAGATTTCATCCGGCTCATTCACGAAGTCCAGAACAAAGGTATCTGTCTTGCCCTTGGCCGTTCGGTTAAGAGTTATAGTCAAATCTGGTGGATGGCAGTCAGGCGGCAGTCCTGTCTGACTGATCGGTTACCTGCTCCCCATCCTGGAACCGGACGTTGTTCACGACCAGCTCCAGCTTTCTAAACCCCTTGATGC